>JBBQFU010000069.1:0-33538 GCA_038322185.1 Haliangiales bacterium
GCTCGAATGCGATCGGATAACGCTTCTGATCGGGCGCGAACACGGTGAGCTGTCCGCTGAACCCTCGGCGCGCGAGCGTCGCTAACGTGATCGCCCACGAACGTTCGCCGACGGTACCGCGCGATAGCTCCACATCACCATCTTCGAGGATTCGTCAAAACCATCAAGATTCATGAATTTGGTCAGGTAGACGACAACGATGGAGTTGAGGTGGGTAGTGTCGCCACATAGGCCGCTGTAGTGTGCGAGCCATGCGACTCCTTGCTGGTGTGTTGATCGCGACCGCGTGTGTGTCGAAGCCGAGCGTGACGGTTCCCGCGCCGCCGGTGACCTCGGTCGACACGCAACCGCCGTCGCAGGTCGTGCCGCCCGAACCGATCGCGGCAACCATGGTGGTGGAGGTGCTCGCGGCGGATACGCCGAAGACCACCGTCGCCGGCCACACGCTCGTCGCTCCGGCGGGCTGGACGTTTGCGGTGCGCGACTCGGTCACTCTGCTGACGCCGCCGGACGATCCGGGGTCACATGTCGCCTTCGTCGACGTTCAGGCGAAGAATGCGGACCAGGCGGTCGCCCTCGCCTGGGCTGCGTACAACCCCGACCGCCGCTATCCGCTCAAGCTCTCGACGCCGGGCGCCGCGATGCAGGGCTGGTCGCAGCTGCAGTCGTACGAGTACATCGTGTCGCCGAACGACAAGCGCATGGTCATGGTCAATGCGCTGCATGCGAACGACGCCTGGCTCGTCGTGATCTTCGATATGGGGATGGCCGTTGCCGAGAAGCGCGGTGGCCAGGTCGGCACGATGTTCAGCCGGCTGCATCCGAAGGGGCACTCGGAGGAGTCGTTCAAGGGCAAGGCAGCGCATCCGATCGATGCGGCTCGCCTCGCGCAGCTCACCCAGTTCGTCGAGAACGCGCAGAAGGCGATCGGCGTCCCCGGCGTTGCGCTCGGCATCGTGCAGAACGGCAAGGTCGTGTTCGCCGGTGGCTTCGGCGTTCGCGAGCTCGGCAAGCCCGCGAAGGTCGATGCCGACACCAAGTTCATCATCGCGTCGAACACGAAGGCACTCACGACGCTGATGCTCGCGAAGCTCGTCGACGAGAAGAAGCTGACCTGGGAGACGCCCGCGACCAGCCTGTTGCCGTCGTTCAAGCTCGGTGATCCGGACACGACGAGCCGAGTCCTCGTGAAGCACCTGATCTGTGCGTGCACCGGGATGCCGCGTCAGGACATGGAGTGGCTGTTCGAGTACGCGGGCCGCACGCCGGAGACCACGATGGCGGGGCTCGCCACGATGCAGCCGACGAGCAAGTTCGGCGAGCTGTTCCAGTACTCGAACCCGCTCGCCGCAGCCGCGGGGTACATCGGCGGTCGCGTCGCGTTTCCAAAGCTCGAGCTCGGCAAGGCCTTCGACGAGGCGATGCGCACGCGGGTGTTCGCGCCGCTCGGCATGACGTCGACCACGTCGGATTTCAAGCAGGGCAGGAAGGGCAACGCGGCGGTTCCGCACGCGCATGACATCGACGGCAAGGCCGGCGTCGCAACGGCTGCGGGGGAGCTCAACCTGTCCGTGCTGCCGGTGCGTCCCGCGGGCGGCGCGTGGAGCACCGTGCGCGACATGCTCAAGTACGTCCAGATGGAGCTCGCCGAGGGCGCGCTACCAAACGGCAAGCGCTACATCGCGAAGGAGCCGCTTCTCGCGCGTCGCGCCCCGCAGGTCGCGCTGTCCGCCGACAGCAGCTACGGTATGGGGCTGATCGTTCACACCGCGAAGGACGTGACGGTGGTCAGCCATGGCGGCGACATCTTCGGATTTCACAGCGACATGATGTGGCTGCCAGAGCACGGCGTCGGCGCGGTGATCCTGACGAACGGCGACGGTGGTGACATCATTCGCAGCGCGTTCCGCGGCAAGCTCGTCGAGGTGCTGTTCGACGGCAGGCCCGAAGCCGATCTGGGTGTCGCGGCCGCTGCCAAACAGCTGTTCGATAGCCTCGCGGTGCAGCGCAAGTCGATCACGTCACCGGCGAGCGCGGACGCCGCCGGCAAGCTCGCGGCGAGTTATTCCAACCCCGTGCTCGGAGCGTTGACGGTCACCAAGGCCGGCCCCGTCGTGTTCGATGTTGGCGAGTGGAAGAGCGAGATGGCCAGCAAGACGAACCCCGACGGGACCACCTCGTTCGTGACGATTCTCCCTGGATTCAGCGGGTTAGAGCTCGTGGTGGGGGCGGCGGCCGGCAAGCGAACGCTGACGCTTCGCGACGCCCAGCACGAGTACGTGTTCGTCGAGAACTAGGTCCCGAATATCTGCCGGTTTCGGCGCGTTCGATTGGCAACACCATGCTGCCGTCCAGCGACGTGATCCGGGCCGACTTCGACCGGATCGCCGCGTGCTCCGAAGCCGCGCCCGAGCGCCTCGAGCGGACCGCGCACCGCCTGATCGCGCAGGTGCCGCTGCGTGCCCGCGTGCTCGAGATCGGTTGCGGGACCGGATTGCTCGCCCGCGAGCTCGCCGCCAAGCGCGGTGCGAAGGTCACCGCGATCGATCTGTCGCCGCGGATGATCGATGTCGCCCGCGTGCGTACGCCGAGCTCGCTCGGCATCGAGTACCGCGTCGCGGATATCCTCGCGTTGTCGCCGCGCGGCTTCGACGTCGTGATCGCAATCAATGCGCTGCACCACCTGCCGCTCGCTGCGACCGCGGCGCTGATGCACGAAGGGGTGATATCCGGGGGCCGTGTGCTCGTCGCGGATCTGTTCAGTGCCCGCGGCGTCGCCGCGCTTCCGTACAACGCGGCATCGTGGCTACTGAAGTCGGGTCGGTCCGCCAGCACCGAGCTCACGGCCGCCTGGGACGCACACGGGGAGCACGACGACATCGCGACGCTGTCCGCGGTCCGGCGGAATCTGCGCATGGCGCTTCCCGGCGTAGCGGTCCGCCGTCACCTCGGCTGGCGCTACACCGCAACCTGGCAAAAACCGTAGCTGCGGGCGCGAATTCGCCTGGCTGATCTGGCCACTTGTGTGTGACGGGCAGAGGTGGTTCGATGGCCGGGACATGGGCTGTCTGTGCTGTGGTGCTGGAGCAGAGGTGGGGTCGCTGTGCCGGTCGTGCGCACAGGAGATCACGCCATGCGAGGGGTTGATCCCGGATCACCTGCGCTCGAACGTGGATACGACGGAAGCTGCGGGGTGGGTGGTCGATGGGTTCGGCGCAGCGCACGCGATTTCCGCGAAGACCAGCATCGGTCGCAATCACGAAGGCGAGCTCGTGGTGCTCGCGAGCTCGGTGTCGCGCGAGCATGCCGAGCTGCGCAAGACGGATGCGGGCTGGCACGTCCGCGACCTCGGCAGCCGTAACGGAACGTTCGTCGATGGAACGCGTGCGCAGGGACGCGTCAATCTCGGTGAGCGCACGCTCGTGAAGATCGGTGATGTCGCGCTGTGGTTCCTCGCCGAAGTGATCCACGAGCCGGTGTCTCCCCCGTCGATGGCAACCGCGAGCGCCGGTGGCGGCATCGTGCGCTTCAACATCACGCCGGAATCGCTCGAGCTGTGCTTGGTCGGAACGACCGATATGGCCGCCGGCGGTGTGTTGCTCGCGCGTCCGCCCGGTGCTCCCAAGTGGACCGAGCACAACCTCGCCAAGCTCGAGTTCCAGCTGCTTCGCGCGCTGTGCACGCGAGCAGCCGAGGAGGCGGATTCGCCGTCGGCGGTGCGTGGCTGCGTGCAGACCAAGCAACTCGCCCGCGACCTACCGTTCCAGTCGAAGTACGCCAACGAGGAGAACGTGCGCCAGGTCGTGCGTCGACTGCGCGGCGTGCTGACCGAGATTGGCGTCGACACGGTTCTCGCGGTCGCCCCGGGGCGCGGCTACTACCTGTCGTGCCCGGTCAGTGTCGTCTCGTCAGATCGACGTTGATCTTCTGCGTGCTGATCGCACCCTCGCCGCGGCGGGGCAGGTCATCGTGCTTCACCCCGCGCTCATCGAGCCGGGCGATGGCGTCGAGCGCGACCAGCGCGACGACAATCGCGAGCACCACGAGTACGACCGTCTCCATGGCTAGGGTGTAGCAGCCGGGTAGGGATTGGTCCGACCTTTCACGTGATTCTCACGTGCGATCAGCCGCGGCGAGGTCGACCTGCATCGTCATCGTCGGCAGCTGCGCCGAGTCAGAGGCCTTCTGCTCGCGTCCCCGGTAGTCCTGCCACCACGTGCGGGCGTGGCTGACATTCCAGTCCGCGCTCGGGGGAAGGGCGAGCAGGGCGGCGCGCAGCTCGAGCGCCGTCGCAAACCGGTCGCCGGGCGCCTTTGCGAGGCACTTCAAAATCAGTGCCTCGAGCGCGGGCGCGATCGGGCGATCGATCACCTGCGACGGTGGGGTGACCTCCTTGGTGACGTGCGCGATACAGACCTCGACCGCGGTCTTGCCGGTGAACATCTGCTGGCCCGTGAGCAGGAAGTAGCCGACCGCGCCGAGCGCGTAGATGTCGACGGAGGCGGTGATGTTGCCCGGGTCGGTGACCGCCTCGGGTGCCAAGAACCCAGGTGTACCGACCACGACCTGACCGGTCTGGCCGCGATCGACGGTGAAGTCTTTGACCAGGCCGTAGTCGAGGACCTTCGCGAAATCCGGCATCCCGCCGCGCTCGCACAGGATGATGTTCGCTGGCTTCACGTCGCGGTGGATGAGCTTTGCGAGATGCGCCTCGTGAAGCGCGCCGCATACCTGCGCGAGGATGCTCGCGACGCGCCCGCTTGGCTGCGGTCCGTGTCGACGCACGAGATCCTCGAGATCGACGCCGCCGCCGAGATACTCCATCGCGTAGTAGAACCTGCCGTCGAGGCTGTGGCCGTAGTCGAACACGGCGACGCTGTTGGGATGCGTGAGCTGGCTCATGTGCTGCACCTCGCGCTCGAAGCGCTCGAGCGCATCCGGTGTGGTGCCGGTCGCGTTGATGAGCTTGACCGCGGTCGGCCGGCGGAGCAGCACGTGGTGGGCGAGGTACACCGTGCCCATGCCGCCTGCGCCGATCTTGCGATCGAGCGTGTACGAGCCGAGCTGCGCGGCGCTCGCCTTCTGGGTCAGGCCGTAGATGATCCACGACCCTGCGGTTGCGAGCACGATCGGCGCGACGCTGAACAGCAGGTAGCCGATGAAGAACATCAGGCCCGGCATGTCGAGGTCGGAGCGAAACGCGAGCTCGTAGTTAGACGCAAGGTCGGCGCTGAACCAGTGTTCCGCGCCGATCCAGCGCTCAGTCCTGAACGTGAGCTCGGGGCTAAACGCGAGCGCGGCGGCAGTGACGGTCATCGGTGCATAGGTCAGCGCGCTCGTCGCGAGCGTGCGCCGCCAGGTGCTCGGGATGATCAGCGTGCGCGAGAACACGGTGAACGTGCTGTAGATGACCGACAGGTAGCCTGACGGTGCGAGGTCGTCCTGGAGATAGGCGGCGAGGCCGAACGCGAGACCGATGAAGAACGAGTAGACGAGGTCGAGCCGGTACAGCGTGTCGATCGAGAGCTCGCGGCGTACGAGGAGTCCGCGCCAGATGAACGCCATCGTGGACAGCCCGATCACCGCAGACGCGTAAACGTACTTCCGCTGGAAGGGTGCGTTGTCGTCGTCCGTCGTGAACGTGATCGCGAGAAAGGCCATCAGCGCGAACAAGCTCCAGAACATCAGCTTGAACAGCAGCGTCACGCGCTCCTGGAGATATGCGCGAGTCTCCTCCTCGGTCTGCGCGGAGCCCCACAGCGCGCGGCGGATCATCTTGCGAGAGGTCTCGGGCTCATTGGTCAAGCGGAGTCTCCTCACGTGCGGCCAGATCGATGGACAGCGTCGTGGTCGGCATCTCGGTGACGTCCGCGGGAAGCTCGGCGCGACGGTGCGTGCTCCACCACTGAGTAGCGCGGTCGTCATCCCAGTCGCTCAGCGAACCGAGGCCTTGCAGTCGATCCGCGAGCGCTTGCGCACTGGCCGGACGATCCGCCGGGCGCTTCGCGAGGCACTGCATGATCACGGCCTCGAGCGCCTGCGAGACCTCGACGCCGTGCGTGGCGAGCGGCGCTGGCGTCTGCGTGACGTGCTTCAAGCAGGTGTCCAGATCGGTCGCGCCGGTGAATACGCGCTGTGCCGTCAACATGAAGTAGCCCACGGCACCGACGGCGTAGAGATCCACGCCGGGCCCGATGTTGCCCGGATCGGTGACTGCTTCTGGCGCGATGTACGCCGGCGTGCCGAGCACGATCTGCGTCGAAGCGCCGCCGTCGGTGGTCAGCTCCTTGACGAGGCCATAGTCGACGACCTTGACGACGTCGGGCATCCCGCCTCGCTCGCACAGGATGATGTTCGCGGGCTTGATGTCGCGATGGATCAGCTTGCGCTCGTGCGCTTCCTGCAGCGCGCTGCACACCTGGATGAGAATGAGCCGCGTGCGCTCGGCACTCTGCTTGCCGTGGCGAGTCACGAGGTCTTGGAGATTGATCCCACCGCCGAGGTACTCCATCGCGTAATAGAACTCGCCGCCGCTGTGGCCGTAGTCGTAGACGGCAACGGTGTTGGGGTGCGTGAGCTGACTCATGAACTGCACCTCGCGCTCGAACCGCTCGAGGCTGCCGACACCGATCTTCGCTGCGGGCACCACCTTGATCGCGGTGGGGCGGCGTAGCAGCAGGTGATGCGCCAGGTAGACCTTGCCGTTGCCACCCTCGCCGAGAACGCGACCGAGCGTGTACTGGCCGAGCTGTTTCACGGCCGAGACCTTCTGGGTCAGGCCGTAGATGATTCGCGAGCCAAACGCAGAGAGCAGGACCGCGACGACCGCGATCTGGAGATAGCCAACGATCATTGCTTCAGGCGGCACGTCCTTGGGGTGCACCCACGCCTTGTTCCACGCCAACCACACGACGCCGACACCCATCGGCACCATCGCGATCGAGGCCACGATGGTGGTGCGCTTGCCCGTGCTCGGTACGATCAGCGCACGCGTGAGCACGGTCCAGCACGCGTAGATGAGGCAGGTGTACGCGGACGGCCGCTTGTCGTAGGACAGCACCGCGCAGAACGTGATGATCGCGTTCGACCCGATCGCGAAGGTCGTGTCGATCACGTGCAGCGCGTCGAAGCTCAGCTTGCGGCGTAGCAGCAGCACGCGCCAGATGAACGCCTGTATTGCAATGCCCACCGCGAACGCGCCGTAGACGTAGGTCTGGTAGCGCGGCGGCGTGTACTCCTCGGCGTAGCCCTCATAGGCGACGAACAGGAACGCCATCAGCGCGATGAAGCACCAGAACAGCAGCTTGAACAGTGTGGTCAGGCGCGCCTGCAGATACGCGCGCGATTCCTCCTCGCCCGATCCACGTCGCCAGGGCGCCACGACGCGCTGCGATTTGGCCGCCTGCTTCACCCCCATCAGTGTCGACCGAGGCGCGCCAGCGCGCGTGCGAGATCACGCGGTTTTCACGCGCAAAGCCGGAATATCGTGGGTGCATGCGGTAGCTTCAGTGGGATGTCAGGGGGCGTCGCTTGAAGACCGCGTGCCCGAGTTGCGGAGCCGACATCGAGTTCCGCTACGACGACTCGATGGTCCGGGTCTGCGCGTACTGCCGGGCCGCCGTGCAGCGCACGGATCGCGGCGTGGACTCGCTCGGCAAGGTCGCCGATCTGGTGCCGATGGAGTCGCCGCTGCGGCTGTTCGCCGACGGTCAGCTCGGCAGCCAGTCGTTCATCCTGGTCGGCATGGCGCAGCTCCGGCACCAGGCCGGCGGCATGACACAGGAGTGGTACGCGAAGTTCAGCGACAGCTGGGGCTGGCTCGCCGAGGCGCAGGGCCGCTTCTACATGACGTTCGAGGTCGAGGGCGCCACGCTGCCTTCGCGCGATGCGCTGGAGCCGGGCAGCAAGGTCGAGCTACCAACGATGCTCGGCGCGAGCCGCACGTTCACCGTCGCCGAGATCGGGTACGCGACCTACATGGGCGTGAATGGCGAGCTGCCGTTCAGGCTCGTGCCGGACTCGGCGTACGAGTTCGCGGATCTCTCCGACGGCGAGGGCAACTTCGCCACGATCGATTTCGGCGACGGCGACGAGCCGCCGAAGCTGTACGTCGGCACGCAGTGCACGCTGGCCGACCTCAACATCCGCGGCGGTGAGGTCGGCCCGCCGCGTGACGAGACCGGAACGTCGACACGACTCGCGTGTCCGAACTGCAACGCGCCTGTCGAGCTGCGCGTGCCAGGCGAGTCGCTGCGTGCGGTCTGCGGCCACTGCAGCACGCTGCTCGATGTCAACGCCGGTGCGCTCGCGGTACTCGGCACGATCGGCAAGGCATCGCCGCGGATCCCGCTCGGCAGCAAGGGCACGTTCCTCGACGGTGAGCTCACCGTGATCGGCTACGTCGTGCGCTATGCGCAGATCGAGGGCGTCGACTATCCGTTCGACGAGTATCTGCTCTACGCGCCGACGGTCGGTTATCGCTGGCTCGTGCAGTCGGACGGACACTGGAGCTATGTGCAGCCGATCGCGGTCGGTGCCGTCGAGGAGCTCGGCGATGCGGTCCGCTACGACCGGGTCAAGCTCAAGCTATTCGCGACCGCGCCGCTGCGGGTGAACACCGTGCTCGGCGAGTTCTACTGGAAGGTGACCGCGGGCGAGCAAGTGTTCGCGAACGACTACGTCGCGCCGCCTGCGATGATCTCGAAGGAGTCGAGCGGCAGCGAAGAGACGTGGTCGCTCTCGACGTACATGAAGGTCGCGGATGTCGAGGCGGCATTCGGCGACAAGTTCACGGACATCAGCACGCCGACCGGCGTGGCGCCGAACCAGCCCGATCCGACGCGCGGCGTGGCCACGCCACTGACGCTGGCATTCATCGCCCTCATCGCGCTGGGGATTCTGTTTGCTTCGATGGCGAAGCCGACGGTCGTGTACGAGCGTGCCGTCACGATTCCTGGTGGCATTGCGGTCACGCCCGAGGTCACCGCGAATAACCCGGATCCGGTGCCCTCGAACGTGTTCTTCTCCGAACCGTTCCAGCTGGTGGGCGGCAAGAACGTCGAGCTCGGGTTTCACGCAGCGCTGTCGAACAACTGGGCCTATGTCGTCGCGTCGGTCGTCAACACGGCGACCGGCACGGTCTACACGGTCGATGCAAACATGGAGGCCTACTCGGGCGTTGACGAGGGCGAGTCGTGGAGCGAGGGCAATCCGGCGGCGCGCGAGGTGATCGGCCCCGTCGATCCAGGTGCGTACGTGCTGCGGATCGAGATGCAGCAGGGCGGGGCGATGGATGTGCCGCTCAACGTGCGCGTGCGGCAGGGTGTGTTCCGCGGCAAGTACCTCGGCTGGGCGCTCCTCGCACTCGGCATCCCATTCCTGTTCTTCGGCATCTACACGTACACGTTCGAGCGCCGGCGCTGGACCAACAGCACCGACGGCCCATCGGGCGCCCCCAAGACAGCACTGACGATCGTGATCGCGGCCGTCGTGGTGCTGCTGTCTGGAATCGTGCTGATCCTCAAAGCCCTCGCGGAGTCCTCGAGCGATGACTGAGACCCCGACGCCCGAGACCAAGGCGCTGCCCGATCGTCCGACGATCCCGCGCGGCAAGCGCTCCGTGTTGACGATCATCGTCCTCGTCTTCACGGTGATCGTGCTCACCGGCTACTCGGCGCTCGGCTTCACACAGCGCGAGCTGACATCGGTCGAGAAGGACGAGATTCCGGGCAGCGTTCGGTCGTCACCTGGCGGCTATCGCTCCTACAGCTTTTGGCATAGCGGTTACCACGGAGGTAAATGATGAAGCTCGATCATTTGGGCGAAGCGGTCGTGTCGTCGGCAGTGTTTGCAGGCATCGGCCTGGTGGTGTTCGGGATCGCATTCTGGATCATGAACAAGGTGTCTCCGTTCCCGATCAAGAAAGAGATCGAGGAGGACCACAACGTGGCCTTGGCCATCATCATGGCCGGAGTGATCATCGGTGTCAGTCTCATCATCTCCGCCGCCGTCGGCGGCGCCTGACGGCGCGAGGCCGCCGCTCCGCGCGGGCGCGTTGTATCTCAACGTGTTCGTGGTGGCGATCTGCGGCCTCGTGTACGAGCTGCTCGCCGGAACGCTGGGCAGCTACCTGCTCGGCGACTCCGTCACGCAGTTTTCGCTCGTCATCGGCCTCTACCTGTCGGCGATGGGCGTCGGGGCCTGGCTGTCGCGCCAGCTCGAGAACGACCTCGCGCGTCGCTTTGTCGAGATCGAGCTAGCGGTCGCGGTCGTCGGTGGTGCGTCGGCGCCGGTGCTGTTCCTGGCGTTCGGCTCGATCGAGCACTTCCAGTTCGTGTTGCTCGGCTTCGTGTTCGTGATCGGAACGCTCGTCGGGCTCGAGCTGCCGCTGCTGATGCGCTTGCTCGAGGGCCAGCTCGAGCTCAAGGACATCGTCTCGCGCGTCCTGACGTTCGACTACATCGGCGCGCTTGCTGCGGCCCTGATGTTCCCGCTCGTGCTCGTGCCACACATCGGCCTCGTGCGCAGCTCGCTGCTGATGGGGACCGCGAATGCTGCGGTCGCGCTATGGGGCACGTACTTGCTCGAATCTCGGATCGGCCGCAAGCAGGTCGTCGGCGTCCGGATCCGTGCGTTCCTCGTGCTGATCGTCCTCATCATCGGCGTCGCGGTGGCGGACATGTTCACGACGATGGCGGAGGACGAGATGTACGTCGATCCAATCGTCTACACGAAGACCACGCCGTATCAGCGCATCGTCGTGACGCAGGGCAGGGCAGGCTTTCAGCTGTTTCTCAACGGCAACCTCCAGTTCTCCTCGGCGGACGAGTACCGCTATCACGAGTCGCTCGTGCACCCGGCGATGCAGGCCGCCGATGGGCCGCCCAAGCGCGTACTGATCCTCGGTGGCGGCGATGGGCTCGCGTTGCGTGAAGTGGTCGCGCATCCGTCAGTCGAGGCGGTCACGCTCGTCGATCTCGATCACGACATGACGTCGCTCGCGCAGAACTTCCCGCTGCTCGCGCTGCTATCGCGCTATTCGTTCATGGACCGCCGGGTGACCACGGTCAATGACGACGCCTCGGTGTGGCTCGCCGAGCATCCCAACAAGTGGGACGTGATCATCATCGACTTTCCGGATCCGAACTCGTTCGCGCTCGGCAAGCTGTACACCAAGGCGTTCTACCGGCGCGTGCTCGCGAACCTGGCGCCCGGTGGTGCGGTCGCGGTGCAGGCAACCTCGCCGCTGTTCGCGCGCAAATCGTTCTGGTGCATCATCGAGACGATGCGGGCGGCGGGTCTGCACACGCTGCCGTATCAGGTGCCCGTGCCGTCGTTCGGCGTGTGGGGCTACGCGCTCGGCAAGCGCATGCCGCATACTCCGCCGACGAAGGCGCCGAACGTCGCGCTTCGGTTCGTCAACGAGGGCGCACTCAAGGCGATGTTCGAGATTCCCGCCGACATGCTGCCGGTGCCCGTCGAGATCAACCAGCTCGATAACCAGGCGCTCGTTCGCTACTACGAGCGCGAGTGGCGCAAGTGGGAGTGACGTGTCGACCCGCCGCGACTTCCTGACGATGATGCTCGGCGCGCCGGTGGCCTACGCCGCGTGCGGCAAGGGCGCGGCGCCGGCTCCTCCGTCGGGCGAGCTGATCGGGACCGGTATGCCGCGCGGTCACTCACTGATCCGCGACGCGAGAACGCCGCCGCCGCCCGTGGCGAGTTACGAGCGACACCGGGTGGTCATCGTCGGTGGCGGCATCGCGGGCCTGGCGGCGGCGTGGGAGCTCGCGCGGCGCGGAATCAAGGATGTCCTCGTGCTCGAGCTCGATGATGTCGCCGGCGGGACCGCACGCGGTAGCGCGTCGCCGGTCACGCCGTACCCGTGGGGCGCGCACTACATCGTTGCGCCGCAGCGCGAGCAAGTCGATCTGACGGCGTTGCTTGGCGAGATGGGTGCGATCGAGAGCCACGCGGCCGACGGCACGCCGATCGTCGACGAGACGCTGCGCTGCCGCGAGCCCGAGGAGCGCGTGTGGCACCTCGGTCGCTGGTGGGATGGTCTGTACATGGAGGCCGGTGCGTCCCCTGACGACCTGGCGCAGCTCGCCGCGTTCAACGCCGAGGTCGACAAGTGGTCAGCGTGGCGCGATGGACAGGGGCGCCGTGCGTTCGCCATCCCGCGCTCGCTCGGCAGTGACGCGCCCGAGCTGCGCGCGCTCGATCAGCTGTCGTTCGCGCAGTGGCTCGACGAGCGCAAGCTCACGTCGCCGCGCCTGCGCTGGGTCTGTGACTACGCGTGCCGCGACGACTACGCGCTCACACCCGCGCAGACGAGCGCGTGGGCGGGCCTGTTCTACTTCGCCGGCCGCCAGTCCGCGCCTGGCGTCGAGGCGCAGTCCGTGATCACGTGGCCCGATGGCAACGGTTCTCTCGTGCGGCACCTCGCGGGCAAGGCCACGATCCGCTCGGGCATCACGGTGATCAGCGTGGATCAGGCCGAGCTCGCCGGCAGCACGGTCCGCGTCACGGCGATCGGCCCACAGGGCCCCCTGGGCTTCGAGGCCGACGCCGTGATCGTCGCGACGCCCACGTTCGTCGCGAACCGGATCGTGCGCGCGCGCAAAGGCGAGCCGGCGGGCGACTACGGCGCGTGGGCGGTCGCCAATCTGCATCTGCGCAAGCGTCCCGTCGAGCGTGGGCGTGGCTCGCCGCCGGCCTGGGACAACGTGTTCCACGACAGCCCGTCGCTGGGCTACGTGAGCGCCACCCACCAGCAGGGCCGTGACCGGGGCGCGACCGTGTGGACCTGGTACTACCCGTTCACCGACGAGGACGCTGCCGCCGTGCGCAAGAAGCTCGAGGGCGCCTCGCACGCCGAGTGGTCGGCCACCGTGATCGCCGACATCGCGCGCGCCCACCCCGATGTCGCTGCCCATACCGAGCGGATCGATATCGCGTTCTGGGGGCACGGCATGATCCGGCCGCGTGTGGGCGCCGTGTGGTCGGCTGCACAGGCCGCGCGCCTCAAGCCGATCGGCCAGATTCATTTCGCGCACACCGATCTCTCGGGCTTCGCGCTGTTCGAGGAGGCGTTCGACCACGGCCTGCGTGCTGCCCGCGAGATCACGTGAGGGGTCAGACACAAATAGCACCACTAGCATCCGGCCCTGCGCGTCCGTCAGCGGCGCTAGTGGTGCTATTTGTGTCTGACCCCTATCCGGAGGTCGCGTGAAGCGCTGGCTGTTCTCCGCGCCGATCGATCTTGCCTTGTTTGGCGGCACCGCCGTGATCGCGCTGGTGCTCGTGGCGCTCGCGCCGGCGATGGGCATCGGGAACGATTCGCCCGAGTGGTCGTGGATCACCGGCGTGCTGCTCGTCGATGTCGCGCACGTGTGGTCGACGGCGTTCGTGGTGTATCTCGATCCGGCCGAGTGGAAGCGCCGGCCGCTGCTGTACGGGCTCACGCCGGTGGTTGCGTACGCGGTCGGGTTCGCGCTGTATTCTTGGGGGCCCGGGCCGTTCTGGCGCGTGATCGCGTACCTCGCGGTGTTTCACTTCGTGCGGCAGCAATACGGCTGGGTGATGCTGTATCGCGCGCGAAACGGGGAACGCGATGCTCTCGGCCGCTGGCTAGACGGCGCCACGGTCTACGCGGCGACGCTGTATCCGCTGCTGTGGTGGCATGCGCAGCTGCCACGTGGGTTTGCGTGGATGCGCGACGGCGACTTCGTGGCCGGCGCGGTGCCGGCGGAGGTGGTGCGCATCGCAGGGTTCGTGTACCTCGGCCTGCTCGCGGCGTATGTCGTGCGCGCGATCGTGCAGGTGGTACGGCGCGAACGCGTGTCGTGGGGCAAGCATCTCGTCGTCGTGACGACCGCCGCATGCTGGTACGTCGGCATCGTCGGTACGAACACCGACTACACGTTCACCGTGACCAACGTGTTCATCCATGGCGTGCCGTACATGGCGCTCGTGTTCTTCTACGCGCGCAACGCGGCTGCGGAGTCGCCACGTGGCGCGAGCGCGAAGCTGCTCGCACGTGGCGTGATCGTGTTTCTCGCGACGCTGTGGATGATCGCGTATGTCGAGGAGATGCTGTGGGACCGCGGCATCTGGCATGACCGCGACTGGCTGTTTGGCTCGGGGCTCGACATCGGTAGCACCGGCGCGCTGATCCTGGCGCCGCTGCTCGCGATGCCGCAGATCACCCACTACGTGCTCGACGCGTTCCTGTGGAAGCGCAGTGCGAACCCGAGGCTGCCGCGGCTACTGCCGTAGCGTCAGAACTATACTTGGGTCACGTGGGCGGTCGGTCGGCGATCGTCTGGGCGAACGTCGGGCTTTTGTTCGTGGTCGATGACCCGGCGCTTGGCCCAGTACATCGCGCCCCCAAGGGCGACCAGCAATACGATCACAGTAAGAGCGATGGGTACGAGCATCGTGATTCTCCTGGGATCTAGCGGTGCAAGGACGCTGCCAGCTAGTGCCCGAGGATTCTCGTGTGAAACGAGCTGCCGAACGTGCGCTGTGGATCGAGCTCGTCACGCAGTGCGCGGAACTCGGCGGCGCGCGGCCACAACGAGAGAACCTCATCGCGTGAATGGTCCATCTCTTTGCCCCAGTGCGGGCGTGCGCCGATCGCGCGCATCTCGCGCCAGAACGCGGCGAAGTACGGATCGGCGCCGGCGCCGTAGCAATACGCACCGAGCTGGCAGGTGTCGACGCCGTGGGCCGGGCTCATCCACGCCGGGTCGGCCGGCACGAAGCGCGCCTCGACGATGAAGTTCACCGTGAGCCGGTCGCGTTCGATCATGTGAACCAGGCGATCGAATGCTTCACCTGCGCGCGCGATTGGCATCGCTGCCTCGGTCTCGCGGTGGCGGGCCGGGTAGGGCGTCGACAGCATCAGCGCGCTGTTCCCGATGCGGGGCGGCGTCACGAGACCCTTGCCGATCATCGGGCTCACGAGGCGGGTGAGCCGCGGGATCCGGCCGAGGCGCAGGATCGCGGGGAACACCCACGAGTGCAGGATCTTGTCGTCGATCCAGCGCTGGCGGATCGGGTCGCGGCCGGTGTTGGGCTCCTGGGTCCGGTCATACCGAAAGATCGCTGCTCGCCTGGTGTGCGGCATCCACCAGACCTTCACGTACTCGGCGCTGCGCGCGATCGTCTCGAGCTGCGATGCGACCTGCTCGACGGGGATCCCCTCGATGACCTCGGCGAGCGCGAACCGCGGCACCGTCTTCAGCGTCAGCTGCGTCACGATGCCGAGCGCGCCGAGATGAACGCGCGCTGCGATCAGGCGCTCGCCCGAGAGATCGTGAACGTTGCCGGTGCCGTCGACGATTCGCATCCGCTCGACGAGGCTGGCGAGGTTGCCGTGCTGCAGCGACGAGCCGTGGGTGCCGGTCGCGATCGCGCCGGCGAGCGACTGCTCCGCGATCGAGCCGACGATCGCCAACGTGCGGCCGTGGGCGTCGAGATCTCGAAGCAGGTCCTTGAGCCGCGTGCCTGCTCTGGCGGTGACTCGAAATCCGTCGATCGAGATGACGCCAGCGTGCTTGTCGAGCGAGGCGCCAACCTGATCGGGTGCGGCGATCGCGGACCACGAGTGGCCCGCGCCGACGACGCGCAGCGTGCTCGCTCGGTCGCGCGTGGTGCGTACCAGGTCGACGATCGCAGTCTCGCTGTCGGGCTCGTGCCACTCGCTCGGTGACGACCGGACGTTCCGGGCCCAGTTGGTCCAGCGAGGCACGCTTCGATCCTACTGCCAGTTGTGCAGGGTCCAGTTGAGGCAGGCGATCAGATCGTCAGGATCTTCGAGTCCGATACCGAGGCGCACCAGGCGGTCGATGCCCAGCCGCGCGACCGCCTCGGGGGACGAGAAGTACTCGGACACGGTCTTGTGGTGGTTGACCTTGGTGACCAGGCCGTCGAACGACAGCGCGTAGCGCAGCACGCCGCACGACACGAGCACGTCGGCGATCCGACCGTGCGCCGCCTCGTCCGCATCCTTGACGCGGAACGCGAGCAGCGAGCCGGTGCGGATGTAGTCGCGGGCGATGATCGCCGCATCTGGCGATTCAGGACGGCTCGGGTGAAACACCCGCTCGACGCGGGGATGAGCGGCAAGGAACGCGCCGACCTTGGCGGCAGTGTCACACCGGCGCGCGTGGCTCCGCTCGGCCTTGTCGAGGTTGTCGAGCACGCGACGGGCGCGATCGTCGTCGAGGATGCCGCCGCGCATTGCGATCAGATCCATGACCGCGTTGCCGACCTCGCTGTCATTGGTCGCGATGTAGCCGCCGAGCCCGGCATCCTGACCGCCGAGCGCCTTGGTCATGCTGCCCGTCACCACGTCGACGCCTTGATCGAGCAGGGGCGTGCGGATGCCCCACGGCGTCGCGATCGTCGAGTCGATCACGAGGCGCGCCTTCGGAACCCGGTGAACGATCTCGACGAGCGCCGGGATGTCCTGCGCGCGACCAAGCGGGTTCGTGAACGTCTCGCCGAATACCAGACGCGTGTCGGGACGCATCGCCGCCGCAAGCCCCGTGAGGTCGCCATCGTCGACGAGCGTGATCGTCGCGCCGACTCGCTTGGCGCTCGACTCGAAGAATGCGCGGGTCTTGTTGTAGACCTGCCGCAGCACCACCGCGTGCGCACCGGCGTTGATCGTCACGTCGGACACCAGCGCGACCGCCTGCATCCCGCAGTCGGTGACAAAGCCGATCCTCGCGTGCTCGAGCGCGCGCAGCTTGTCGATCAGCTCGGTGGTTCCAACGGTGCCGTAGCGCGCGTACAGGTGCGGCAGCTGCGACCACGAGCCAACGCCCTCGCGCACGAACGCGGCCTTGCCCTCCTGCCAGCCGACCACGCCGCGCGAGTCACCGAGGTCGCGCTGGATCGTGCGCCGGTCGGGGTGCAGCCACGGCGCGTTCTTGTTGACCGCCTCGTGGAGCTCGCGCGTCGCGTCGCCCATCGCGGCCAGCGTGGGGCGCTCGCTCGGCGCCGCCGCTGCATCCAGCCAGCGCGCGATACTCATTCGACAACTCCGAGCCACAGCGTCTGCTCGACGCGGCCCAGCTCGCGCAGCTGATCGACGACCGAGGCAATCGTCGCGTCGTCGGACGGCGAGATCAGAAAGCCGTGGTGAGTCACGAGCGGCTCGCCACGCGCCGCGCGGTTCTGAACGGTCAGCCCGGCCCGGCGCACGATCGAGTCGACGCGTCGCACGAGCCCGGGGTGCGGATCGGCCGACACGCGCAGGTAGTGCCGGCGCGCCGGCGCGGGGACCAGCTTCACGCTGCGCGGCTCCGGCCACTGGACCGAGTTGTCTTGCGCGAGATCGATCAGGTCACCGAGCACGGCGGTCGCGGTGGGCAATGCACCAGCGCCCTTGCCGAACAGCGACAGGTCACCCGACGTCGCGGTCTTCATGTAGACCGCGTTGTATTCCTCCTCGACGGAGGCGAGCAGGTGCCAGTCCGGCAGCAGCACCGGCTCGACGCCGGCGGTCAGCGCATCGCCCTGGCGAGCCGCGTGTGCGATCAGCCGGATCCGGAAGCCCATGGTCTCGGCGAGGTCGCAGTCCGCGGGCCACAGCTCGCCGATGCCGCGCGTCGGCAGCTCGTGCGGCGGCACCCACGCACCGAACGCGCGATACACGAGGATCGACAGCTTCGCCGCCGCATCGTGGCCGTCGATGTCGGCCGACGGATCGGCTTCAGCGAGCCCGAGCGACTGGGCCTCGGCGATCGCGCGATCGAGTGCGAGCTCGTCTTGCTCGAGCCGCGTGATGATGAAGTTGCACGTACCGTTCACGATCGCGGCGAGCGAGTCGACCTCGTCTGCACGATGCGAGAGGTGGCGAATGATCGGTAGCGCGGCGGCGGCGGCGGCCTCACACAGCAGTGGCGTCTCGGTTCGCTGCGCCAGCACACCGAGTGCGGCGAGCTTCTTCGACAGCAGCGCCTTGTTCGCAGTGACCACCGGCTTGCCCGCGGCGAGTGCGGCCGTGAGAGCCGCTTCCACGTCATCGCCACCGGCGACCTCGACGATCACGTCGACGTCGGGCGCGGCGACCAGATCGAGCGCACGCGTGGTGCGCGGGATCCCATCGGCGAGCGGACCGCGCGGCTTGGAGACGTCGCGGACCGCGAGGTGCGTGATGCGAAACCGCACGCCATAGCGCTCCACGAGCTGGGCGCGCTGCTTGTCGATCAGCTCGAGCACGCCGGTCCCCACGGTGCCGCAGCCGATCATCCCGATCCGGATCTCGCGCACCGGTCGCGCGCCGAGACCCACGAACGGGGCGCGTGGTTGCGGCGCGCCGTCGGCCAGAAACCTCGAGCCTCGCAGCACCTCGGCCAGCTTGTCCTGATCGGCGAGGAACGCGTCGTGGCCGTATTCGGAGTCGAGCTTCCACAGCGACGCGCTCGCGCCGGCCGCTTGCAGCTCGCGATACAGCTCGTGCTGTAGCGGGAACGGGAACAGCAGATCACCGGGAACACCGACGACGAGGACATCGGCCGTCACACGCGCGAGCTCGGCGCGAACGGCGGCGGTATCGGCGCCAAACCGGCAGCGATCGATCGCCTCGCTGAGCAGCAAGAACGTGCGAACCGGGAATCGCTGCGCGAACCGCTGCCCGTGGTGGTCGAGGTAGGCAGCGACCGGCGGCTGCGCGAGCTCGGGCGCGAGCACGCCAAACCGGGTGTCGAGCTCGTCGCGGCCGCGATACGTGAGCATGCCGAGCTGGCGCGCGCGCGCCATGCCGGTCGCCACATCGCCGGTGCGCAGCCCGTCGCGAACGAGCTCGCGCTGCAGGTGACGCGTGGCAGTGCCCCAGCCATCGGGCCGCAGCCCGGCGGAGATCGTGAGCAGGCGCGCCACGCGATCAGGATGACGAACGGCGAGCGCGATACCCACGAGACCGCCGAGGCTCGCACCGGCATAGGTCACCGGCGCCGAGCAGCCGATGCCATCGAGCCACGCTGCGATCAGATCCGCGAGCCCGAGCGCGCTGATCTGCGCGATCGGTCCCTCGTCGAGGCCGCGCCACGTGGAGCCGTTGCTCGGCCATGCGAACGAGAGCACCGTGTAGCGCGCCGGATCGATCAGGTCGGGCGCCTGCAGCGCGGGCCACCACGGCTCTGCCCCGGTGGTCGCATCGCCGAACGGATATGGCGACGCGGTGATACCGCCGACGATGACAACGACCGGGGCGGTCCCGAGCTCGGGGCCAATCGCATGACCGGCGAGCACGACATCCTCGAGCGCGTGCCCCTCGACCACCATGGTGTCGCGGCGCACTTCCAGGCGACGAGCGACGGGCAGGGTCGGGGAGGGCATCGGCGCTATCGCGGACATGCGTCCGGGATATTGGACACGGGTCCCAGGCCGCGTCAACCTCCGCGTGGCCGGGTCAGTTTCCGGTGTTCGGGACGAGCGAGAAGTAGAACGTGCTCCCCGCACCCGGGTGCTTGCGCTCCACGGCGCGCGCCACGTGAACCGCCACCGTCGCGGTGAGCTGCAGGTCGCGCGGCACGAACGTGCGCGGCCGGTTGCGATACAGCATGAACTTCCCGATGAGCGTGCTCTTGTGAACGATCGGCACGAACGCCAGCGAACGAATACCCTCCGCCTCGAATACCGGGCGGTATGCGGCCCACGCAGGATCGGTCTCGGTATCCTCGACGGCGATCGGCCGCGGGAACGTGTCGTCGGGCTTCCACGGCGAGTGCCCCTCGACCGCGGCGCGATAGCGGTCCGACAGTCCAGCCCATGCACGGAACCGCATGACGCCGGCGTGATCGAACAGCAGAATCGCTGCACGATCCGAGTCCGACACGCGCTGAACGTAGTCGAGTGCGAGCTCGTACACGGCATTGATGTCGTCGAGGCGATTGAACGACGCGATCAGCTCGTAGAGAAGCTCGACATCGCCGCGTGCCTGCTTCTCGGCTGCCGCCGCGCGTACCGCTTCGGTTCGCTGCTTGCGCTCCTCGTCGAGGAGCTGCACGCGCTCGAGCGCGAGCGCGCAGTGCCGTGCGAGTAGTGTCTGAAAGGTCTTCTCGGCGTCGTCGAACACGTGCTCGCCGGCATAGAGAAAGCAGAGCGCGCCGAACGTGGTGTCGCCGGCGGTACAAGGCACCACCGCCACCGCGCCAATGTCGCCCGACGTCAACGTCACGCGCTTCCACGACTCAGGAAACCGCGTCTTGTACTCGTCGCTCGTTTCGAGCAGGACACTCACGCGATCGCGCACGCACGCCGCAAGCGGGGCGTCGCCATCGATCCGGATCCGGCGAAACCGATCCGGGATGGCGCGATCGAGGCCCGAGACATCGATCAACAGCAGGTCGCTGCCATCGCACGTCCAGACCGCGATCGAGTACGCGCCGATCGGCCGTGCGCCGCGCTCGATCACCGCACCCGCGATGTCATCCCACGATCGCGCCTTCGCGAGATCACGGTCACATCGACAAGGTCGGTCAGGATCGTCTCGAGACGCTGGCGACGCTCGATCTCGGATTGCAATGCGAATGCGCGCTGCTCGAGCTGCGCGAGGGCGTGCCGGCGCCCGAGACGCTCCGCCACTGCGGCGTCGGTCGGATGCGCGCAGTCGTGGGCAGCCAGCACGCTGTCGAATGTCGCGCTGTCGGACTCGAAGCCAGCAAGTCGATAGCCGCACAGGAGGTGGAACGGTTCCGCATGCAGCAGCTCACCCCACAGGCTCTCGAGCGACAGCATCGCCTCTTTGTTACCCGCAGCCCACAGCAGATCGACCATCTCGCCGTATGCATGCACCGGGCCACCGCGCTGCACGAGCGCACGCACCGCGGGCGCGATGTGCGCGTCGAACTGTGCACGATCGAGCTGACCGTCGACGAGCAGGTTGGTGAGCATCCGCTCGGCATCGACCAGCACCAGCGATCCAGCTTGCCTGGCGGCGGCGCAGTCGACCCCGCGTGCAGCGAGGCACTTCATGATCTCGTCGAGATGCAGCACGCGTGCGATCACGATCGCGCTGCCGCCGGCCGCCAGCGCTTCGCCGATCGACACGGCAACCTGCTGGCCGAGCTTGGCCGACTGGTCGAACAGTTGAACCTGGTGCCGCCCCCCGCCCACAACCCTCGCCTCGACCATCGCCCACAACTAACATTCTCCACGTCCCGATCAGGAGCCGAATTGTTGAGGGGCGCGCAGATCTGTATGGCTGGGTCGGTCTCGCACACTGCGAGCGGGAGCGCACGCCGGTCTTGACATGATCCGTATTGTCACGATATGGATCATATCGCCATGGCGCGAAGCGATGACTCTCCGACGACAACTGGCGCGCTGGGTGCGCCCTCGAGCTACGCCGACCGGCGCGCCGCCATGGCGGACGAGACCCGGACCCGGATCCTCGAGGCATGCGTCGCGATCCTCGCGCGGGGACCGACCGAGCTGTCGATTCCGGCGGTTGCGCGCGAGGCCGGCGTCTCGATTCCCACCGTCTACCGCAACTTCCCCGACAAGAAGACGCTGGTGGAACAGACCGCGTACCACCTCAAACACCTGCGCGGCCCCGTCGAGGCGCCCTCGAACCTTGGCGAGCTCCCGACCGTGCTGCGCTCCCACTTCGCCACGGCCTCGACGATGGCCGAGAGCGTTCGCGCTGCCATCGTGAGCGAGCCGATCCGCGTCGCAAAGCGCGAGCTCGGCGAGTCCGATCGCCGCCGCAACCAGACCGAAGACATGCTCGGCGATTCGCTCGATGCGCTCGCACCTGCCGATCGCGAGCGCGCGGTGATGATGACGCTGGTGCTGTGCTCGTCGGCGACGATGCGCGCATTTCGCGAGCTCACCGACGCCACCCCCGATGACGCCGCCGACATCGTGACCTGGACCATCGGCCGCATCGTCGGCCGCACACTGCCCGCCACTCCTTCCCTGTCCAAGCCTTCGCCTCCCGCGAAGCGCCCCAAACGCAAAGGAACACGCTGATGACCACCACGACATGGCACGCGCCCGGAGCCGGCGAGTGGAAGCGCGATGAAGTCCACATCACGACCGCGGTGACGAGGTTCTTCTCGGGCATCGCGTTCCCGGCGCAGATGGAAGGCTTCGAGCGCGGCTTCGCCTACTACGGTGTGCCACTCGCAGGATTCGACATGCAGACCGTCGGCGGGCGCATCTACATGCGTCCGAGGATCGCTGGCGCGCCGCCGCAGCCGATCTGGGGCGACAGGCCGCCCGCGAAGATGAAGGGTCCGGGGAAGGCGCCACCGAAGCTCATCATGCGGCTGCTCTTCAAGCTGCATCCCGAGCTCCGACGCCGCGGCAAGCGTGCCGCCGAGGTGTGGCGCGATCGCAGCTGGCGCGAGATGACGCGCCGCTGGAACGACGAGCTGCGGCTGCCGCAGATCGCGCGCAATCGCGAGCTGACCCGCGTCGACCTCACGTCGCTCGACGACAAGGCGCTTGCCGTCCATGTCGAGGCAGCGACCGAGAACTTTCATAACATGTTCATCACGCACTTCACGCACGCACCGATGCCGGGGGTCGTCGTCGGCGATTTCGTCGCGGATGTGATCGAGTGGACCGGTGCAACGGCGGGCGAGGTCCTCCGGCTCCTGCAGGGCGCGTCGCCGGCATCACGTGCTGGCGCCGTCGAGGCGGCAAAGATCGCTGCCGCACTCGTGAAGGAACCCGAGCTGCGAGCGATCGTCGAGTCGACGCGACCGGCGACCGAGATCCTGGCTGCGCTGCGCGGCGCGAGCGGGGATGTTGGCGCGGCCGTGTCGGACTACCTCGAGGTCCACGGGCTGCGTCCGATGGCGGGCCTCGACATCTATCACGCGCTCGTGATCGACCTCCCTGATCTGATCGTGCGCGGCGTGCGTGCTGAGCTCGCCACGATCGACGCCGGCGACGTCGCGCCCATCAACCCGGCCGACGAGCTGCGCGCCGCCTTGCGCGAGCGGGTGCCCGCCGACAAGCGTGATGCCTTCGACGCCTCGTACGCGGAGGTGCTCAGCATGTACGGCGTTCGCGACGACGATGTCGGCATCACGCTGTGGAGCGCCGGGATCATGCACCGATCCGTGCGCGAGGCCGGCCGCCGGATCGCGCAGCGCGGCGCGGCACATGACGCCTCGCACCCGTACGACACGGACCTGCCGGAGCTCGTCGCACTCCTGCGCGGCGCGAGCACGCCGAGCGCGGACGAGCTGCGCGCGCGAAGCGAGGAGCGGGCACGGCTCGATGCCCTCGACCCGCCGTCGTCGCTCGGCGTGGGTAGCCCGATGCCGTCGCTCGACTCGTTCCCGCCGGCCGTCGCTCGCATGCAACGCGCGGTGATGACGTTCATCGAGGCGATGGACGGCCGTGCAAAGGTTGCCGTCACGGCGGGCGTGGTCAGCGGCACGGGTGTCAGTGGTGGCATCTACGAGGGCAGGGCGCGCGTCGTGCGCACGCCGGCCGACTTCGATCGTCTCGAGCGCGGTGACGTCCTTGTCACGAAGCACACCTCGCCCGCGTACAACGTCCTGCTGCCGCTGATCGGCGCGATCGTGACGGAGCGCGGTGGCCTGCTGAGCCACGCGGCGATCGTGGCGCGCGAGTACGGCATCGCGGGGGTGGTCGACACCCGGAACGCGCTCACCGTGATCCCTGACGGCGCCATCGTGCGCGTCGACGGCACGAAGGGTACCGTCGATATCGTCCGGGCGCCGGACGCGTCGGTCACTGCGCCCGCGAAGCGTGCGGCTGCGCCAGACAAGTCGGCGATCGCGCAGTACCAGGCGGTCGCGGCCGGTTCGGTGGTCGCGCTGCGTGACGCCTCGGCGCTCGGATTCGGTGGCAAGGCGAAGGCGCTCGCAGCCGCGCTCGCTGCACGGTTGCCGGTCCCCGATGGCGTCGCGCTCGACGCCGATCTGGTCGCCCGCGTGGTCGCCGGTGAAGTAAAGGCGCGCGAGCAGCTGAGCGCCGCCGTCGCCAAGCTGCCCGCTCCATGGGCGGTGCGGTCGTCCGCGGTCGGCGAGGACTCGGCCCAGGCGAGCTTTGCCGGCCAGCACTCGACGGTGCTAGGCGTGAGGCCCGACGAGCTGATCGATGCGATCGCGGCCGTCCATGCGTCGGCGTACACCGAGGCCGCGCTCGCGTATCGCCAGCGGATGAACGTCGGCGGTCCGCCCCGCATGGGTGTGGTCGTGCAGACGCTGCTGCAGCCGCAGGTCTCGGGCGTCATGTTCAGCCGCGATCCGAGCGCGGCCAAGCGCGAGGGCCGCCTGATCGAGGCGACCTGGGGCCTGGGCGAGGCGCTGGTGTCCGGCCTGGTGACTCCGGATCGCTACCGGGTGGCGGCCGACGGCAAGGTCCTCGAGCGGGCGATCGGCGACAAGGACGTCGCGATCGAGGCCCAGGACAGCGGCGGAACCGCCGAGGTCGCCATCGGCGGCGAGCGCGCGAAGACCGCCTGTCTCGACGACGCCCGCATCGCCGAGCTCGCCCAGCTGGCGAGCCGGTGCGAGCAGCTGTTCGGCGGCCCGCAGGACCTCGAGTGGGCTGTGGCCAACGGCCAGCTCCATCTGCTGCAGAGCCGTCCGGTAACTACTGGCGCCCACAGCTGAAACGCCCTGAAACCAGACCGGCAGTGGGCGTGTCCCACTGCTACCATGAGGGAGATGGCGGACTCGAGCCCGCTCGCGCACAGCCCGACGCTCGCTGCGGTGACCGAGCCGCGTGCGGTTGGCGATGGAGAGTCGCGCCTCGCGGCCGGTACCCCGGTGGGCGAGTACGTGGTCGAGCGGTTCATCGGTGCGGGCGCGATGGGCGAGGTCTATGCCGGTCGGCATCCCGTCATCGGCAAGCGCGTCGCGGTGAAAGTGCTGCGCCACGAGCTCGCGGCATCCGCGGAAGCGGCCGAGCGATTCATTCGCGAGGCGCGTGCCGTCAACCAGATCGAGCACGAGAACGTCGTCGACGTGTTCGCGTTCGGCCGGCTCGACGACGGCCGGCTGTACCTGGTGATGGATCTCATCGAGGGGCGGTCGCTGCGCGCGCACCTCGTCGACGGTCCGCTCGCGGTGCACGACGCGTTACAGATCCTCGAGCCGATCGCCGATGCACTCGACGCAGCGCATGCGCGCGGTGTCGTGCATCGCGATCTCAAGCCCGACAACATCGTGCTGTCGAGCGCGACGCCGCCCAAGACGTTCGTGCTCGACTTCGGGATCGCGAAGCTGATCGCGAAGGTCAACGAGACCGGCGGTGTCACCGCGAAGGCCACTGGGCCCGGCACGCTCACCGGCGCCGGGACCTGGCTTGGCACGCCGGGCTATATGGCGCCCGAGCAGTGGAGTGTCGACGGGGCAGGGACCGCCTCGGATCGTTACGCGCTCGGCGTGATCGCGTTCGAGCTGCTGTCGGGTGCGCAGCCGTTCACCGCGACGAGCGTCCCGGGAATGATGGAGCAGCACTTCCGCGCCGAGGTACCGACGCTGTCATCGCGCGGTGGGGTCGGCTTGCCGCCCGCGCTCGATAGCGTGCTCCGCAAGGCGCTCGCGAAGGATCCCGATGATCGCTATCGCACGGCGCACGAGCTCGTCACCGCGCTACGCGATGCCGCGGGGACCGGCGCGATGCGTGCGCGCGGCGCGGTCACACCGCCGGGAACCTCACGCAAGCTGCTAATGCCGGCGATCGCCGGCATCTCCGTGCTCGGCGTCGGCATCATCGCGGTCGTCGTGCTGGGCCGCGACCGCGACAAGCCACCAACCACGTCGCCAGCGCGAGCACGTGACGTCCCGCCGGCAGGCAAGGTGGCCATCGAGGTGAGCTCCAAGCCGCCGGGCGCGGAGGTGCGCAGCGACACGGACGGCTTCGCGCTGACACCGACTCGGCTGTTCGCCTCCCCGGGCGAGGAGCTCGTGCTCAGGATCCGCAAACCTGGCTTCATCCCGGAGAAGCGCAAGGTGCAAGCGGGACCGAACGGCAGCGTCATCGACGTGAGCCTCATCGAGGTGACCGGATTCACCGGCGTGTGGCAGCTGCCGAATCGCGAGCTCCGCGTGTTCGAGCGCAGGGATGATCAGGTGGACGTGTTCAAGACCACGGCGGTCGTCGGTCCGCGGACGTTCTTCACGCGCTACGCGTTCGATTACAGCGACGCGGGTGTCATCTTCGGCGGCTCGGAGCTGATCGCAGATCCCAAGGCGCCGCATGAGGAGTCGTGCAATGTGCGAATGCACGTTGACTACGTGTACGACCCCGACAAGGACACGCTCGAGCAGCATCGCGACCATGTCGAGCTCGACTTCGCGGATGGCAAGTGCACCGTGCGGTCGACGCGGGTCGTGGTGGCAGCGCTCGTTCGCGCCGACCGCAAGCCGCTCGAAACGCACGAGCTGGCGATGCCGGTCGGCCCGGTGGTGTTCGACAAGGGCAACAAGGCGCCGCAGAAGAAGGCCCCGCCGAAACAGAAGACCAAGGCCGATCTGCCCTTCGACCGAGAGGCCGAGATCGAGAAGAAACGGGCCGCCACCGTCAAGCCGACGAAGCAGGCCGACGCGAAGCCGACGCCTACCTACACGTCGTCCAAGAACGTCGTCAGTGGCTCCGAGCAGAACCTGACGGCGGCGCCCAACGCGCAGATTGTGCCAGAGCCCAACGCGCCAGCGCCGCAGGTCTCCTCCGAGCCGGTACCGCAGGCCCAGCAGAAGCAGATCCAGCCCAAGCAGAAGAAGTGATCGTCTTTTCTCGCCGCGGCGTTCGAGCTACGATCTCACGAAGTGGCCGGGGAGGACGAAGCGAGAGCACGCGCCGTGCTGACCGAGATGCAGTTCCGCATCGCGGAAGGGCCGACGAGCACGCTCGGCATTGGCGAGATCGTGACTCCCGAGGAGGTGCGCTCGGCGTTCCTCGCACTGACCAAGCAGTATCATCCGGCGCGATTCGGCCGGCTGTCGGTTGAGATCCAGAAGCTGTCGAACGAGGTCTTCCTCGGCATCAAGGGCGCGCACGATCACATGCTCAAGGCGCTCGGCTCTTCGACGATAGCCTCGCGCGGGCGACAAGGGATTCCAGTCGCGCAGCATGGGGCCGACGGCACGAGCCGCACGAACGCCATCCGCGGCAGTCAGTCGATCCCACGCGTCGAGGGCATCACGCCGCCAACGCTGCGAGACGGCCGCTCGTCCTCGCCGGCGATCGGCGGCACACCAACACGCTCGACGCCGGCGATGGGCGTGCCGATCCAGCGCCCGACGACCGGCACATTGCCGACCGTGCAGCGTCCCGCCGAGCCAACGCGCCCGACGGG
Organism: Haliangiales bacterium; assembly: GCA_038322185.1. Lineage (GTDB taxonomy): Bacteria > Myxococcota_A > Polyangia > Haliangiales > Haliangiaceae > JABFXX01. The sequence goes on from JBBQFU010000069.1 coordinate 27,311, forward strand.
AGCGGTACCGGCGCACCGGCCATCCGGCTCGATCCCGATCCAGCGTCCGGGAACGCCGCCCGTGACGGTCGAGTCCACGACGCGGTTCGGCACGCCGGTGCCGCCCGCAACACAGCCGGGCGTCGGCCCTCCGCCGGGGGCCGGAACGCTCGCGCGGCCCGGCACACCGCCGGTCACGCGGCCGAGCACCCCAGTGCCGCCAGGAACGCAGCCGGCCACCGCGGGCTCGTCGCAGCGCATGATGCGAGTGCGGACGGCGACCGGCTCGACGCTCAACGTGCCAGCCAACCAGGTGCGCAGTGATCGCGCGAGCTCGCAGCCGTCGTCGCGCACGATGCCCCCCGTGGCACGCCCCGCAGATGCGTTGCCGCCGCGGCCGACGCCCGGCATGACGCCGCCGACGCAACGGCCGGCACCCGGCGCGTTCACGCCCCCGACGCAGCCGCCGCGTCCCGACAACTTCAATCCGCCGACCGTGCGCAACGTCCCCACGCCGGCCGGTCTGTCGGCGGGCCAGGGCGGGTTCGACGAGGCGGGCGCGTTTCGCGAGGCCACCGCGCTGCTGGAGAAGAAGGACTGGACGAGCGCGCGCCAGGCGCTGCATGCGCTCGCCGCGCGTGTCCCGCAGTCGAAGGTCTATCGTGCGTGGCTCTGCTACGCGCGAGGGCGCGAGGCGTATATCGCCGGTCGCCCCCAAGACGCGATCCTCGAGATGCAGCGCGCACTCCAGCTCGAGCCGGATCTCGCCCACGCCAAGCACGCGCTCACCGAGCTACAGCGCCGTCGTTAGGTATATAGTCGCGGCAGCGCATGGGCCGTGTCATCGGAATCGATCTCGGTACCACCAACTCGTGTGTGGCCGTGCTCGAGGGTGGGGAGCCAGTTGTCATCCACAACCAGGAGGGCGGGCGCACCACGCCGTCGATGGTGTCGTGGAATGCCGATGGCGAGGTAGTGGTCGGTGCCGCGAGCAAGCGGCAGATGGTCACCAATCCGCAGCGCACCGTGTTCGGCGTCAAGCGCCTGCTCGGTCGCAAGGCCACCGACCCCGAGGTCCAGCACCTCGCGCGGCGGCTGCCCTACAAGATCGTCGCCGCGCGCAACGGTGACTGCTGGGTCGATATCGCGGGCACGCCGCGCTCGCCGCAGGAGGTCTCCGCCCACGTGCTCTCGAAGATGAAGCGCGTCGCCGAGGACTATCTCGGCCAGCCCGTCACCGAGGCCGTGGTCACCGTGCCGGCGTACTTCGACGATGCGCAGCGCCAGGCCACCAAGGACGCTGGCAAGATCGCCAACCTCACGGTTCGCCAGATCCTCAACGAGCCGACCGCCGCGGCGCTTGCCTACGGCCTGCATCACCAGACCAACCAGCGCCTCGCGGTGTTCGACCTCGGCGGTGGAACCTTCGACATCTCGATCCTCGCGATCGAGAACGGGGTGTTCGAGGTGCTCTCGACCTATGGCGATACCGCCCTCGGTGGCGACGACTTCGATCGCATGATCATCGACCTGCTCGCCGACAACTTCCAGGGCGAGCAGGGCATCGATCTGCGCGGCGACTCGGTCGCGTTGCAGCGCCTCAAGGAAGCGGCCGAGCGCGCCAAGATCGAGCTGTCCTCGGCGATGACCACCGACGTGAACCTGCCATTCATCGCGGCGGGTCCCGCGGGCCCCGTTCACCTCATGCGCGAGCTGGAGCGCGGCCAGCTCGAGCGTGCCTGCAAGACGCTGTTCGAGCGTCTCGAAGCCCCGTGTGTCCGCGCGCTCGCGGAGGCGCACTGCACGCCTGCCGATATCGATCAGGTGATCCTCGTCGGTGGCATGACGCGCATGCCGGCCGTGCAGGAGTACGCAGAGCGCATCTTCGGCAAGCCGGGCTCCAAGGGCGTGAACCCCGACGAGATCGTGGCCATGGGCGCCGCGGTTCACTCGGGCATCATGGGCGGCGAGCTCCAGGAGGTCGTGCTCCTCGACGTGACGCCGCACAACATGGGCGTGAAGGTCGCGGGCGACAAGATGTCGGTCGTGATCACGTCGAACACGAGCATCCCGACGCGCGCCAAGAAAGTCTTCGCGACCACCGAAGACAACCAGACCTTCGTGGCCATCGAGATCTTTCAGGGCGAGCACGAGAACGCGTCGCGCAACCGGCGGCTCGGCAAGTTCGTGCTCGGCGACCTGGCGCCGGCGCCACGCGGTCGCACCAAGGTCGAGGTCAGCTTCACGATGGACGCCGATGGCATCCTCGAGGTCTCCGCGGTCGAGGTCGGCACCGGCCGCGCATCGACGGTGACGATCGAAGCATCGTCGGGTTTGACCCAGGACGAGATCAACCAGCTCGCGCTGCAGAACCGCCGCTGACCGGCGGCGTCGCGGCCTTCGGGTTCGAGTCGCAGCTCCATGTCGTGGCGCTCTGAACCCGTGGGCCTGGAACCCTGGGGCAGGCCCTCCCTCGACAACCAGGTTACGTCGCAGAATCTATCTTATGTCAACTCCAAGGTATGACTGAATCCATGAGTTCCGCTGGCTTACCCTGGAACCCGTGTTCAGGGCCCGGAATTCGGTGACGAAGCCTGGAATGCAGCCGCGCTCAGTAGTTGGCCGGATCAGCGGCGAACGCGTCGCATTCGCAGAGGTACTGGAACGTGGCGTTACACGATTCCATCAGGGTCTCGTTCTGGTTCACAAACATGCAGTCCTTCTGGTTGTCCTGCGCTTCGGCGTTTCCGAAGTGCGGCGTCGGCTGATCGGTGACGGCCTGCAGCGTGCCCTCGGTGTTGCGATCGCTGACGCCGACCCACTTGTCCGTCGTGGCCTCGTCGAACACCCAGTCGCTTTCGGCGGCACTGTCGAGCACGACGAGATGCGTGGGCAGCAACGCGACGGTGTCGCCATCGTTCTCGCAGTCAGTCTCGGCCGCCAACCAATCGTCACTCGCGGTCACCAGGCGGTACTTCGACTCGGGGTCCGCGATGGCGGTGATCGTGTAGGTCAGCGGGCACGTCCGCGTGATGATCGCCGCGTCGGGCGCCGCATCCACGGCGGCATCGTTCGCGTCCAACGGCATCAGCGAATCCATGGTGCCGTCCTCGACGACGCTTCCGCCGTCGCGACGCTCGCCGAGCGAGCCGGGCTGGAACTGGCAGGCCGCGCAGAGCATGACGGCCGCTGCGGCGCCCGCGAGCCTGGATGCATGCCCCAACCCCATCGTCATCAGTATACGCGGTCTCGGTGGTTTTCCGGTTACACGAACGGCGCGACAACCCCGTGTCAGTTTTGCGTTCCTCGCCGATCGGGCACCCGCGCCTCCGGCGAGTCCTTGCTATACGGGCTAGGTGTCGGCGGCCGCCCTGGAGCTATTCAGCGAGACCACGCGCACGTGGTTCACGCAGAGCTTCGATGCACCCACGCCGGTACAGACCCGCGGTTGGGCGAGCATCGCGAGCGGTCTGCATACGCTCATGCTTGCGCCGACCGGCAGCGGCAAGACCCTCGCGGCGTTTCTGTATTGCCTCGATCAGCTTGCGCGTACGCCAGCGCCCGCGGCCGATAGCGATGAACCTGCGGGCACGCGCGTGGTCTATGTCTCGCCGATCAAGGCGCTGGCGTACGACGTCGAGCGAAACCTGCGCGCGCCGCTCGCCGGCCTGCAGCGACTCGGCGCCGGCACGCAGATCACGGTGGACGTTCGCACCGGTGACACGCCGCCCAAGGAGCGCGAGCGCCAGCGCAAGCATCCCGCCGACATCTTGATCACCACGCCGGAGTCGCTCTACCTGCTGCTCGCGGGTCGCGCACGCGATCGATTGCGCACGTGCGAGACGATCATCGTCGACGAGATCCATGCACTCGCTCCGACCAAGCGCGGCATCCACCTCGCTCTCTCGCTCGAGCGCCTCGCGCATCTGATCACGTCGTCCGGCCGTCCCGAGCCGCAGCGTATTGGCCTGTCTGCTACCCAGCGTCCACTTATCGAAGTCGCTCGATATCTGGGCGGGGACCGCCCGGTCGAGATCATCGATGCCAGCGCGCGCCCGTCGCTCGATCTCGAGATCGTGGTTCCCGCCGAGAACATGGAGTACCCGGTCGCCCCTGCCGCGCCGGTCGCGAAGGCCGGGAAGCCGAAGGGCGGCAAGTCACGCAGCCTGACGGCCGGCCCCGAGACGGGTGGCGATGTCTCGAGCTCGCCGAAGATCGACGAGCGCAATGGCTTCGCCTCGCCCCGCAATGACGGCGGCGGCATGTGGTCCCTGATTTATCCGCGGATCCTCGATGAGATCCTCGCGCACCGCTCGACGATCGTGTTCTGCAACTCGCGGCGCCTCTCGGAGCGTGTTGCCCAGCAGCTCACCGAGCTCGCGATCCAGCGCGGCGTGGTCGAGCCCGGCGTCGAGCTGGTCCGCGCGCATCACGGCTCGGTCGCACGCCATCAGCGCGTCGAGATCGAGGAGGCGCTCAAGGCCGGGCGCCTTCGCGCGATCACCGCGACCAGCTCGCTGGAGCTCGGGATCGACATGGGCGCCGTCGACCTCGTGCTCCAGGTCGAGTCGCCTGGGTCTGTCTCGCGCGGGCTGCAGCGCATCGGCCGCGCGAGTCACCACGTCGGCGGCGTGAGCCGCGGGCGGATCTTGCCGAAGTTCCGCGGCGACTTGCTCGAGGCGACCGTGGTCGCGCACGAGATGCTCGACGGCAAGGTCGAGGCGATCCGCGTTCCCGACAGCGCGCTCGATGTTCTCGCGCAGCAGATCGTTGCGATGGTCGCCGCCGACCCGTGGTCCGTCGAGGAGCTCGAACGCGTGATCCGCCGCGCCGCGAGCTACCGCGAGCTGTCACGTGCGGCGTACATCGGCGTGCTCGACATGCTTGCCGGCCGGTACCCGAGCGACGAGTTTGCCGAGCTGCGTCCGCGGCTCACGTGGGATCGCCAGAGCGACATCCTCGTCGGTCGCAAAGGCGCGCGGCTGCTCAGCGTGGTGTCGGGCGGCACGATTCCCGATCGCGGCCTGTATGGCGTCCACGTCGGCCCGACCGGCCCCAAGGTCGGCGAGCTCGACGAGGAGATGGTCAACGAGAGCCGCAAGGGCGAGACATTCATCCTCGGCGCAACGACATGGCGTATCGAGGAGATCACGCGTGATCGCGTGATCGTGAGCCCCGCGCCCGGCGAGCCCGGCAAGATGCCGTTCTGGCGCGCGGCTGGTCCCGGCCGCCCCGTCGAGCTCGGCAAGGTGCTCGGCGCATTCTGCCGCGAGCTCGACGGCAAGCTGATCGCCAGCCCCGACGACGCGCAGGCCTGGCTCGAGCGCGACTACAACCTCGATACGTTCGCCGCGAAGAATCTCGTGAAGTATCTCGGTGATCAACGCGAGCAGGCCGGCAGCGTGCCGACCGATCGCACGATCACGATCGAGCGCTTCCGCGACGAGCTCGGCGATGTGCGCGTGTGCTTGCTGTCGCCGTTCGGTAGCCGGATCCACGCGCCATGGGCCCTCGTGCTCGCGCGCCAGCTCGAGGATCAGCTCGGCTATCCGATCCATCCGTTGTTCACCGACGACGGCATCGCGTTTCGCTTCGCCGACGGCGACCTGCTCCCCGAGGACGACCAGCTGATCCCCGATCCCGACGATGTCGAGCGCATCCTCGTCGACGAGCTCGCCCGCTCGAGCGTGTTCGCCAGCCGCTTCCGCGAGAACGCCGCTCGCGCCCTGCTGCTGCCACGCCGGCGCCCCGGCAAGCGCACCCCGCTGTGGGCCCAGCGCCTCAAGGCGCAGCAGCTCATGGGCGTGGCCCTGCGCTTCCCGGCATTCCCGATCACGCTCGAGACCTATCGCGAGGTGTTGCGCGACGTGTTCGACCTGCCCGCGCTGCTCGACGTGCTGCGCCAGATCCGCTCGCGCGCGATCCGGATCGAGCCCGCCGTCACCGATCAGGCGTCACCGTTCGCACGCTCGCTCGTGTTCGACTACGTCGCCGCGTTCCTCTATGAGGGCGACGCGCCCCTCGCCGAGCGCAAGGCGCAGGCGCTCACGCTCGATCGCAATCTGCTTCGCGAGCTGATCGGCGGCGGCGAGCTGCGTGATCTCCTCGATGCCGATGTGCTCGCCGATGTCGAGCACGAGCTGCAGCAGCTCGCCGAGGGCCGCAAGGCGCGCAACCCCGACGAGGTTCACGATCTGCTGCGCCGCCTCGGCGATCTGTCGCTCGACGACATCGCCGCCCGCTTCGACG
>JBBQFU010000070.1:0-33127 GCA_038322185.1 Haliangiales bacterium
CTGAACACGAACAGCTTGGTGTGCGAGATGCCGTCGGTCGCGGTCGAGATGCACGCGTCGGTCGTGGAGTTGGTGCAGTACACGAGGCCGTCGATCTTGTCGAGGAAGCTGGTCTTGACCGAGTCGGTCGAGACCGCCATCGCGCCATCGACGGAGAGCAGCACTTCCACGCCGCGCTCCTGCGCGGACAGCAGCGCCTGGCCGACCGAGTCGACCGAGATGCTGAAGATGTGGCCATCGATGCGGCCGCCGGCCGGCACCGATTCGATCAGGCGGATGAGCTCGTTGATCGCGTGGCGATCGATGCCCGTACCCGGGATGCCGGTGCACGGCTTGTCGGGGCGGGTGAAGAAGAACCACGTCGGATAGCCGGCGACCTCGGCGGTCGCGGTGCAGCCGGGCACCAGCTCGAGCGGCGTCGCGACGGGCGGCGTCGGATCGTCCTCGGGGTCCGGCATCGAGGTGTCCTCCTCGTCGGGCGTGAGGTCTTCCCCGACGTCCACGCCCTCGGGGACGGCGCAGCTGGCGAACAGGACGACGGCAGCGAGGCTGAGGAGAGTGGCTCTACGCACGCCCACAGCATCAGCAGCTTCTGGGCCAGCGCGAGCCACGCCGTTTCGGGCAGTTCCGCGCGCGATCTCACCGGGTTTCGGGGGGCGGGGCGCCATTTGCCCACGCCCGTGTTCAGCCCGTCCGTCAGCGGCGCTTGGTCGTCTGCTGCTGGCGCGCGCGGGCGGCCAGCGTTGCGAGGCGCGACTTGCGCTCGGCGCTGGCGGCCTCGTCTTCGACCGAGTGCTCCTCGATCGCCTCGTCGATTGTCGGTCCATCGTCGCCGAAGCCGTCGCGTTGCGCCTGCATCACGAGGCTGTCGCTCGGGAACCGTTGCGAGGTCCCCTCGTCGTGCCCGGTCTGTGCCTGCGTGATCGCGCTTGTCACGCGGAACACGCCGCTCTGATCGACGAGCTGATCATCCAGCGTGAGGTCGTCGAACGATGCGTGCTTGCGCGCCGCCAGGTTCTCGAGCCGGCTGGGTTGCTTCTGCGCGGTCTTCGGCTTGGTCGCGGCCGGCGCAGGCTTCGATCGCGAGCTCTCGGGCTTACGTGTAGCCATGTAATGCCTCCCGATCACCCAGCCTACAGGAACGGTTGGGCCGCGGGGGGAAATCGGTTTCGGATCGCTCAGAACTTGAACGGGTAGGTGAACGTCTTGCCCGTTGCAGTCTTTGCGAAGCTGACCTTGTGCACCGCCGCCGCGACGCACTCGCCGAGCGCGGGATCGGGTGACTCGGCAACCGTGGCAGAGCTGACGGCACCCTCGCCGGTCACCTCGATCGCGATCTTCACGATGCCCTTGGCTTGGCTCTGCTCACCGCAGCGGATCACGGCCGCCTTCGCCTTGCCCATACCGGTGGTGATCATCGCCTTGTCGAGCTCGTACGGAAGCTCGCCGGCCTTGCGCGGCCGGAACTGCTCGCAGCACGACCGCGAGAAGTTGTCGATCACACACGAGACCTTGTCGCAGCCATCGGCCGACACCGTGCCGGTGGTCGTGGTCGCGACGCCCGTCGTGCCGGTCGTGGTCGTGGCGTCGGTGGTCCCCGTCGTCGTGGTCGTCGTCGTGCCCGTGGTACCGGTCGTGCCCGTCGGGCGCGTCGTGCCGGTGGGACGTGTTGTTCCCGTCGGGCGTGTGGTTCCCGTCGGGCGCGTTGTACCGGTTGTCCCCGTGCCGGTGCCCGGATCGTCCATCTCGATCTCGACGTCGTTCTCGACGACCGCGGCGTCCGGTGTTGCCGCCGAAGTCTCGCCAGAGCCGGGATCGCTGATCGGGGGAGCGACCGGCTTGTCGACCCGCTTGCTCGCGACCGGTTCCTTGGGCGTGCTCTTGCCACCGAGCAGCAGGAACGCAGCACCACCGCCGATCACGGCGAGCGCGAGCAACGCGAGCCACAGTCCGCGGCTCGACTTGGTTTGCAAGACCGCGGATAACTCGGGCGCGACGACCGGCGGCGTCACCAGATCATCGAACGACGACACCGCGGGCTTGGCGTTGGGTCCGGGCGGCGGTGGGGTCTCGGCCTTGAGCGGCGCGACGTCGAGCTTCCTGATCGGCGGAGGCGTTGGCGACCGCGTCGGTGGCGGTGGCGGTCCCTTCGGTGGCGGCGCCGCGGGCTTCGCGCTGACCGCAACTTCCTCGGCGACCATGATCGACGGGTCGGACAGCCGGAGCGCGGCCGGCTCATCGTTTGCGACGACGATGGACGGCTCGGACCTCGCGCGCGCACGCGCGTCCGCCGGTACGACGATCGCACCCTGCGAGTGCACGGCGGGCGATTGCTCCGACGAGACGATGTTCGGGGTCGCGACGACGATCGAGGGCTCGGACCGTGCGGGCGCACGCGCGTCGGTCGGCACGGTGATGCCGGCATTCGAGTGCGCCGATGCCGACTGATCCGAGGAGACGATGTTCGGGGGCGCGACGACGATCGAGGGCTCGGACCGTGCCCGCGCGCGCGCGTCGGTCGGCACGGTGATGCCGGCATTCGAATGCGTCGACGGCGAGTGATCGGACGACACGATGCTCGACGGCTTCGAGCTCGCGATGGCGGGCTGATCGGACGAGATGATGCGCGCGGATTGGGGCTTCGCGGCCGGCTCGCTCGACGCGACGATGATCGACGGCGACTCGGGGTTCGCCATTGGATCACTCGAGCCGACAATCGACGACTCCGGTTTCGCGCTCGCCTCGACGATCGCCGGATCGGACTTCGCACGAGGCATTCGTGGCGGCGGTTTCGCCGCGATGGGCTCGGACTTCGTTGCGGGCGCGACCGCGGCGACGACGCCCGAGGATTGCGTCGGCTCGGACTTCGAGTCTGGGATGCGCGGCGGCCCCTTTGCGCCCTGCGGCGATGGCGGCGGCTTCGCTGGGTCCGGCTTCGCGGCTTGCGGCTCCTCATCGAGCAGCGCGGCGAGATCCATCTCCGCGGGCGGACGCGGCGGCGGGAGCCGCGTGAAGGGAATCGGCGGCGTCTTGATCCCAACCGCCCTGCCCGACTTGGCACCTGGCAGCGCCGGCGGAATCGCCGCGACGTTGGGTTTGCTCACCGACGCACCGGGAACCGGCGGCGGCGCGGGCGCAGGTGGCGGCTTGGCTCCCGTCGATCCCGTCGCAGGTTTGGCTTCCGGGATGCTGACCTTGGGCGTCGCGCCCGTCTTGGGCCGGACCTCGCGCTGCAGGCGCGACAGCGCGGTGTCGAGCGCCGCGACGCGCGTGACCGGATCGCGCGGCACCAGCAGTACCAGCGTGTTGTCGCATCGTCCGCCGTCGATACCGGGCAGGTCGCTGAAGCCGACCAGTCGCTTGGTCACGAGCGGCGTCAGCGCCGTGCGAGCGACGGGTGTCGCGTGCGTGACGACCATGTCGACCGCCTCGTCGGCGATCCACTCGGCGAGCTGCGCGGTCACTCGCGCCCCGTCGTCCGCGACGACCGAACGCACGGTGACCGATAGTCCTTGCTCCGTGAGCTCGTGGGCGAGCGCACGCATGGACGTATCGTCTGCGGCAAAAACGCAGACGCGCAGAGGCATCCCGGGGAGAATAGTACAATGCGTCAGAACAATCCGAGCTGGCGCGGCGAGCCTGGCCAAGTTGGCAGCTCTCCGACGTCCATCTGGGGGCCTGCGGCAGCACGAACCATTGCGTGGAACGCGTACGCATTCTCGGGCGCATGGGTGTCGTCGGGCGCATGCATGAAGAAATAAGGCTGCTTGCCCGACTTCATCCAGGTCACGAGCTGCGCCGCCCATGGGGCCATTAGGTGCGCGCTGGCCTCGAAGGATTCATGGGGTACGCACCGGATAAGCGGGTGCGAAGCCGTCGCCCGCATGATGACCGGAAGGTTCGGTTTGCGCGCCCGGACGTCCGCGACGGCAAGTGCGCGCCCGCTGTGCAGCCCACGCGAATCCATCATCACGAGGTCAACATCGAGCTCGCGCAGCAGCGTCACGGCATCGTCTTCCTCGGGGCCGCCCGCGAAGAACAGATCGTGCCGCAGCTCGACCGCATAGGTGAAGCCACGTGGCAGCGCGACGAGAAAGCTGCCCAGCGACGCCAGGTGTTGCGGCCCGAAGCGTGGCGGCAGCTGCACGAACAGCGTGCCGAGCTTGGGCGCGAGCGGCGCGATGCAATCGAAGAAGCCAGCGACCTCCGCCGCGCAGTCGACGAGCAGCTTGTCGTGGCTGATCGTGCGCGGGAACTTGAAGCAGAAGCGAAACGTGCCGGGCGTCTGATCGTTCCAGCGCGCGACGACATCGGCAGCGGGTAGCGCGTAGAACGTGGTGTTGCCCTCGACGGTGTTGAACACCTCGGCGTAGCGAGTGAGAAAATCCGCCTGCTTGGTGCCCGGCGGGAACAGGCGGCCGACCCAGCTCTTGAGGCCCCAGCCAGGACAGCCGAGGTAGTAGCCACGGATCGCCATGAACGTGCGCATTCTAACCGCGGTAGTGTCTGCGCATGCGCGCGCTGCGAGTCACCGACCGCGGAACCTCGCTCGTCGAGGTCAGAGTCCCCGAGGCCCGCGGCGAGGCCATCGTGCGCGTCACGATGTCGGGCGTGTGCAACACGGACCTCGAGATCGCGCGCGGCTACGCCGGATTTCGCGGCACGCTCGGCCACGAGCTCGCGGGCGTGATCGAGGACGGCGGCGGCGGTCCGCTCGCGATCGGTACGCGCGTGGTCGCCGAGATCAACGCGGGCTGCGGCACGTGCGAGCGCTGCAGGGGCGGCGACTCGCGCCACTGCCCCACCCGCACGGTGATGGGCATCATCGGCCGCGACGGCGCACACGCCGATCTGCTGCGCATGCCCGCGCGCAACTTGATACCGATCCCCGACGGTGTCACCGACGCGCAGGCGGTGTTCGTCGAGCCACTCGCCGCGGCGCGCGGCGTGCTCGAGCGAGTTCCGTTCGAGGTGGGAGCGACGGTTGCGGTGATTGGCGACGGCAAGCTCGGACTGCTGTGCGCGATGGCGCTCCATGCCAGCGGCGTCGCACCGCTGCTCCTCATCGGCAAGCACGCGCGCAAGCTGGCGCTCGCCACCGCACGCGGCATCGAGACCGCATCGATCGACCAGGCACGCGCACGAGGCCGCGTGTTCGACATCGTCATCGAGGCAAGCGGCGGCGCCAGTGGCTTCGAGCTCGCGCTCGATCTGCTCGTGCCGCAGGGCACGCTCGTCCTCAAGTCGACCTTCCACGGCACGACACCACTCGACGCCGCCCGGATCGTCGTCGAGGAGATTCGCGTGGTCGGCTCACGTTGCGGCCGGTTCAAGCCGGCGCTCGATCTGATCGCGAACGGCGATGTCTCGGTCGATGCGCTGATCAGCGACGTGATCGACCTCGATCGGGCCGATCACGCGCTGCAGCAGGCCGCAGCACCCGGTGTTCTCAAGGTGTTACTGGCACGCTGACGCGTCGGCTATGATGGGTGGGTGCTGCGCATTTGGGTGATCGCGTCGATCCTGTTGCTCGCCCGCGTCGTCGCGGCCGACCCGATGACATTCAGCCTCGCGGGCGATGTCCAGCTCGGCAAGAAGCCGCAGCTCTCGGTCACGGCGAGCGAGCCACTCACCGACATCCGCGTCGATCTGGCGCGCGAGGACGGCAAGAAGTTTTCACTCAAGCATCCCGGACTCGCGAAGGGCCAGACCGCCATGCTCGCCATCGGCGATGGCGCCGCCGGCAAGGCGTCGTACACCGGCACGCTGTCTGCGCAGGTCGCCAGCGGCAAGCGCTGGACCGAGCAGCTCACGTTCAGCACGCTCGTTCGCGGCGGCCCACTCAAGGTCACCTACGACGCCGAGCACCTCGACCTCGACAAGCGCCTCGTGCAGTTCAAGCTATCGCGCGCCGCGGCGAGCGCCGAGGTCACCGCGATCGGTGAGGACGGCAGCGAGCTCGGCACCGGCTCCGCGACCTACACGACCGAGCCGGCCGACGGCTGGCAGTCGCTCACCTGGACCCAGCCCGCGAACACGCGCGTGATGATGCTGCGGCTGCGCATCGTCGCGAGCGATGGCCAGGCGGTGAAGCTCGAGCTGATCCCGTGGTCGGTCAACGTCGAGCACGAGGATGTGAAGTTCAAGACTGACAGCGCGAAGATTGAATCGACCGAGAGCGCGAAGCTCGACGCGAGCCTCGCCAAGATCATCGAGGTCGTGAAGCGCGGCGAGAAGTTCATGCCGATGCGCCTCTACATCGCCGGGCACACCGACACCGTCGGGCCCAACGCCAAGAACCGCAAGCTCTCGCTCGACCGCGCGCTCGCGATCGGCTCGTACCTCAAGAAGAAGGGCCTCAAGATCTCGGTGGCGGTCGCCGGCTTCGGTGAAGAGGTCCTCAAGGTGAAGACGGCTGACAACACCGACGAGGCCACCAATCGCCGCGCCGACTACGTCATCGGACCGGCAAACGGTGTGCCGCCGTTCAAGGGGCCGTACCTCAAGGTCACGGCCGACTGGAAACAGCTCAAGTAGCGCTACACTGCGACCTGATGACGATCCTCGACTTCGACTGGCGACGGCTCATGCGCTGGTCGATTCTTGGCGCCGTCGTGATGACGCTGTGGCTACTCGCACCGACCGCGCGCTGCAGCTGGCGAGCCTTCCGCGACGAGCCTCTCGACGAGGCGCACCCGATGAGCGACACGCCGGGGTCGCACAAGCAGGAAGGCATCGAGGGCGACGGCTTCTTCACGCGCTGGGGCAGCTCGATCAAGCACTGCTACAACCGCACGCCGCCGTTCTCTCAGGAGAAGTGGAAGCGAAACGTGTTGATCGGCTTCGGCGCAGCGACGCTGCTGTTCTACGCGCTCTCCGAATTCGAGCGGCGCCGCAAGAAGACCTACAGCTAACGCTTGCCGTGCTCGGCGCGGTCGAGCTGCACGTAGAGAACGTCGATCTTCGCGCGTAGTGCCACCTCGCGATCGCGCAGCGCCTGCGTTGATGCGTCGAGCTGCGTCCCGGTGGTCGCGAGCTCGGTCTGCGTCGCGATCTCAGACCGCGTCACCGCGAGCTTGCGCTCGAGCACTGCGAGGTCCTCGCGCGACGGCGGCACGTCGCTCTCCTGACTCACGCGCGGGTCGGCATCCGACAGCATCTGGTTGCGCGCGTACTCGGGGGCAAGCTCTGCTCGCAGCTCGCGCCGCTCCTCGATCCGCTGACGTGCGGGCGCGAGATACTGTGCGGTTCGCAGCTCACGATCCGTCGCGATCACCGTCGCAGCACGAGTTTCTCCCAGCGATGTCTTCGGTCGCGGCGAGGTGGCGGCGCACGCCGACGCGAGAAGAGCAGTCGAAATCGCGAGGATCCATTTGGGCTGTCGCATGGGCGGGCTCCGTGAGTGGTGCCGCCACAAAGTGCAGCGCCCGTGCCACGGCCCCCCGCGCGACGGTGCGATGATCCTGCGCAGTGGTGTACTGGCTGTCTTCGCGTCGGTCACGACGAGAGGACCGGCCGTGGAACGTTTCGACTCGACGTGACGACCGGCACGACGCCGGGTACTCCCGGATACGACATGGGGACGCCCTGAACGGACTCGACATCCGCATCGACTACGCAGTCCTCGTCAACCTGCGCTGACCGGCATTTTACCTAAGTGACTGAGCACTTTCGCTGCGCTGCCAATGCCGGTTACGATGGGGCTGGATGAGGGGACATCGACTCGCCTTCGCGAGTGTTGTGGCGCTGGTCATGGGGCTCGGATGGAGTGGTGCGCATGCTGCCATCACCGTGTCGCCCAGCACGATAGCGACGCCAGCGACGCCGCTGAACGTCGCGTCCGCCGCGGCGACGGGCACGATGACCACGACGCAGAACGGCAACAACAAGGTCATCCTTACCGTCGGAAGCTGCAGCGGCGGTGGCGGCACGTTCACGATCACGCCCGGCAACACGGTCATGTTCATGGACTCCGTGGGCCTCTCGGTGACGTACACCCCGACGATGACGGGCGTGCGCACGTGCAGCGTGAACGTGGTGTACGAGGGTACGAGCACGGTCGTCGAGACGTTCACGGTGACGGGCGAGGCTCTGGTCCCTCCGACGATCGTTGCGGCACCGATCAGCGCGTTCAACGCTGTGCGTGTGTTCGACAACGCGGTCGCGGCTCACACCTCGACCCGCACACTCACGATCTCCAACAGCGGTGACCAGACGCTCAACATTTCTTCGGTGTCGCTGAGCGGCGACTTCAGCATCGATCCGTCGTCGGCCAACGGCCTCGGCGCGACCACGATCGCGGGCAACAACGCGACGAGGAACTGGGTCATCCGGTTCAACCCGTCGGCCATCGGGACCCGCAACGGCACGATCACGTTCAACAGCAACGATCCGGCGACTCCGTCGAAGGTCGTGAACCTCACGGGTGACGGCACCTCCGGTGAATTCACCATCGCGCAGGGTGCCGGCGGAAACTTCGGCACGGTTGCCTCGGGCACGTCTGCCACCCTGGATATCGGCGTCACGCACAGCGGCGGAAACCCGAAGGGCATCCTGACGTTCGAGAGCGCGACGATCGTCAACGCATCGATGTCTGGCTGGTTCTCGATCAACGGACAGCCAAGCTCGCTCAACAGCACGACGACGACGGGCAACGTCACGATCCAGTGCGCCCCGCCCGTCAACGCGACGGACATCGTCACCGCGACCGTCCACGTCATCGCTGACTCCGACGGCTCCGCGGGCCCCGGCTTCCGCACCACCCTGACGCAGGACATCACCTGCCGGGGCGGTGCGAGCAGCCTTGCGCTCAGCGCACCGAAGATCGACTTCGACCCCCAGCTCGTGGGGACGACGAGCATCACGAAGACCGTGACGATCACCAACGTAGGTACGTCAAACGCGAGCGTGAGCTTCACGCCGAACGGCGCCAACGCCGGTCGGTTCAGCGTGGCCGGGCCCGGCAATTGCGGCACGACCGCCGCTCCGTGCCCCATCCCGATGGGCAACGGCGCGATCGACGTCACGGTGCAGTTCACCCCGGACGCCGAGGGTACCGTCGGGGCCAGCTTCCAGCTCAGCGGAGGCGGACCGACGGTCGGCTTCTCGGTGACCGGTCGCGGCATCGATCGCCACATCAATCTTCCCGACACGATCCAGGTCGGCGACACGTTCCGGAATCCGGGCAGCAAGGCCACTCGCACGCCGGTCCCGATCGTGAACAGCGGCGAGTACCCGATCGTCATCAGCGCGCTGGATATCGGCGGTAACAGATTCGTGTGGTCGGTGGCCGAAGAGACGCTCGCGATGCTGCCGATCACGATCCCTGGCCTCTCGACGGTCGACGTGATGGTGCGGTTCAGCCCGACCTCGGCCGGCAAGGCCGACGATGGACAGCTGCTCATCGTCAATGACGACCTGAAGGTCGCCAACGGCATGCCGACCGTTCTGCTGGCCGGCAACGGCAAGAATCGCAACGTCGATATCAACCCCAGCGCCGTCGATATCGGCGACACGTTCGCGGGCGTTCCAACGCGTCTCAGCATCACTTACCCCGACGACATGCTGAGCGTGATCAACCAGGAGATCTCCGACGGCACCAACAACGACTTCGTCATCCGCGAAGTCCGGTTCGAGGGCGACAACGCGACGGTGTTCCGGGCGGTGGATCTCGACGGTGAATCGCTCGAAGGCCGCCCGTTCCTCGCTGGCGAGTCAATCCGCGTCGATGTGGTGTTCAACCCGAGCCACGTCGGTCTGTTCGAAGCGAGACTGGTGCTCTTCCTCGACGAGGATCCCGACTACGTGAAACTGATTCCCGTCCGCGGCCGCGCGCTGTATGTCGATGCCCACGGCTCGGGCGGCTTCGGCTGCTCGACCGGTGGTGGCTCGCAGGGCGCGATGGCGCTGCTCGTCGCGGCACTGGGCCTCGTCGTGCGGAGGCGCCGCCGGTGAACCAGCTGCGCCGTGCCGCCACTCTCGGCGGCGTCCTGTTCGTCTCCACGGTCCACGCAGAGCCCACGCGCAACATCGAGCTGAGCGTGTTCGATCCGACGCCGACCACGGCAGGCGCGGCGTTCCAGGTCCAGAACGCCGATGTCGGCGAGAGCGGTGACTACGCTGCGAGCGTGTTCACCACCTATGCGTCCAAGCCGCTCGTGCTCGCGACGGACATGTCCACGATGACGGTCGTCCGCCATCACACCAAGCTCTCGCTCGGCGGCGCCTACGCATTCGGCGGTCGCTTCGAGGCGGGCCTGAGGGTCCCGCTCTACATGCAGAGCGGCGACCCGGTGCCGGCCGGCGAGACCGGCGTGCAACCCGCTGACGGTGCTGCGCTCGGTGATGTCACGCTGCACGGCAAGATGCGCCTCGTCGGCGGCGGCAAGCTGCGCGCCGGCCTCGGCCTCGCGGTCACGTTGCCGAGCGCGACCGACGACGAATTCACCGGTTCTCGCCTGCCGACCGCGCGCTTGCTTGGGCTGGTCTCGGTCTCCGCGACGCGCACGCTGACACTGCACTTCAACGTCGGTGGTGTGCTGCGCCAGACGTCGCAGTTCGCCAACATCGAGCAACGCAGCGGGTTCGCGTGGGGTGCCGGCGCGTCGCTGCGGGCGTTCGAGAAGGTGTTCTTCGATCTGCAGGCGTTCGGAGATGTGCTGCCGTCCGGCGATCACGCGCGGCCCACGGAGACCGATCCGATGGGCCCCTCGTCGTCGCTCAAGACCATGGAGGCTCTCGCCGGCGCACGCATCCTGACGTCGCAGGCCACGAGCCTCGGCATTGGCGTGGGCCGCGGCCTCACCGCCGGGATCGGCGAGCCCGGGTTCCGCGGCGTGATCACGTTCGCGTACACGCCAGGCGCGAAGGCACTGGCGCCGCTGTACATACCGCCACCGCCGATCGTGCTCGACCCCAATGTCGAGGACTCCGACTACGACAAGCTCGTCGACGCCAAGGACAAGTGCCCCAAGGAGGGCGAGGACAAGGACGGCTTCGAGGACGAGGACGGCTGCCCCGAGCCCGACAACGACAACGACGGGGTGCTCGACGCCAAGGACAAGTGTCCGCTCGTCGCCGAGGACAAGGACAACTTCGCCGATGGCGACGGCTGCCCCGATCCCGATAACGACAACGACGGCGTCGCCGATGCCGACGACAAGTGTCCCGACAAGGCCGAGAAGATCAACGGCAAGGACGATGACGACGGTTGTCCCGACAGCGGCAACTCGCTCGTGATCAGCAATCCCGATCGCCTCGAGCTGCTCGAGAGCGTGCTGTTCAACGACGACGACATCGACAACGAGAGCGCGAACCAGCTCAACCAGCTGGCGGCCACACTCCGCGCACGCGCCGACATCGTGCGCCTGCGCATCACGGTTCACGTGCAGCCGACGAAGAACGCGAAGAAGGATCAGGGCCTATCGGATCGCCGCGCAACGGCGGTGCGTGAGTGGCTGCTCAAGTACGGCATCAAGCCAGAGCGTATCGAGGTCAAGGGCTTCGGTGGCACCAACCCGCTCGTCAAGCCGGCCACCAAGGGCGCCTCGATGATCAACGACCGCATCGAGCTGATCATCCTCGAGCGCAACTAACGCAGCTGTAGCGTCTGAACGGGGTTGCGATCGCGCCAGCAGCGCGCGTTGCCCTTCGCGCAGCGGATGCGCAGGACGCTGGCCTCGTCGGGAGACCGGAACCGTACGAACGCTTCATGTGCCGCACGCGCCTGCGGATCCTTGAGTGCCGCAAGCGCGGTGGCCTGCGACTGCAGCAGGCTCGGATCGCGCGGCGCGAGCTCGAGTCCGGCAGCCGTGGCCTCGAGCGCGGCGCGATGGTCACCGACAGCGACCAGCACGCGCGCATAGAGCGCCCATGCCGAGGCGTTACGCGGCGCGCGCACGGTGCACGCTTGGGCCGGTGCGAGTGCCTCGTGATAACGGTTCTGCCGCACGTAGGCGTCGGCGAGCACGGCGTCGAACACGGCGGGCGCTGGCGTGATGGGCAATCGCTCGCGGGCCTGCTGCACGTGCGCGATCGCAGCATCCACCCTGCCCTGCTTCGCCGCGACCCAGCCGAGCTGGACGTGCGCCATGGCCTGCGCCCGTGCATCCGGCGCCTGCGCGAGCGCGACCTCGAGGACAGAGCGCGCCTCATCGACGCGCAACACGATCGCCGCGGTCAGCGCCATGCCGTGGTCGTAGATGCGCTGCCACGCGGGGCGCGTGGTCGACACGCGTGCGCCGGCACCGATCTCGATGCGACTCTGCGCGATGAGCGTGATCGGCTGCGGCTTGCACGGATCGATCACGATGTCGCGCGCACCCGCCGCGCCGGCGAGGAACTCGGCACCTTCGGGCGTGCGCGCGGCCTCGCAGGTCTCGGCTTGCATCGCGAGCGTGCGACTGCGATGGCGCAACCGTGCGGTCACGGTGACCGGCTGCGCGACGGTCGAGGGGACATCGAACGCGTAGCGAACCGCCTGCGCCTCGCGCGGCGCGAGCGTCTTCGTCGTGACCTGCGAGCGGAACTTCGCCATCTCGTGCCGCTCGAGGACCTCGCCATGCTCGTTGACGACCAGCGTCCGCAGCACGTGCGTGTCCTGATCGGCGGCATCGGTCTCGTGCGTGAGCCCGTTCGCCGCGATGCGCTTGCCGGCGCGATCGACGAGCTCGAGCTCGACCCAGGTGTCCTGCACGTCGAGCACCCCGCCCGGGAAGCGGTGACCGACGAGCAGGTTGCGGATCACGACGTCGAGCTCGAGTCGCGTGCCCGCGATCACCGGCGCTCCATCGGCGGGCAGCTTCCACGGCCCGGGCTTGCCACGCGCGATCACGCGAGCGCCCGCGATATCGATCGACGCCGCGCCCTCGAGCTTGGCGCGCGTGAGCTTCAGCTGCTCGCCATCGCCGCGCATCGAGGCCATCCAGGTGTGACCTCCCACGAAGCGATGCGAGGCGACCGTGCCGTCCTTGGCGCCGAGCTCGTCGGGACTCGACGGTACGCGCTCCATGTGGCAGTCGAGGCAGTTCTGCTTCTCGACCTTGTCGATCTGCGCGAGGCCGTTGCCGGTGTACGCCGAGCTGCGCCAGTTGCCCGGCTCGTCGATCCCCGTGAGGTGCACCGGCATGTTCATGTCGGGCGACAGAAAGCCGCGGTGGCAACCGACGCACAGCTCGGTGTCGAGCTTCGTGGTGACCTGCTGCTTGTGGCGCGTGATCGAGGCTGGATCGTTGAGGTCCGGCGCATCGAGCGGCTGCGCGTTCCACACGTAGCTGCCGTTGCCATCCTTGCTCGTCGACTGCACGGCGTGACACAGCCGGCAGGTCACGCCCGAATGCGAGCGCAGATCGGCGGCGGGAATCTTCGCGTCTGCCGTCATCATCCCGTCGGCCATCAGCGGCATGTCGTGGCAGCCACCGCAGTGGCGGCTCGCCTCCTTGCCGAGATCGGTCCGCACGCGCTCGACGCTCGCGCGATAGATCGGGTTGCCGAAGCTCGCGAACGAATGCGCGCTCGACGACCACTGCGCGGCGACATCGGGGTGACACGTCGAGCAGCTATCGGCATCGGCGAGCATCGTGCCCTCGGACAGCTCGTCGGGCTGCGCCGCATGCTGGATCGCAACGAGGCTCGGACCGAACGCACCTGGCGCGCGCGGGATGTGTGCCTCGAGCTTGCTCGCGACCGCCACCGTCTCGGCCTTGCGAGCGACCTCAGGACTGCCGCAAGCGGCGACCGCGAGGATCAAGGTTACCGCACGCATGTTTCAGCGTCCTCGTCCTCGTGGCCGCCGCCGCAACAGAATCATTCCGACCATGCCGAACACGACGACCATCGACGTCGGGGGCGCGCCGGGAGACGAGCAGCCACAGCCAAACCAGCCATCGCAGGTCGGCTTCACGCCCGGACGCGTGAGGTGGGCCGGGGGCGTGGTGCCGCCGCAGTCGACGCCGGGGTTCGAGCTGCCGATCTTGTGGAGCCAGCCACCCTCGCCACACGTCGGCGGCGGTGGTGCACACACGTCGAGCGCGCGCAGCGGTTCGCTGTAATCCTCACCACCGGGCGTGGTGGTGGCGAACACGATGGCCTCGCAGCGAGGAATTGTCGCACCGGGGACCGCGGCCGCGCCGTCGTTGCAGTCGCACACCGCCACGCCGTTGCGATCGATGCAGGTACCGGCACCGCAGCTCACGCCCGCGCACGCGTCGGGAAGCTGCTCGCCGTTGGCGCGCAGATCGACCGGCGGCGTGGCGGGGACACAGGTGATCGACGAGCTGCCGTCGAGATCGAGGAAGCGCTGGGCCACATAGGTCGGCTCGCAGGCACAGGCGGCGCCGGAGTTTGTCACCGCACACGAGCCACCCGTGCCGCAGTAGGTTGCCGCACAGCTCTGCTTCGCATCGGCGTCGATGAACGCCGCGGTATCCATCACGGCACCGGCGCACGCGCCGAGGCTCGCCTGGCTACCGCGGAGGAAGAGCCGGCCGCTGCGCAGACCATCGAAGTCCGGCTCGAATGCGGGATCGAACGTCATCTCCTCCGCCGAGATGCGCGTCGTGATGCGCGTGAGCGTCCCGTGTTTCTGCGCCAGCTCCTCGAGCAGCGCCACGCCGTCGAGCAGATCACCGGACGTCGCCTCGCAGTCGGTCCGGTCGAACTCGGCCATCGGACACTCGCATGACCCGTTGAAGCCCAGGCCGCACTGGTCGAAGCCCGACGAGCAGCACTGGCTGTTCTGGTTGACGTCCGGATAGATCGGGTAGCCCTGATACTCGAGCACGAAGCCGTCGCCACCCGCTTCGTCGATCGTGCGAGCGAGCACCATGGGATAGTTGTCGCGACCCTTGCTGTCCTTCGCGATCCGCTTGGCGTCGATCGTGACGACGGGGTGGCCGAGTGGACGGTAGAGGTAGTCACCGTAGACGAACGACGTCACGGTCAGGTTTGGCTCGGCAGCGACCGCGGTGAGGATCAGCGGGACCATCGGGTACGCCGCGCGGTAGCGCAGCTTGAGCGGCTTGATCGCCTTGATGCCCGCGCCCGGCACGAGCTTGGCGGCGACGAACACGAAGTTCTGCTGGACGTACGACTCCATGTAGATCGACGTCGTCTGGTTGACGATGAAGTTGTTGTCACGCAGCCACTGGGTCGCTGCCCCCGCCTCGTCCGCGCGGAACGTCACGGTCTGGTAGTCACCGACGACCTGCTCGCTGATCACGGTGACCCCGGTGCTGCCCGCGTCGCTCGAAGCGCCGGCGTCGGATAACGCGACGCCGCCTTGGTCGGCCCCGGCACCGAACGAGAACCCGCACGAGGGCTGCTCGTGATACGCGCACGTCCACTCCGAGACCGGACAGATGTCCTCGATGTTGGTCGAGACGTCGGGCGCGGTCGACTTGTCCAGCAGCCCGAACGCCGACACCGGCGAAACGCCCAGCTCGGGAATCTCGGGCACCGGGACGATCCACGCGAAGCTCGCCGGATCGCCGGCGTACTTGATGAGGACGTGCGCGGTGACCCAGCCCGGCTCGACCTCGAAGATGATCTGCTCGGCTTGCTGGTTGACCGCGAACGCCTCCGCCACGTTGGGCGGCGGTTGGGGCGGGGACAGGCACCCGCAGGCATCGGCGGTGGGGGTGTCGGACAGCATGAGGAGCCCGGCGACAAACGTCGCCGAGCCGAGGACGGCGGCTCGCATGGTTGGGTGCCTAACCCAAGCCGTGCGCCAGCTCGAAATGGCCGATTACGCCGACTTAGCTCACGCGAGATGCCCGACGGCGCCCGAGCCGCGACAGCCGTGTCATGCCGCCATGTCGAGCGCGGGATCGGCGAGCGACGAGTGCCGGATGATCCAGAGGTCACGAACGTAGTTCTGATAGAGCTTCCACGGCACGACGTTGCCCTGCTGCGGCAGCTGGTCGATCACGCGCTGCACGTAGCCCGATGTGAAGTTCATCAGCGGCTCGGGCTGTAGCGTCGTTTCGGCGCGCGGTGTGACGCGCGTGTAACCGCGTGCGTGGAGATGGTTCACCAGCCGGCACACGTACTGGCTGGTGAGGTCGCACTTGAGCGTCCACGACGCATTCGTGTAGCCGACGGCGAACGCGAAGTTCGGCACGCCGCTGATCATCATGCCGCGATACACGAACTGCTTCGCTGGCACGATGGTCTCGCCATCGACCTCGAGCGCGATGCCACCCCACAGCTGAAGCTGTAGGCCGGTCGCGGTCACGATGATGTCGGCGTCGATCGTGGCGCCGGACTTCAACTGGATGCCGGTCTCGGTGAACGACTCGATGTGATCGGTGACGACCGAGACGCTGCCGTTCTTGATCGCGTCGAACAGGTCGGCGTCGGGCACGAAGCACAGCCGCTGATCCCACGGCTTGTAGCTCGGCGTGAAGTGCGAGACGTCGATGCTGCCTTCGGTCGCCTTCTTGACGTTGCCGATGATCCACTTGCTGGCGTGGTCGGGGAACTTGCGCGAGTAGTTGTAGAACGCCATCCCGACGAGCACGTTCTTCCAGCGCGTGATGCGGCCGGCGGTGTCAGTGGGCAGGCGCTTCTTGAGCCAGCGCGCGATCGGATCCTGCGCCGGCACCGACATCACGTAGGTCGGCGAGCGCTGAAGCATCGTGACGTGCGCGGCTCGCTTGGCCATCTCGGGGACGATCGTCACCGCGGTCGCGCCGCTGCCGATCACGACGACGCGCTTGCCGCTGTAATCGAGCCCTTCAGGCCAGTGCTGAGGATGGATCACCTGGCCCCCAAAGCGATCGCGACCGGGGAAGTCCGG
This sequence comes from Haliangiales bacterium, assembly GCA_038322185.1. GTDB lineage: Bacteria > Myxococcota_A > Polyangia > Haliangiales > Haliangiaceae > JABFXX01. The sequence goes on from JBBQFU010000070.1 coordinate 16,796, forward strand.
CGAGTACCCCGCGTCGTACTTGTAGTAACCGGCGCACGAATAGAGGAAGCCGCACGTGATCTTCTCGACCGCGTCGGTCTTCGAGTCGCGCACGGTGATCGTCCAGTGGCCGTCGAAGTTCGACCAGCTCGCGCCCTCGACCTTGCGGTTGAACAAGATCTTCTTGTCGATGCCGTAGATCGCGGCGGTCTCGCGGACGTACGCGAGGATCGAGGGGCCATCGGCGAGCGACTTGTCGCCGTGCCATGGGCGGAACGGAAACCCGAGCGTGTACATGTCCGAGTCCGAGCGGATGCCCGGGTATTTGAACAGGTCCCACGTGCCGCCGATCGCCTCGCGCGCCTCGAGCACCGCATAGCTACGATCCGGACACTGCGTCTGCAGGTGGTACGCCGCATCGATTCCCGAGATCCCCGCACCCACGATCAAGACGTCGACATGCACGCGCGGAGGATAGCGCTAGTACACGTCGATGCGAAAGCTGCGCGTGATGCCGTCGAAGGCGATCGTCAGTACCGTCGAGCCCGGCGCCCTTGCGATCACGTCGATCCTCATGGCGCTTCCTGACACTGAATGCGCGGTCGCGACCGTCGCGTTGTCGGTCGTCATGGTCAACTCTCCGCCGGCAGGCACGCCGTAGATGAAGCGACCGTTGGCCGCGAACGCCGAGACCGAAAACCACGTGACCGCCTCGTCGCGCATCGCGAGGGTATCGATCTCGCCCACGCTGCCGTAGTTTGATCGCTCCAGCTCGATGCGGGCGGTCGATCCGGGAGGAAGCACGTCGACCTCGAGTGGGGTGCCATCCGGCCGTGCGCCCACGATGAGCTTTGGATCGCTGCCGGCGACCACGCGGCGCACGGCGTCGTGCGGCGGCGCTGCGAACGAGCCACCGGTGATCGACCAATTTTCGAGTCCGCTGCCGCGCAACGGCCGGTCCGCCGCGTCGCGGTGATCGGCGATCACGTCAAATGCGGCGCCCGCGAATACCTGCGGTGGCCCCGAATAGGAGTTGAGCGTGATGTCCGTGACCGCCGTGACACGCGTCGTGGCGCGCTCCGCGAACACGAGGGTGGTCGGCAGCACGATGTCGTCCTCGAGGGTCGCGGTGAGCGTCACGCGGCCCGCGGCCGTCGGACGCACGATGACGTCGCCTTCGGAGATCTCGAGATTGGCGAGCGACGGGTCGTCGATCGAGACCTCGCGAATCTCCTCATCCGGGTACGCCGCGATGGTAACCGCTGCACCCACCGCGAATGGACAATCGTCGAAGCCAGTGCAGCGATACCCCACGTCGTCGCGTGCGTAGAGCCCCGGGATGCCGACGCCGCAGCACATGCCGCCCGCGAGGAACAGCAGGCTGATCGCAGACAGGCCAAGGAGCTGTGCCTTCATGCCTTCACTCTAGGGAACGTGCTCCCGGCGCGCGCGGGCACCGCCATCATTTGCCCTGTCTCGCCGAGGCGTGAACACCGAGGCGCCGAGTCAGCGTTCACTGTCGCAGTCAGCGCTATGCTGCGCGCATGCCTGCACCGAAGCTCGACGACGCCGACATCACTTCCCAGCTCGCGACCACGCCCGGCTGGACCCGGACCGGCGACAAACTCGCGCGAACGTTCGAGTTCAAGGACTTCGTCACCGCGTTCGGCTTCATGGCGAGCTGCGCGCTCGTCGCCGAGCGGATGAACCATCACCCCGAGTGGTTCAACGTCTACAAGACAGTGAAGGTCGAGCTCGCGACGCACGACGCCGGCGGCATCACCAAGCTCGACTTTGATCTCGCGCGGGCGATGTCGGCGCTGGCCTGAGATGGCAAACGCTAACGCGGCAGGCGATCGCGCAGCTCGATGATCTCGTTGTGCGCCGCTGGGTCGCGCATCGGGTCAATTCCCTCGCCCACCACCTGAGACAGCGGCTCGGGATCGACATCGGCGATGCCGGACTGGGTCGCGACGGCGATCATGTCGTCGTGCGTCGGAGCCGTCTCGCGATACCAGCGATCGTATAGATCCTCGTGCGCTGGCGCGCTGGTCCCGATGCTGTCGTCGAAGCGCACATCAGGTGAGCGCGATGCGCCAAACGCCCTGCGACGTCCTCGCAGGACGGCGACGCTTGCTGCAAGTAAACCGAAGCCAAGGACTGCTCTGACGAATCTCATGCTCCGGTCAAGAGCAACGTACGTGCCGGACCTTACTTCGTGATCGGCGCGGCGAACGGGCCCTTGACGGACGAGCCATCCGCGGCCAGCGCGAGCTCGCCACAGACCCACTTGTCATCGAGGTGCGTGATGTTCACCTTGCCGGCGTCGACACCGTCGAGGCCGATCGAGATCAGGCTCGCCGAGCCGTTCTTGACCTCGAACGACGGCGCGATGAGACGCTCCTCCTTCATGCCGAGCTTGTACTCGCCAAGGTCGACGGCGACGGGCTCGCGCTTGTCACCCTTGATCTCGAACTTCGCGAGCCGCAGGCCGAGGCGACCCTGCTTGCCACGCGGTCCGGCCCAGCTCGTGTGGAACTGGTGATCGGCGAGATCGACCATGATGGTCTTGCCGCCGAGCTGGCTCGATGCCTTCGCGCCCTTCACGGCAAACGCCTTGCCGTCGTAGCTCTTGCTCGTGATCTCGATCGGGCCGTTTTTGCACTTCTCCGGCAGCCCATCCCACGCGGTCGCGGTCGGCCCTTCCTGCACGGCATCGAGACCATCTTTGGGCGCAGCGAGCGTATCGGCGCTGATGCCAACGACCGGCGTCGCGACCTTGCGATCGGTCAACGTGCCGTCGCCGAGCTGACCGCGCTGGTTGTAGCCCCAGCATGCCGCGGATCCGTCCTCGAGCGCAGCGCACGAGAATGCGTGGCCGACTGCAATGTCGACCGCCTTCTTGGTGAGGCCCTCGACCTTGCCCGGCTTGCTCGCGTTGCCGCTGCCGCCGAGCTGGCCGAAGTTGTTCTCGCCCCAGCACGAGACCACGCCGGTGGCGTCGAGCGCGCACAGGTGATTGCGACCGGCGACCTTGGTGATGCCTGCCGGGAGATCAGCGACCGGCTTCGGCGCGTTCGCGCCTTCCCAGCACTGCGTGCCGTCCTTGGTGACCGCACAGGTGAGATCACGCTGCTGCTCGCCGAAGATCGCGGTCACGCCTGCGAGGCCGGCGACCGGCGTCGCCAGCTGCTTCGTGCTGACATAACCCCAGCACGTCACGGTGCCGTCACCGAGGAGCGCGCAGCCGTGGTTCTGCCCTGCGGCGACCTGCTTCGCGCCGGTCACGCCGGGAATCGCGGTGACGCCCTTGTCGGGTCCACCGCCCTGGGTGCCGTCGGCGAGCGAGTTGAACGCGCTGCTGCCCCAGCCCCACACCGTGCCGTCGCCCTTGGCGATGTAGCCGGTGCCGCCGCCGAGTGCGAGCGAGACCACGTCGGCGAGCGGCTCCTTCGGAACCATCTGCTTGCCGCCCCAGCACTTCGCCGTCTTGTCCTTGTTGATCGCACACGCGACGTCGCCGCTCGAGCCGCTGTCGCCACCCATCACGATGTCGACGGCGCCCGTAACGCCAGCGACCTCGACGGGCGTTGCCGCGTCGTCCTTGGACGGCTCGGCCGTGCCGCGCTCGCCGTTGTCGTTCTTGCCCCAGCAGCGCACGGTGCCGTTATCCATGACCGCGCATGCCGCGCCATCGCCCGCGCCAATCTTGAGGACCTTGCGCGAACCCGTCGCAACCGCCTCCGTGCCCGGCGCCTTGTCGACGACCTTGGGCTCCGTCTTCGCCTCGGTCTTGTCCTTACCCTTGCCACAACCGAGTGCAGCCACGACCACCAACGACCACGTCTTCATGTTCATCAAACTTCAACCTCCACTAAGTGCTCCGACGATATGCAGCTCTGCACCGTCAGGAATCGCGGCCGCGAGCTCATCCATGCGCTCGCCTCCGACGAATATGATGATGTGCCGTCGCACGCGATCCTGCTCGTCGATCACGCGGAATCGAAATCCCGGGAACTGACGATCGAGATCGAGCAGCACGGCCCCCACCGTGGTGCCCGCTGCGTCGACTTCACTCTTGCCCGCGGTGTAGCCGCGAAGCTGGCTCGGAACCACGACACGCGGCATCAGGCCATGTCGCCGCAGGTGACCGAGAAGATATGCGGCAGGTCGCGGAACAGCAGGTGGAAGCTCGCGCCTTCGTCGTCGCTCGCCCACACCTCGCCATTCGTCGTGCCGAAGTAGATGCCGGCCGGCGTGCTCGCGTCGGCGCACATCGCCTGCCGCTTGACGGTCCACCACGCTTGCTCGCGCGGGAAGCCCGCGTCTTGGCGCTGCCAGCTCTCACCTGCGTCACGCGTGATGTAGACCGCGGGCTTGCCGCCCGGGGAGGTGCGCGGCCAGTCGCCGGTGCCATCCATCGGGAACACCCATGCGGTGTTCGGATCGCGCGGGTGCGGCGTGATCGGGAAGCCAACGTCGCCGATCTCCTTGGGCATCGCGTTACCGATGCGCTGCCACCGATTGTCCGGACGATCGATCCGGTAGATGCCGCAGTGGTTCTGCATCCACAGCCGCTCGGGTTTCGTCGGGTCCTGCACCACGCAGTGTGGGTCATGGCCGAACTCGTACTCGGTGCCATCGGTCTTCGGCGGTGCGAAGTCCATGGCGACGCCGAGGTTCAGCGGAGTCCACGTCTCGCCGCGGTCGAGCGATTCGAATGTGCCGCCGCCGGACATCGACAGATAGAGGTGCTTGGCGTCGCTCGAGTCGACGATGATCGAGTGAAGCTTGCCGCCGTCGGGCGTCTCGTCCTTGTCGCTGCCGACCCACTTGCTCTGCTCGGGATGGTCGTTGAAGCCCGACACCGGCGCCCAGTTGACGCCTCCGTCTTCACTGCGGAACAGCCCCTTCGGCGACGTGCCGCAGTACCAGACGTTCGGCTCGCTCGCGTGCCCCGGGCTGAGGAAGAACACGTGGTCGACGGCGCGCCCGCGCGGCTCGCCCTTGGGGAACTGCGGCGGCGTGGCCGCTTCTTTGAAGGTCTCGCCGCCATCGGTGCTGCGGAACACGGTCGGGCCGAGGTGCCACTGGCGCGAGGCGAGCAGCAGCGTGCGGCGGTCACGCGGGTCGAGGACGAGGTGGTGGCACTGCTGCCCGAGATAGGTGGGCCCGCGCAGCGACCACGAGCGGCGATCCGCTCCGACCTTCGCGATCCAGAACCCCTTGCGTGTAGCGATGTAGAGCTGCAGTGCCATACCGCCGCGACGCTAACATGACGACGGCTGTGTGCAGGGGCAGCCCCACACCTGATGTTGATCGCTGATCAGCGCAGCGCTTCGATGCGGGCGACGAACGCTTCGAGCAAGCGCTGCACGTCGCCCATCTCGCGATCCGCGACGGGCCGCGCGACCCCATGCTCGAGCCCGTAGGTCACGCGTGAGCCAGTGGCCTCGGGATCGAAGCGCACGAAGCCGGCGACGCCATGCTGGCGCCCGAGCTTGGGCTCCCAGCGCACCTCGCGATTCGTGCGGTCATACGAGTAGACCAACGTGTAGGAGACCGTCGATTGCGCCCCGGCGAACTCGAAGTGGATCTCCGTCGGTAGCGCGCGCGAGCCCGTGATGATCTGCGCCTCGCGCAGCCCGGGCACCCATGAGGTCAGCAGCGTCACGTCGGTGAACAGCTGCCAGCACGTCTCCGGGTCGGCCGATACACTGGCGTTGACGGTGTGCATCCCCGCGAAGGATAGCGAAGATCAGTCCTCGACGCGAATGGGTGCCTTGTGCACCAGATTCGTCGACAGGCGCGGGTAGTTCGCATGCAGGCGGAGCTCGTAGTCACCCGCCTGCTTCGGCATCTGGAACTGCAAGGTGCGTGCACCGTCAGGGACATACTCGTAGGCGCCATACGCCGTGTCGCCTGCGCCCTTCGCCACGATCGTGATCCAGTACCGCTCGCCGGCGGCCGCCTTCATCGCGCCTGGGAACGTGATCTCGATCTCGTCACCCGCGCGAGCGACCTTGCTCGCGAGCATGAACCGCTCGTTCTTCGTCGTCGGAGCGGTCGCAGCCGGCGCGCCAACGGTGACCGGCACCGAATGGCGAACGTTGGTCGCCTTGGTCGGATAGTCGGTGTGGAGCCGCACCTCGTACGCGCCCGCGCTATCAGGCACGGTCAGCTTCGCGGTCCTCGCGCCGTCGTCGATATAGGTCCACGTGCCGTACTGCGACGGAGGCCTGCTTGCCTCGACGATCGTGATCCACGCGCGGCTGGCAGTCGTCGAGGAGACAGGCGAAGCGAACGTGATCACGATCGGATCGCGCGGCGCATAGGTCTTCTGATCGAGCTTGAACGTCGGCGCCGGGGTTTGTGGGGCGTCCGGATCGGGTTTCGGCGGCGGCCGCGTCGAGTGCGGCGGCGAGCCGGGGACGGGCTTCACTTCTTGCGTCGATGCTGCGACGACCGCCACGCACTCTTCTCCGGTCGCCTCGTGATCATCGGGACACGCGGGCGTACCGACGCAGCGACTCTTCGCCGTCGAGAAGGCCTGCTCGGGCCAGCAGCACTGCCCGTGGGTGTCGAAGCCGCGGACCTTGCCGAGCGGGCATGGCGGCTCATCGGCTGCGACCACCGCTGCGGTCTTCTCGACCGGGCGGCCCGCGGGCGTGACCTGCTCGGTGGGCTGGTCGGGCGCCTTCTCGACCGGCCTGTCCGGCTCGAGCTGAGCTGTCTGCGCCGGCTTGGCGTCGCCACGCATGGCGGCCCACACGCCAACGCCCAGGCCCGCAGCAGCGAGCGCGGCGATGCCGAGCACGAGGCCCGTCTTGCTCTTCACGGGCGGCAGCGACTGTGCCGCGATCATCTGGCCGGCCGATCCAGCGCCGGTCGTCGGTCCCGTGCCGATCGTCGCCGGCATCGGTGCGATCGTGTTGGCGTACTGATCGAACGGCACCGGCGGGCGCGATGCACCGCTCGCACCGGCAGCGACGAGCGCGTCGCGAACCTCGAGCGCGGATTGATAGCGCGCCGCGGGCTCCTTCTCGAGCAGGCGCAGCACGATCGCGCACAACGAGTCGGGGACGTTCGGGTTGAGCGAGCGCGGATGCGGCGCCGGATCGCGAATGTGCGCGGCGATCATCATGCCGGTGCCCTGATCGCTCAGGAACGGCGGCCGTCCGGTGAGGACGTGAAACAGGATGCAGCCGATCGCGTAGAGATCGGTGCGGTGATCGAGATCGGCGGCGCCCATGCACTGCTCGGGGCTCATGTACGCCGGCGTTCCCATCATCATGCCCGTCTGCGTCTTGAACCCGGCGGACTTCTCGTCCGCGAGCTTGGCGATCCCGAAGTCGAGCAGCTTGACCTGGATGCCACCGGGCATCAGCTCGTTCGGCGTGAGGAAGATATTGTCGGGCTTCAGGTCGCGGTGAACGATCCCACGCTGGTGCGCCGCTGCGAGCGCACCGAGCACCTGCGCGAGGATCGATGCACCCTCCAGCGGCGGCAGTGGGCCGCGTTGCAGGCGGTTCTCGAGGCTCTCGCCTCTGAGCAGCGCCATCACGATGTATGCGGCACCATCGGTGTGCGTGCCGTAGTCATAGACCTCGACGATGCCGGGGTGATCGATCGCCGACGCCGCACGCGCTTCATTGAAGAAGCGCTGAACGATCGACGCATCCGAAGACAGCTGCGGTAGCAGCATCTTGAGCGCCGCGGGTCTGCCCAGCTGCGTGTGCTCGGCGCGATAGACCATGCCCATGCCACCCTTGCCGAGCTCGGACACGATTCGGTAGTTCCCGATCACCTGGCCGATCATTCGCCACAATCCTAGCGCGCTTGCGACCGACGTAATCGATCGATGACAGGTCGCGCACGGTGGCGAGCGCTCGGGCGCGCGCGAACCGAAGTCAGGCACGCAGAATCGCTGGGTTCCGGCGGGCATCTCCGTTGCAGAAGAGTCGGCCCGGAGGATTTATGCGTACTACGTTCTTTATTTCGATGCTGTCTGCCGCGCTGCTCGCTGGTGCGGGTTGCAAGAACTCTGAAGAGAAGGCGGAAGCCAAGTTCGAGAAGGCTCAGGAAGACCTCAAGGATGAGCGCGAGGACGTTCGCGACGAGATGAAGGACGTCAACGCTGCCCGCAAGGACGTGGTCGAGGAGCAGAACGACGTGGCGCAGGCGCAGGGCAATGTGGCGCAGGCGCGCGTCGAGTACTCGGCTCGCATCAAGGAGCGTCTTGCCAGGATCGACGCTCGCCTGAGCGAGCTCGAGGCGCGCACGGATGAGAAGGCGCGTGAGACCTCGGCCAAGCTGCGCAACGAGCGCAACGAGCTGAGCGTCAAGATCGACGCCCTCGGTACCCGCGCCGAGGCGGGCTGGGAGGAGTTCAAGAACGACGTGGACGCCCGGACCGACAAGATCGAGAAGGACATCGACGACGCGTTCTAGTTCGCAGGTGGAGCACGACGATGCGCGCCACGCGTGGCGGGAAAATCCCGAGCGCGCTGGCGCGCATCCCTTTTCGGCCAGCAAGTCTCTGGCACGAGATTCGCTGGACCTCCGTGTGTGCCGAACAACTTGCGGGTCATGTCGTACAACATCCATGCGGCGAAGGGCAAGGATGGCACCATCGACCTGCCGCGCGTGGCAGATGTGATCCGTTCCTACGAGCCCGACCTGGTGGCGCTCCAGGAGGTCGACGTCAACCGCACGCGGAGCGGCAGCATCGATCAGGGCCACGAGCTGGGCGCCATGCTCGGCCTGACGGCCGTGTTCGCGCCCACGCTCGAGAGGGATGGTGGTCACTACGGGATCGCGACACTGTCCCGGCTGCCGATCCTCGAGACCCGCACGATCAATCTACCGCTGCACCAGCACCGCAACTCTCAGCCGCGGTGCGCCCTCGTCACGCGTCACACGTGGGATGGCGGCGAGCTCGAGCTGATCAACACGCATCTCTCGGTTCTGTTCCGCGAGCGGTCCGGCCAGGTTGCGGCGATCGCGGCCGAGATGGCCGGCGAAGCGCTCGTGATCGCGGGCGACTTCAACTGCACCCCGTGGTCACCCGCGTATCGGCTGCTGTCACGCGGCCTCAAGAGCGCGACTCGCTTCGCGCGCACGTGGCCCTCCCCTGCTCCGATTGTACCGATCGATCACATCTTCTTCCGCGGTCGGCTTGGCGTTGTCCGTGCCGGGGCGTGGACGGGAGGACCGGCGCGCAAGGCGTCCGATCACCTCCCCGTGGTTGCCGAGCTCCACCACATTTCTGTTGAGGCTGCATGACACGTCCATTACTGATTCCTGGTGAAACCTGCGCGACGACCGTCGAGCACAGCCGTGGTGGCCTGCTCGTCGACGGTCGTGACTTCTATCGCGCGTTCTACGAGGCCGCGTGCAAGGCCGAGCACACCATCCTGATGGCGGGCTGGCAGTTCTCCTCGGGCGTCGAGCTGATGCGCGGCGACGACAAGACGGACTGCGACCTACCTACCAAGCTCGTCGACCTGTTGACCGAGCTGTGCAAGCGCAAGCCAGACCTCCACGTCTACATGCTGCCGTGGGACAGCTCGCCGATCTTCACGTTCGAACGCGAGCCGCTGCAGCGCCTCAAGTTTCACATCAAGGGTCACAAGCGCATCCACTGGAAGATGGACAACTGCCATCCGCCGGGTGCGAGCCATCATCAAAAGCTGATCGTGATCGACCGTGCCATTGCATTCGTGGGCGGCATGGACATCTGCGACTCGCGCTGGGATGACCGCACGCACGCGGCGCACACGAAGGAGCGCTGCTCTGGCTCGCGCACATACACGCCATATCACGACGTTCAGTCGTATCTGAGCGGTGACGCCGTTGACGTGCTGCGTGGCTGGTTCTGCGAGCGGTGGCTGAAGGCCGCCGGCGAGAAGCTCGACCTCGTCGATTGCCCGCGCACATCGATCCAGATCAAGCCGACGTTCGAGGTGTTCGCACCGCGCGTCGCGCTCGCGCGCACGTTTCCCGAGATGGAGAACCATCGCGCGATCCGCGAGCTATGGAAGCTGCACGAGCGCGCGATCGGCTCCGCGAAGCAGCTCATCTACATCGAGAACCAGTACTTCTCGAGCGACGAGATCACGCAGGCCCTCGAGACCCGCATGCGCAGCAATCGCGAGGATCAGCTCGAGATCGTGATGGTGCTCCCCGAGAAGAGCGCCGGCTTCAAGGAGCGGATCTCGATCGGGGTCTATCAAGCTGAGCTCCTCGAGCGGCTGACCAAGACCGCGGCGGAGACCGGCCATCGCTTCGGGGTCTACTACCAGGTCGCATGCGACGAGAAGGAAGGTGACATCCCGGTGTTCATCCACGCCAAGGTGATGGCCGTCGACGATCGGTTCCTGCTCGTGAGCAGCGCGAACACGTCGAACCGCAGCATGGGCTACGACACCGAGCTCGGTGTGGCGTGGGAGGCCCCCGATGCAACCGACTCGCTGCGCAACGCGCGCATCGAGCTACTCGCCGAGCACGTCGGCCTGCCGCGCGATGAGTTCGACACGGTGGTCGGCGCGGCACCGCGTGGTCTGGTGGCGCGGCTCGATGCGATCGCGACCGCGAAGTCTCACGCGCTCCGCATCCACCGCCGCAATGCAGACGAGAAGGCGGGGCCCCTGCTCAAGAAGCTGATCCCGGAAAAGGCCGTATTCGACCCGAAGAGCCCGACGCACTTCAAGGAGGGCCTGCTTCCCGAGCGTGGTGCCTTCCTCGATCGGCTGATTCGCGAGCCGCTGGCGTTGATCCGGCAACGTCTGGTCAAGTTCAAGAAGCGCCCCGCCTGAGAATCAGCTAGACAGGCTCATGCAGCCACCGGTCATGCGTACCGCCCGCGCCGTGATCTTCGATCTCGACGGAACGCTGGTCGACTCGCTCGGCGACATCATCACGCATCTCAATGCGGCGATGGTCGATCACGGGTTGCCGCCGCGGACGCCGGTCGAGATCGGCGAATGGGTGGGCTACGGCGCCGAGCAGCTCGTACAGCGAGCGGTGCCCGAGGCCAGCCAGGTCCCGGCGGTGCTCGCATCGTTTCGGGCGCGTTATCGGACGCACCCCGTGATCGGCACGAAGGTCTTCGCCGAGCTGCCGGCGTTCCTCGACGCGCTCGGGAAGTCGCACGTGCTCGCGGTGCTGTCGAACAAGCCGCACGAGCTCACGGTCGCGGTCGTCGAGCAGCTGCTCGGCCGCTGGCCGTTCAAGGTGGTGCATGGTCAGCGCGCGGATCGGCCGCGCAAGCCGGACCCGCAGTCGCTGGTCAGCGTGTGCAGCGAGCTGGGCATCGAGCCGAGGGACTGTGTGCTCGTGGGTGACTCGGAGGTCGACATCGAGACCGCGCGCAACGCGCAGGTGCGTGGGATCTGCGTGACGTGGGGCTTGCGTGATCCACTGGCCCTGCGCGCGGCGAAGCCCGACGTGCTCGTCGAGAGCGTCGCGCAGCTGGCGGCGCTGTTCTACTAAACGATTCAGTTCGAGCCGTCGTCGGGCTGACGCATGCGCGACTCGACGAGGCGCCGCGCGCCGAGCGCGGACAGGTGGCCCGCGATGAACGCGACCAGGATCGCGACGGGGCGGTGCCAGGTCTCGGTCATGCCGATGAGCTTGTGCCACGCCACGAGCACACCGACAATCACCAGCAGCCGGATCACGTGGTACAGCGCGCCGCGCACGAAGGCGGCGTCGAGATTCATCGTGCGCTGCCAGTCGCTGGCGCCGCGGGCGCCGGTGCCGCCGGCTTTGGCGCGGTGACGAGAATGTAGAGGGTCGCGGCGAGTGCGAGGCCGGCGAAGATCGCGATCATGAACACCTTGGCACGCTTGTCACCGGCGAGCCGCCGCACCGTGAACGCGGCCGCCTGGCTACCAAACGCAGCGGCGGCGCCGATCGCGAGCGTCTGCGCCTGCCCGCCAAGCCCGACGGTCGCGTAGAACGCACCCAGGATTGCGGCGATCGCTCCGATTCGTACACCCATTGCGAGGAGCTCTCGCGTCACGTTGTCAGCCATGGTTCGTCCTCTGCGCGCGCTCACGATACGCGAGCGGTGTCTTGCCGGTCCACTTGCGAAATGCACGCGTGAAGTTCGGGAGCTCGCTGTAACCCAGCTTGGTCGCGATCTCGCCGATCGAGAGCGCCCGATTATCGAGCAACAGCAGCGCGCGCTGGCGCCGCACGTCGTCGCGAATGTCCGAGAAGGTGGTGCCGTGCTCGGCGAGCCGGCGCTTGAGCGTGCGCGGCGACATCCGTAGCTGTTTGGCGAGGTCTGTCAGGTCGGTGTCGCCGTGCGCGAGCAGCGCGGCCCGCACGCGGCTCGGCAGACCTGCACCGACGAGCGCTGCCAGCTCGCGTTCGCACTGTTCGCGCGCCAGCCTCATCGCGACCGGATCGGCCGTCACGAGTGGGAGCGCGAGCTCACGGGCCGGGAACACGAGTCGATGGTTGGGCCGATCGAACGTGAGCCGCGCGGCCTGCGGCACGTTGCGCAGATACGCGGGCTCGGGAAACGCGCACTCACCTGCCCCATCGAGCGCCTTGCCCGTCAGCGCCTGGCCGAGCTGCCAGATGCCGACGATCAGCGCGATCACCACCAGCTCGCGCACGTTACCGAGTGAGGTGCGCTCCTCGATCACGATCGATGCGGTGTCATCCTCGACATACAGCGACAGCGCGATCGCCGACGTCCGTGTGCTCGCGAACCGCGTCGCGAGCTCGATCGCCTCGCGCACCGTGCCCGCTGTCATCGCGGCGAAGCCGAGGAACCCGTGCGACGACAGCCGCATCTGCAGCCCGAAGTGAACCGCGAGCGCTGGCTCGCGCGTGAGCTCGAGTGCGCGCGCCGCGATCGCCTCGCACACCCGCAGCGGTACTCGCGTCGTGGGGTCGGCGAGCTGCGCGAGCGTGACCGGCAGGCCGGCGAGCAGTTCGTCGGGCCGCACCTGCCAACGTCCCGTCAGCTCGACGAGATCTTTGAGATAGGCGCCGGGAAGGTCGAACACGTGGCCCCAAATGATAACCGGGCGGCACGAGCGGACCTAGGGCGTTTTCGCCTCGCGACGCATGCTGGATGCATGGTGATTCCCCGCCGCGATGTCGAGTTCGGCTTCGAGCCCGCGAACGTCCCGCGCGACTGGTGCTCGCAGGACGCGTTCGACACGACGTTCCTCAATGCCCTGTCACTGCTGTTCCCCGAGGGCGAGCGCTTCTTCGTCGACTCGGTGAAGCAGCACAAGGATTGCGTCACGGATCCCGACCTGCAGCGCGCGATCACCGGCTTCATCGGCCAGGAGGCGATGCACGGCAAGGAGCACCGTGCGTTCAACGACATGATGGTCGCGCACGGCCATGCGGAGGCGCCGCGCATCGACAAGAGCCTCCGCAAGTTCCTCGGCATGGTGCGCAGCGTGCTGTCACCGAAGTCGCAGCTCGCCGCGACCTGCGCGCTCGAGCACTTCACTGCAATGCTCGCCGAGGCGCTGCTGCGCGACGACCGCATGCGCAACGAGATGGATCCGAGCGTGCGCCCGCTCTGGCTGTGGCACGCGCTCGAGGAGAGCGAGCACAAGGCCGTCGCGTTCGATGTCTACACGGCGGCCGGGGGTGGTTACGCACGCCGCACGCTGATCATGTTGCTGACCACCGTCGTGTTCTTCGCCGCGCAGGCGATCACCCACGCGCGCCTGATGGCGACGCGAGAGATCCTGTGGAAGCCGTGGCGGTGGGTGCGCGGTGCAACGCGGCTCTGGATCTATCCCGGCTACTTCACGCGGCTGGTGCCCGCGTATCTCGCCTACTTCGGGCCGGGCTTTCATCCCGACGATCGCGACACGCAGTCGCTGCTCGCCAGCTGGCGCGAGCAGCTGTTCGGCGCTGACGGTTCGCTCAACGATCGCGTGCGCGCGATCGCGTAGCGCAACCGCAACCGCAGCCGCAACCGCAACCGCAACCGCAGCCGCAACCGCAACCGCAACCGCAGCCGGGAACCGGGAACCGGGAACCGGGAGCTGGGAACCAAGAACCGGGAACGGGAACGGGACGCTTCGACGCTTCAATGGCTCGCTGAGTGGACCTCCGCGTCCTGTCCGGCGGGGACTCGCCTCGTGCGCTTGCTCGCGCAATCGGGCGCGCCGGGCGCGTGAACACCTGTGCCTGTGCGATCGACCGCCGCACAGTTTCTCACTCTCGCGATCGCGACCACTCTGCCGCGCCCGTCACGCCCGCTGCGCGAGCTGCGCGCTTCGCGGCTCGAGCCCCCGTCGGCCAGGCCGCTCCGGGGGGCCCCCAAGGGGAATGAGACGCGAGCACCAGCGCCTTCATGAGCTCTCTATTGAACACGGACGCGTAGGTGCAGCTCCACATCGCGAACACAGAGGCGAACACGAACATGATCCAGTCAAACAGAAACCCCGGCCACGCGAACCACTCCGCGAACCACTCCGCGAACCACTCCGCGAACGGACACAACTTCATCGCCCTCGAGGTTTCCTACACGCTGATCGAGGCGCTCGCACCGATCGTTCCGGTGATCGCGCGGAACGACCGCGATCTCGCCGATCAGATCCGGCGCGCCGCAACCAGCGTCAGCTTGAACCTCGCGGAAGGCCAACGGTCCATCAAGGGGAACCGGCACAAGCACTATGCGATCGCGCATGGCAGCGCCAACGAGGTCAAGGCGGCGCTATTTGTCGCCAACGCGTGGGGCTGGATCGACCAGGGTGCACACGCGCTCGCGATCCTCGACCGCCTGCTCGCGCTGCTCTGGAAACTTACCCACGCATGAGCGCCTGCCGACGGCACGGGGTCAGAGCACAACTTCCACCGATCGTTCGCGCGACGAGCCGCGTGGGCGACGCGCACGCGGCGCCCCACGCGCCATATCGAGCGCCCACGTGGGCGGGGTCGCGCGTGCAGAGCGCGCCCACGTGGGCGTGCTGAGCATGCAAGCGGGCACGCGCGCAGAGACTGCGCCCACGTGGGCGTGCACGAAAACGCCGGTCACGCGCGAGTCCGCGAGCGCCACGTGCAGCCTACTTGGGATGCGTGAGGCCCCAGAGGAGTCTCAGCAGGTGATCGAGCATCGCGAGTGCCTCGCCCGGCTGATCGATCCAGCCCCAACCGATCGCGGTATCGAGCGCAGCTCGCACCTCACCAGCGCTGCCGTGCGCGATCGCGTAATGCTTGGGCTTGTTGCCCTTCATCGACCGTGCGCCCTCGCCAAGGTTGAGCACGACACTGCTCGCGGCCCTGCGGAGCTGATCCGCGAGATCACGATCGCTGAGCTCGATCTTGGCGACGATCGGCGCGAGCTTTGGAATGAGGTTCTTCGAAACTTCGTATGCAACGAGCATGTTCATGATCTCCAGAAAGGTTGTGGTCGAGGAGCTGCACCTACGCGTCCGTGTTCGATAGAGAGCTCGTGAGGGCGCTGGTGCTGGCGTCTCATTCCCCTTGGGGGGCCCCCCGGAGCAGCCTGGCCGGCGGGGGCTCGAGCCGCGAAGCGCGCAGCTCGCGCAGCGGGCGCGAGAGTGAGAAACTATGCGGCGGCCGATCGCGCTGGCACAGGTGATCACGCGCCCGGCGCGCCCGATTGCGCGAGCAAGCGCAAGAGGCGAGCCCCCGCCGGACAGGACGCGGAGGTCCACTCAGCGCAGCCATTCAAGCGTCTCCGCTCGCTGCGGGCTTGCCCACTAACCGGTGTCCACGGAGAGCGGGAAGATCGGCAGCGGCATCGGTAGCAGTGACGGCAACGGCAGCAGCAGCGGCAGCAGTGATGGCAACGGCAGCAGCAGCGGCAGCAGTGATGGCAACGGCAGCAGCAGCGGCAGCAGTGACGGCAACGGCAGCAGCAGCGGCAGCAGTGACGGCAACGGCAGCAGCAGCGGCAGCGGTGACGGTAGCGGCGAAGGCGACGGCATCAGGGAGCCGCAACGGCGGCGATAGCCAACGCCGCGGTGTGACGCGAAGCCGAGCCCGGACACCACGTGGGCGAGTTGCGCAGCAGTGCGAGGTGAGGCCGAATCCCGGACACCCACGTGGGTGATGCGCGCAGCGTGCGAGGTGAGGCCGAATCCCGGACACCCACGTGGGTGCGCGACGCCGATTTCGGACCGCGACGCCGATAGCTAACGCATAACGCCTCGGACCGCGGCGCCGATGGCTAACGCACCGCCTCACGGACTCGAGCACAGCTAGCTAGAGCTTGCCCGGTAATTCGGGCGGCCAAAACAGGAGCGTGCTGCGGCGCTGCGCGTCGTTTTCGGCGGTGATCGGATCTGAGCACCGCCGGCGTGGGCTGCTCACCCCGGTCGAGGTCATCCGACCAACACT
>JBBQFU010000071.1:0-33077 GCA_038322185.1 Haliangiales bacterium
AACAGCTCGGTGCGGTGTTGCCATCGACCGAGGCGGTCGACGTCGGCGCGCTCACCCATTGCATCCAGAAGCTCGATGCGCGCGCACAGTCGGTGCTGTTCATGTCGTTCTATCGCGACAAGACTGCCGATGAGATCGCGACTGTGCTCGAGACGACCTCCGGCAACGTGCGCGTGGTGCGGCATCGCGCGATGACGCAGCTGCGCCACTGCATGGAGGCTGCGGCGTGACCAAGCATTCGTGTACAGCGCCCGTCAGCGACGAACGCTGGGTGTCGTACTGGGCGAGCGATCTCACCGCCGACGAGGTCGCCGCGATCGATGATCAGCTGTTCGCATGCGACGGGTGTGCAGCGGATGGGCAACGGATGTCGATCATCGTGCAGGCCTTTCGTTCGATGATCCCGCCCGTGATCTCGACCGAGCAACTCGCGGCGCTGCGATTGAAAGGTCACGTCATTCGCGACAATGACTTCTCGCCGGACGTACGCAGGAGCGTGATGTTCGACCACGATGCCGAGCTGCTGGTCCATCACCTGGGCGGGCTCGAGCTTGCGGATGCCGAGCGCGTCGAGGTGATCATCCGCTCCGAGAGCGCAGGCACGATGTTCGAGGAACCGTTCGCTCCGTTCGATCGCGAACGCGGTGAGGTGTTGATCGCCTGCCAGCGGCACTTCGCAGCGCTACCGCCGGATGTCGCATTCGACGTGCGCGTGCACCGCCGCGGGAGCACGCAGTCGACAGTCGCGAGTTATTTCACCCCGCACGTCTTCCCCGCCTGACGCGGCGAGGCCGGTGGTGGTATCTCTTCCGCGATGAGTCGCACGCAGTTTCCCAACAAGGCAAAGCAGCCGATGCCCGGCAACGTCAAGGGCGCACTCGCCAAGCGCAAGCTGATGGAGGCCTACGAGGGCCGGCCGGATTTTCAGCAGGCGGAATACTTGAAGTGGATCGCGCTCGCGAACGGGCCGACCGCGAAGCAGCAGCGCATCGACCAGATGCTCGAGGAGCTCGAGAAGGGCGGCCTGTTCAAGGGCGAGGCGTGGACGCCGCCCGCGAAGGTCGAGCCCGCCAAGTCTGACAAGAAGTAAAAGCTGGGCGATGGCCGAAGGCACGCCGAGCGCTCCGCTGATGTATTCGCTCGTCGCGCGCGCGGCGTGATCAGTCCTTGGGCGACATGCTCGCCGTGAGGTCGAGCAGCAGGCTTGCGCTCCAGCCGTCGTGGGTGCGCACGGTCGCGAGTGTGACCGCGGGCTGGATGACCGACCGACGTCCGTCGGGACGCGCATAGCGTGCGGTGAGGCCCGCACCGAAGCGAAGGTTCGTGCGGTCGTCGACGAACGGGTCCGCAGAGATCACGGCATCCGCGCCGTAGACCCAGTTGCCGTGCCACGTCGCCATCATCCCGACACCCGCGCGCGGGACGACATGCACGGGATTGCCGGGGAGGGCGAGCACGGATGCGACATCGACACCGGCATCGATGCGAAACGCGCTATCGAAGCACAGGCCAAAGAACGACTTCCAGCCGTAGATCTTCGACGTGCTGAGCCGGACGCCGGCACTGCGCGGCAGCTCGAGCACGCGATCGCCCGCGCGTGCGCTCGGCAGCCACGGGTGTGGTTCGCGCGAGCCCGTGGGTAGCAGCGACCCGACACGATAGATCCACGACGTGCGTCCCTTGGCCTTGGTGCCGCTGAACAGGCCGACATCGAGGGTGCCGAGCTGCGTGCGCGGCTGGGACATGGGCGACGCGATAGGCCCACCCGCGGCGAGCGCCTGCGTGTTGCGGCTCTCGTCGGTCATCGCGATCGAGGCGGGCAGCGTCGCGTAGATGCCGATGTTGCAGCCACAGCCGGGCGACATCTGGGCGTGCAAGGTGAGCGATGCGGTTCCGTCGCCGGCGTCATGCGAGCCGAGCTCGGTGGTCGCGCTCATGTGAAACGGCGCCCGCCGCATTCGATCGAGCAGACCGAACGGGAGCCAGATCGGCGGTTTCGCCTCGTCGTAGTCGTTGTACCCGCCGGCGTAGCCGAGCTGGACGTCCGGAGTCGGACGCAAGTCGATCTCGAGGGGCGCGGCGGCCGCAGGTTTGACCTCCTCGGTGAAGGTGAGCTCCTTCGCGGCGGTGTCCGAGTCCACGGCGATGTCTGGCTCCTGGACATCGACATCGGCGGCGGCGGGCGAGGACAACATCACGAAGGCGAGTGCGAGACCCGAGCGAAGGACAGCCATGCTCGTTGAACGCGGCTGTGCCGGAACGCGGGTAGTGTTTGTGCGCGTGTCCGGATCTATTTGGTCGGCACGGCGGTCACAAGCAGCTCGTACTTGCCGGTCACGAACACCTGCTTGTGATGCTGCTGCAAGTACTTGCGGTAGAAGGCGATGTCCTTGACGACCAGACCCAGCTCGGGCTGCCGGAAGTTCTTCATCCGCGCGCCGTACTCGACCTCGCCGTCGACGTAGCGACAGTTCGGGATGCCGAGGATGACCGAGCCGTGCGGCTTGAGGTGGTCCTGCACGAGCGTGCGCAGCAGGTCGCCGCTGTCGATACCTGGGCTCTGCAGGGTGCCGATCGACACGATGAGCTCGAACCGCCCCAGGGCGCGGAGCGCGCCGGGCACCGAGACATCGATCTCGTGCAGCTCGACCCCGCTGAGTCGTTCACGCGCGGCAGCGATGGCCGACGCGCTGTGATCGATCCCCACGTGGATCGCGGGCGCCAGGGCCGGGCACAGCGCGCGCACGAGCGTGATCTCGTCGCCGGTGTTGCAGCCGACGTACAGCACGCGCCAGGTCTGCTGCGCCTCGACCCGCTCGAGCGCCTCGCGCAGATCGACGACGAACCCCGGATCCTCGTGCTTCTTGATCCGCGCGAACTCCGAGGCCGCGCCGTACTTCTCGGTGCCCGCATCTCCGTCGAGCGGCGTTGCATTGCGATCGCAGGTCCCGGCTGTGCCGGGGCGCGCAGGTCGATGAAGCACCTCGAAGCGCAGGCGGATCCGCGCGCCATCGGTGCTGCGCGGCGTGCACAACCGCAGGCCGAGGCGCTCCGCCAGGTCGATCCACACGCGCAGCGGCCGGTGAATGCCCGCCTCGACGGCCTCGCCGGCGTAGTGGCCGGCGCCCGGATCGGGGTCGAGCACCTCGAGCTCGACGGCCGTCGCCCCACGCGCCAGCTCGGCCTCGATCCACGTCAGGATCTCGAGCAACGAGGCACGTGTGCCATCCACGACGTGAAACTGCCACGAAAGGCCGATACAGTCCGGCTGTGGCAGAGCTCGTTTCATACACCCTCGAGAACAAGGTCGCCGTCCTCACCATGGACGACGGCAAGGCCAACGCGCTGTCGCGTCCCATGATCGATGCGCTGGGCGCTGCCCTCGCACGCGCGGAGGGAGAAGCAAATGCTGTTGTCCTCGCCGGGCGACCCGAGCGCTTCTGCGCCGGCTTCGATCTGCGCGTCATGATGTCGGGACCGGACAACGCGAAGGATCTGCTTCGCGCCGGCGCCACGCTGCTCATGAAGCTGTACGGCTCGACGGTGCCGCTCGTGATCGCATGCACGGGCCACGCGCTCGCCGGTGGCGCGCTCGTCGTGCTCACCGGTGACTATCGCGTCGCCGCGGCGGGCGAGTTCAAGATCGGCCTCAACGAGGTCTCGCTCGGCATGCCGGTGCCCGTCCTCGCGATGGAGCTCGCACGCGACCGTCTGGTCAAGCCGGAGCTGACGAACGCGACGCTGCTGGCCAAGATCTACAAGCCCGAGACGGCGGTCACTGCCGGCTACATCGACGCGGTCGTCGCAGGCGACACGCTGCTCGAGCATGCGAAGACCGAGGCCGCACGCCTTGGCGCCCTGCCGCGCTCGGCGTTCAAGGCGACCAAGCAGCGCCTGCGCGGCAAGTCGATCGAGCACATCACGTCGTCGCTCGATTCCGACATGCGCGACCTGATGATGCCGACCGCGTAGTCGTTAGCCGCCGAACAGCGCGCGGAACATCGGATCGATCCCGGGCTGCTTCTCGCCGAGGATCTGCTCCATGCGCTTCTCGACCTGCGGCTTCATCTCGGGATGCGTCAGGATGTAGAACCGCGACTCGCGGATCGCATCGACCACGGCATCGGCGATCTTCTCCGCGGGGACACCGGCGGCGACGAGCTGGTCGAGCACACCGGCGAACTGCTTGCCGCGACCGTCTGGATCGGTCGACGCTGGCGCGTCACTTGGCCGGTTGCGATGCGACGACGCGATCTTGGTCTTCACGAAACCGGGACACAGGACACTGACGCCGACCTTGGCCTTCGTCAGTTCGAGCTCCTTGGCGAGACACTCGGAGGTCGCGACCACCGCGTGCTTGGTCGCGGTGTACGGCCCCATGAACGGGGTCGACGTGAGTCCCGCGATCGACGCGGTGTTGACCACGTGGCCCTCTTCACCACTGGCGAGCAGCGGCGGCAACAGCAAGCGGATCGCGTGAATCACGCCCCACAGATTCACGTCGAGTGCCCACTTCCAGTCGGCCTCGCTGATCTGCCACATCGGACCGCCGCCACCACCGACGCCGGCGTTGCTCACGATCACGTGCACCACGCCGAACGTGTCGAGCGCCTGCTTGGTTGCCGCTTCCATCGCCGCGCCGTTGCCGACGTCGACCTTCAGCGCGAGGACGCTCGCGCCCTTGGCGGTCAGCGCAGCCTCGGCTTCGCGCAGCGGCCCGTCCTCGATATCGACGAGGACCAGCTTCATGTTCTCGGCAGCCAGCCGATGAGCGAGCGCGAGGCCGATGCCGCTCGCCGCTCCGGTGATCCATGCAACCCGACTCGCGAGGTCCTTCACGCCGCGAGGTTCGCACGCGCGAACAGGCGACGCCACAGACTCGGCCGGTCCGTCCCGGCGTCGTACGCGGCAATCTCCGCGAGATGCGGTTCGCTCTCGCCCGCGGCGAAGAACGCTTCCTCGGTCGCGGTGAACGCGATGGTCTGAGCTGCCAATGGGAGGCTCGACTTGCTCGAGCGCTTCTTGCGTCGCTTGGCCATGCGAACACCATGCAAAACATCGCGACGGCTCGTCGCTGTATGAATTGTCGTACAGGAATTTTCACGACCGCGTCGTGTTGTACGAACGCTCACGAAAAAATATCCGGCCGCGCTCAGCGGCGTTTGCGACGCGAAACGATCCATCCGAACGCGAGCACGAGCGCGAGACCGCCGCTCCCGCCACCCGTCGAACAACCACTGTCGTCGTCGCCGTCGTCGTCATCCTCGGGATCCGGATCCGGATCGGGATCGGGCATCGGAGTCGGCTCCGGCACGTACGGCGTGATGAAGGCCATGAACGAGTCGACGCGCCGGTAGTGCGCGGCCGCATCGCAGCCGACGGGACCATAGGAGTCGATGCCGATCAGCGTGCCCTCGACGATCGCGGGGCCACCCGAATCGCCGAGACACGCGCGCTTCTGCGAGTCGCCGACCACGACGGTGTCGTTCTCCATCGACTGCACGGTGGTCATCGCCTCGTAGCGCGTCGAGTTGTACTGCCCGTACGTGATCTGGCCGTAGCCGACGATCCGTGCCGGCTTGCCGACGACCGTCGAGTCGAGGGGCCCGCGCTGCATCGCGATCGGAGCGTTCGCCAGCGGCGCGTTCATCACGACCACCGCGATGTCGGCGTAGAACGGCAGGTTCGGCGAGTACTGCGGGTGCGGGTGAACGCTCTTGACGGTCTTGAGCGCGGGCTCGAGCGCCGCGAGGTTTGGATAGGGTGAGGCGTCGTCGCCGGTGAACACGCCGTAGAGATAGTCAGGATGATTCGGCTCATCCACGCAGTGCGCCGAGGTCAGCAGTACGGTCGGCGACACGACGACCGCGGTGCACGTGTGCAGGACCGACCGGTCGGACGGGAACCCCGCGAGCATCACGGTCGCCTCGACGCCGAGCGAGCGTGTGCCGCCGATGATGTTCGACTCGCGGGTGGCCAGCTCCTCGGTGACACAGCCGGTGGCCAGCAGGGCGACCGCGAGACGCATCGTCATCATCGCGGCGGGCATATCCCGGGTGGGGAGTTCGGCACAAGCGTTGTCTCGTTTGACACACCCTCACCAACTGTCGTATCGCGCAGCATGCGTTTCGTCTCGCTGCTTGCAGCTCTCTCGCTCGCCACCGCCTGCGGTGGTCCGAGCCGCACCACCTACGCGCGCTACCCCGGAGGCGCCGAAGTCTTCGATCGCACATCCCAGGACGCGAAGGCCCTCGAGCTCGCCGACAAGGTGATCGCCGCGGTCGGCGGCACTCCGAAGTGGACCGGCGCCAAGCAGCTGCGCTGGACCGTGTCGATCCAGCAGGACGGCAAGGAAGTGATCGGCGGCGAGCAAGCGTGGGACCGCTGGAACGGCCGCCACTGGGCCAAGGCCAAGCGCGAGGGTGGCGACATCGTCGTGATGCGCTCGCTCTATGCGGACGACGGCAAGGTCTTCATGAGCAAGGAAGACAAGCTCAAGAAGATCGAGGGTGGCGCAGCCGACGCGATCAAGGCGGCCACCGACCGGTGGGAGTTCGACACCGCGATCCTGTTCATGCCGTTCATGCTCGAGGAGCCGGGAACCAAGCTCGAGGTCGCCGGTGAGGCGAAGAGCGAGGATGGCAAGGAGCAAGACGTCCTCAAGGTCACGTTCGATACGAAGGACCGCACGCGTAACGCGATCTACTTCGTCGTGATCGACCGCGAGACCAACCTGATCGCGCGCTTCGAGATCCAGAAGGCGGGCAAGGCCGAGAACGAGCGCCAGGGCTACGCGGTCACCCAGTGGAGCGAAGTCGACGGGATCAAGTATCCAGGTGCGGTCCAGAACATCGGCATGAAGAGCGAGACCGTCGCGTTCTCGGGTCTCAAGATCTCGTCGCCCGACGAGGATCTGTGGACGCCTCCGCCGCTCATGTGATTCACGGTTCAATGGCATGATGCGCAGATGAAATTCGGTGCGCGCAATCAGATCCAGGCAACTGTCGGGGCGATCAAGCAGGGCGACGTGATGAGCCAGGTCCAGCTCGAGATCGATCATCCGGCCGCGATGTCGTCGGTGATGACGAGTGACTCGCTCGCCGAGCTCGGCATCAAGCCGGGCGATCGGGTGCGCGTGATCGTCAAGGCGATCCACGTGCTGGTCGTCAAGGACTAGGGTCGGTACACACAGCGAAAGCCGGTGGCGGGAAAGACGTCGATGCGGTTGCGGTTCGTGTTGAAGCCGTAGATCCCGGCATTGCCCAGCGGCCGGTCGCTGTACTGACCGCCGCGTCGCACCGCATTGCCGCTGCCGCCGACCACGAGGCCCGCACCCTGCGCGGTGCCGTAGGTGCCGGTCGTCGACTGGAAGTCGTCGGCGACAAGGCCTGCGCACGTGTAGCCGGGGAGCTCGCCGGTCATCGTGCACGGCGACGGCACGCCATCGAGCGGACCGCCCGTGGTCCAGTCGACCCACTCCTGAACGTGACCGGGCAAATCCCAGATCACGAGGCCGGGTGCGTACTCGAGGGTTCGACGCTGCTCCCAGCCGACATCAGGTAGCTGCGATGCGTCGTTGCCGGTGCCGGTGTACGGATCGCTCGGGTCAGAGATCGGCTCGAACACCGAGGACCCGTCGGTATGGCCCTCGACGAGCCGCCCGCTTCCCGATGCGCCGCCGGACCAGTTGCGTCCGATCAGCTCGGCGCCGCGCGCGATCGTCATCCACTCGCGATTCGAGATCAGATCGTACCCAGCGCCGAGCCCGCGACATGCGGTCTGCGCCACGACCTGACTGACGTTACGCCACGGATCCGCGAGCACCGGCAGCGGGTTCACCGGCAGGTATCCGGGCGAGGTCCACTCGACATCGCATGCCGGCGTCTCGCAGCCGTCGTCGTCGAGCTCCGTGGTCTCGAAGCTGCCGTTCATGTTGGTGTCGCGCCACGCTCGCGCCTCGGTCTGCATCACGCAGAAGTCGCTCGTGCCGAGCTGCGTGCTACCGAGCACTGGCAGGTAGTCGGCCGGGCATTGCACCGCGAGCGTATCGCCGGGCTGCGCATCGGTGACTGCATCGAAGCCGACGCGGCCACAGCCGGCGACGAGCACGAGCCACTCGCGCACCCTAGGGCTCGCCGCGACGTGCCACGTAGAGATCCGACAGACCTGCACCACCGGGCGCGTCGCTGTAGAGGTAGAGGTTGCAGCCGTCCGCCGACACCCAGCTCGGGACCTCGTTGACGTTGGCGACCGAGAGACCGGGAACCGGCGTCGATGCGCCGAATCCATCGTTCACCGTCGAGCGTGACGCCGTGAAGATGTCCGGCTCGGTCCCGACGGTGCGGCGGAAGTAGATGCGGAGCTCGTCCTCGGTGAGCGTCGCGGCCACTTCCTCGGCAGGTGAGTTCACACCGCCGAGCACAGCGGCAGGTGTACCGACCATCCCGTTGACATTGATCTCGGCGCGCCAGATGTCTTCCAGGCCCTGGCCGGTGCGTACGACCGAGGTGAAGTACAATGCGTGGTCGTTGACGAGCAGCGGGTTGACCTCGCGCACCATCAGCTCGGGAACCGCCGTCGCGGCCGCGAAGCGCTCGGCCGTCGTCGCGCGCTTGGCGAAGTAGATGCGAAACATGCCCGGCGTGCCGCGGTCGGAATCGAACGCGAGCGTGAGGCCATCGAGCGAGATCGACGGCCACACCTCGGAGTTCACCGAGTTCACCGTCGCGAGCAGCTCGACCGAGCCGAACGCAGCATCGCGGGATGCGCGCGTGGCCTGATAGAGATCGTAGAGGGCCGAGGTCTGGCGCCGCGTGAACACGATGGTGAGCTCGTCGGGCGATAGGCGTGCGGTCGCATCGTCGAGCGTGGTGTTGAGCCCGTCGAGCGGCACCGGTGCCGCGAACGGGGCGCTCGGATCGCAGCGCGGCGGGGCATCGGGCATCGCGTCGGGCGCGGCGTTGTCCGAGCCGCAGGCTCCCGCAAGGATGCCGAGCATCGGCGACACGCGTAGCAACAGCCCCACAGGTGAATATTAGCAGCTGCGAGGCGACTGGCGGCAATTTCCAGGGGCGGTTACCCGAGAACCGCACCGTGTAAACTGCCCGTCCATGACGACGCCCCCGACGACACCACGCATCACGGTCGAGCGCAGCGGAACCACTGCGACGGTCTGGCTCGACCGCGCCGACAAGCGCAACGCGATGGACGCCGCGATGATGAAGGAGCTCGGCGCCGCGCTCGACACGATCGGTGCGGACCGCTCGGTGCGCGTCGTGATCCTGCGCGGGCGCGGCAACGTGTTCTCGAGCGGCATCGATCACTCCCTGCTCACCGAGGTCTTCGCCGCGACGCAGTCGACGCCGTTCCTCCATCTGCATCATCAGCTGCAGGACACCTTTCATCGCATCACGCGCCTGCATCAGCCGGTGATCGCCGCCCTGCACGGCGTGTGCGTCGGCATGGCACTCGAGCTCGCACTGGCGGCGGACATTCGCATCGCGAGTGACGACTGCGTGATGGGGCTTCCCGAGATCGCATTCGGGATCGTGCCGGACGTCGGCGGCACCACGCGCCTGGTGCGCGCCGTCGGTGAGCCGCGCGCGCGCGAGCTCGTGATGACCGGTCGCTTGATTCGCGCGGGTGTCGCGGAGCGTTACGGCATGGTGCACGAGGTCGTCGCCGATGCCGACGCGCTCGCACGCAGGACGAACGAGCTTGCCGAGCAGCTCACCGCGCACTCGGGTACCGCGCTCGGTCTTGCAAAGAACCTCGTTGCCGCCTCGGCCGATGCAGACGCGTCGACGAGCTTCCGCCTCGAGGGCGTGGTGCAGCAGGCGCTGTTCGCGCAGCCCGATCTGATGACGCGGTTCCCGCAGGCCCTCGCGTTCATCAAGGCGCAGCTCGCGGCCGCGAAATAGCCACCGCGCGGCTCATGCCTCGGCGTAGCCGATCGCGCCCGCCGGCACGTCGAGCGCCTCGAGGATCGTGCGCGGGGTGGTGGCGCCGAGGACATCCTCCGCCCGTGGATAGCCGCAGTCAGTGCCGGGCCGGTTATCCCAGCGCACGACATTGTCGCCGCGAAAGATCGTGACCGCGAACCAGCTCGTGGTCGCGTTCCACATCACGTCGTAGACCGGGCCAGCCAGCTGGTGCGCCAGATCGATCACGAGCGGACCAGGACGGCCGGTCAACAGCGTGCCGAGCCGGTTCGCGCGGATCTCGATCGTGTCTCTGGCGTACTCGGCGAGCTGCTCGGGCTTTGCATCGGCGATCACGCAGGCAGTACGTGTGCTCACGAGCTGACCATGGCACACGCGTGTCGCCTCGGATAGGCAGCGTCGTCGTTCCTCAGGGCACACGCGGGGCCCGCCACAGGTCGACCGAGAACACGGCGAGACCTGCCCAGATCCAGCCGAACGCGAGCAGGCGCTCGCGCGCGAGCGGCTCTCCGAAAGCGAGCACCGCGAGCAGGAACTGGCCGGTTGGAGCGAGGTACTGCAGAAAGCCCACGGTCGACAACGGCAGCCGCCTCGCGGCGCTCGTGAACAACACGAGAGGGACAGCAGTCACCACGCCCGTGCCGGCGAGTAGCGCGATGGTCCCGCCGTCTGCATGCGGTGCAACGCCGCCGCCGATCACGACGAGATACAGGATCGCGAAGGGCGCCAGCACGAACGTCTCGATCGCCGAGCCCACCATCGCCTCGACGCGCGCGGTCTTGCGCACGAGGCCGTAGAGCCCGAACGTCGCTGCGAGCACGAGCGACACCCACGGCACGCGGCCCGCGTGCCACGTGAGCAAGCCAACGCCGACCGCAGCGAACGCGATCGCGACCCACTGCAAGCGGCGCAGGCGCTCGCGCAGCACGAGCGTGCCGAGCGCGATCGAGACCAGCGGATTGATGAAGTAGCCCAGACTCGCCTCCAGCAGGTAGCCGTGAATCGTCGCGGCCACGAACACCCCCCAGTTGAGCGCGAGCAGTGCGCCCGATGCCGCCATCGTCGCGACGAGCCGGACATCTCGCATCGCCGTGCGCAGCGCGCCCCATTCGCCTGCGATCAGGACGATCGCGACGAACGCGAGGAGACCCCACAGGGCGCGGTGAGCGATCAGCTCGATCGGCTCGACATCGGATAGTAATTTCCAGTACGCAGCGACGCCGCCCCATAGCCCATAGGCCAGCACGCCCTGGATCAAGCCGGCGCGCCGTTCTGACATCGCGCCATGCGTAACACGCCAGGCGGTCAGAATTGGCATTCGGTCCGTGGGTGCGCCACAGTCCCGCCATGACGGTATCTCGCCTTCGGGTCGCAAAATCCGAGACGCGCGATTTCGCCGAGCGCGATCGCGTGCGGCTCGCGCACTTTCGAGCAGGCGACGAGCCCGCCGAGTGGTCGATGTCGAACGTCTCGTTCTTCACCGCGTTTGTCGCGATCCTCGCGATTCTCGCGGTCATGGCACTCGTGGTTCGGTGATCGGCTCGCGATCGTCTCGGTCACCAACGCGGCCGAGCTCACGACAGCGATCGATAACGCGAAGGCGGGCGACGAGATTGTGCTCGCCGACGGCACCTATGCGCTGTCCGCGAACGTCACGTGCGATGCGGTCGGCACGGCTGCGGAGCCGATCGTCGTGCGTGCCGCGACCCCGCTCGGTGCGCACATCACGTTCAACGCGCTCGAAGGCTTCAAGGTCACCGGACCGCACTGGCACTTCGAGCAACTCGACATCACGGGCGTGTGCGCGGTCGACGCGAACTGCGAGCACGCGTTTCATGTCAGTGGTGCGGCAGAGTCGTTCGTGCTGCGTCACTCGCGCGTGCGTGATTTCAACGCGCAGCTCAAGGTCAACGCGCAGCTCATCAACGCGACCTACGTGATCCCGCATCGCGGCCTCATCGAATACAACGAGGTCAGCGACACGCGCGCTCGCATGGTGACAAACAACCCGGTCACCAAGCTCAACATCGATACCGGTGACGACTGGATCGTGCGTGGCAACTACATCCACGACGGTCAGAAGATGGGTGGCGACACCATCAGCTACGCCGCGTTCATGAAGAGCGGCGGTAATCGCGGGTTGTTCGAGCGCAACCTGGTGATCTGCTCGCGCGACACGACCGGTGGTGCTCGCATCGGGCTCTCGTTCGGTGGTGGTGGCACCGGTAACGCATTCTGCGCACCCGCGTTCGATCCTGGCGTCGAGTGCGACGTCGAGCACACCGGCGGCACCATGCGTAACAACGTCATCGCGAACTGCTCCGACGTCGGCATCTATCTCAACGAGTCGGTCGACACGCACATCCTCTACAACACGCTGATCGCGACGACCGGCATCGACTTCCGCTTCGCGACCACGACGGGCGAGGCGGTCGGCAATCTGATGACGAGCGTCGCGCGCGAGCGCAACCTCGGCATGATGACCACGAACGGCAACATGGAGAACGTCGCGCTCTCGCAGTTCCAGCAGTGGTACGCGGCACCGCTGACGGGTGATCTGTCCGTGACTGGCGACGTCAGCTCGCTGATCGGCGCGGGTCCCATGCGGGCCGACGTGACGAACGACTACTGTGCGGCACCGCGTCCAAACGGGGCTCTCACGGTCGGTGCGCTCGAGCACTCGGTGGCGGTCTGCGATACGACGCGGCCGCCGGTGCAAACAGACCCAGGCACCGACGGGGATGGCACTCCCTCGGGCGATGCCGGACCCATTGGCCCTGTCGGTGAAACTGACGGGGACTCCGGCTGTTGCCAGTCGCAGCGCACCCCGGATGGGTCGGCATTGTTCCTGCTGTTCGTGCTGGCACATGTCGTTCGATCAGGTCGGTCGCGTCAGCTCCGCTCCGGTTCTGAGGTTGCGACGTCAGATTGGTAGGGCACACTGCGAGGGCTCCAATGTCCGAGCTGTCTGCCGATCTCGAAGCCGCGCTGATGCGCGAGCTGCGCCGCCTCTACGATCATCAGAACGAGACGCACTTCGGCAAGCGGCTCAAGAAGCCGGTGCTCGTGCTATCGGACACGACCAGCCGCCTCGGCCGCTGGCTTCCGGCGACGCGCACGCTCGAATTGTCGCGGCCACTCGTGCTCGCGCGCCCGTGGCTCGAGGTCAAGAGCGTGCTCGAGCACGAGATGGCGCACCAGTTCGTCGACGAGGTACTGGGCGTCAAGGACGAGCCGCCGCACGGCCCGACGTTTGGCCGGGTGTGCGCCGAGCGCGGGATCGACGCTCGTGCCGCCGGCGCACCGATCGTAATGGGCGAGGCGCGTCTCGAAGATCGGGTGCTCGATCGCATCCGCAAGCTGCTCGCGCTCGCCGGCAGCGAAAACCAGCACGAGGCCGAGCTCGCGATGAAGAAGGCGCACGAGCTGATGCTCCGCCACAACATCGAGCAGGCCGCGACCAACCACGCCTACGATGTCATCCACCTCGGCACTCCGAGCCGGCGCGCGAGCCCCGTCGAGCTCGAAGTGATGGGCATCATCTCGGAGTTCTTTTTCGTCGAGGTGATTCGCGTACCGGTCTACCAACCACTCGGTGGCGCCCACGCCCAGGTGTTCGAGGTGATCGGCACCCGCGAGAACGTCGCGATGGCCGAGCACGTGCACGCGTTCCTGATGGGAACTGCGGAGCGTCTGTGGCGCGAGAACCGCGGCGACCGGCGCGTGCGAGGCGGCCGCGACCGGCTCGCCTACCAGTCGGGCGTGATGCGCGGCTTCCGCGACAAGCTGGTCGGCGAGCGCAAGGAGCTCGCGGGCGTGGGCCTGGTCTGGGTCGGCGACGGCAACCTCGATACATTCTTCCGCGCTCGCTATCCGCGCATCACCACCCGCCGGCGCCACGTACGCGCAAGCGGGGCTCATGCCGCGGGCCGCGAGGCAGGGCGCACCGTCGTGTTGCACAAACCGGTCACCTCGACCGGTACCCCAAGTGGAGGCCCCCGCCTTCTCCCGGGCCGTTGACGCACGGTGTATAGAGTATCGCCGTGCAACCCGCGTCCTCCCTGAGCTCCGTGATCGCGGCGCTCGCGGGCAACACGTTCGTCACGATCATCAAGCTGTTCGCGTTTCTGCTGTCGGGGTCGCCCGCGATGCTGTCGGAGGCGATCCACAGCTTCGCCGACACCGGCAACCAGCTGCTGCTGTTCATCGGCCTCAAGCGCGGCCAGCGCGCTGCCGACGATCGCTTCCACTACGGCTATGGCGGCGAACGCTTCGTGTTCGGCATCCTGTCGGCGTCCGGCATCTTCTTCATCGGCTGCGGCATCACGCTCTATCACGGCGTCACCACACTCATTCATCCGCACACCTCGAACCCCAGCGCTCTCACGTTCATCGTGCTCGCGGCGTCGTTCGTGATCGAAGGCGGCGTGCTGCTGTTCGCGCTCGATCGCATCTCGCGGCTGCGCGGCACCATGCCGCTCCTCGAATACGTGCGCGAGCACGCGGACCCAGCCGCCACCGCGATCCTGCTCGAAGACGGCGCCGCGGTGCTCGGCGTGACGCTCGCAGCGCTCGGAATCGCCGCGTCGTACTTCACCGGCAACCCAGTGTTCGATTCCATCGCGTCGCTGGTGATCGGCGTGCTGCTCGGCGTGATCGCATTCCTGCTGGTCACCGAGAATCGCGAGCTACTGCTCGGCCGCGCGGTACCCGAAGGAACCGAGGAGAAGTTCATCAACTCGGTCCTCGAGCATCCCAGCGTCCGCAGCGTCCGCGACGTCAAGACGCGCGAGCTCACGCCCGAGTCGTACATCCTCAAGGCCGAGATCACGTTCGACAACGACTACATCGCGGAGAAGCTCCACAGCGCGTCGACCGAGATCTCGTTCGAGCAGCGGGAGCGCGCGATGCGCCGCGTGTCAGCCATCGTGACCGACCTGATCGCCACCGAGATCCATGCGCTCGAGGTCCGCATTCGCGCCGTGATCCCACAGGCCAAGCACATCGATATCGAGGTCGCCCATCCCGACAGCGTTCCTGCCGAGGATGACGAGATGCTCGCCTGATGTAACCGCCGCGCCTCCACCGGGCACCTGGCTCGTGGATGCTCGGTGCGACAGCGACAGCGAACCCCACGGCGCGCATGCCACACGGCGTGATAGCGGACGTCTCGCCGACATCCAGCGGTCCTGATTACCTGGAACGCATGGCGTCTGGGCCCTTCGACACCGGCATTGGCTGTGAGGTTCCCGCCAAAACAAGTCGCAACCCGCGTGGTGAGCTCGCTGTCTCGTCGTCGACGATGATCGCGCACCCGTCCGTTCGCCGGTGGAAAGTCCTGTGCGGTGTCCTCGCCGCCCTGGTCGCCTACTCGTGGGTGCGCACGCCCGCACCCTTCGCCGCCCCTGGCGCGCCCATGGCGGCACGTGCGTTCAAGGGACCGATGCGGCTGGGCGCCCAGGCTCTCGGTGTGTCACCCCGGGAGCTGGTCGAGCAGCTGCTCTCATCGCGCGACCTCGCAGAGATGCATGGCATCGCGGAGCGCCTCGCGATGGTCGGTGGCAACGACGCGATCGATGCGCTGATGCCACTGGTATCCGATCCGCGCGAGGGTGTGCCCGCTCTCGTGATCGATACGTTCGGCCGGATCGCCACCGACCACGCGGTCGACCTGCTCATCACGCTCACCAAGGACAACCGCAGTCACGTCGCGACGAGCGCGATCTTTGCACTCGGCGAGACCGCGAGTCCCAAGGCCGAGCTGATCCTGATCGAGATCGTGCAACGCACGGGCTCGCACGAAGCGATCCGTTCGCTCGCGAAGTTCACGACACCCGCTGCGATCGCAGTGATCGCGCAGGTAGCCGAGACCGGCAACGAAGAGACCCAGCGCGTCGCGTTCGAGGTGCTCGCCGAGACCCACACGCCCGAGGTGCAGGAAGCACTCCGCGGGATGATCGATTCGCCGAGCGTGCTCATCGCGCAGCGTGCGATGGAATCGCTCCAGGATGTCGACGACGAGACGCTCGCGAAGCTCGTCACGATTGTCGAGGCGGGCGACTCCGAGCTCGGGCCGAGCGCGATCCGTGCGATCGGCCGTGCCGGCGAAGCGGGCGGCGTGATCCTGGCCGACATCGCGCTCCATGGGATGGCGGATCTGCGCAAGGAGGCGGTTCGCGCCCTCGGCGGCGTCCACACGCCACTCGCATTCGAGACGCTGGCCAAGATCGTCGAGAGCGAAGAGGGCGAGATTGCCGAGGTCGCGCTCGCAGCAATCGCCCAGTCCGACACGCCGGAGGCACGCGAGCTGCTGATCTCGGTCGCGATGGCAGACGGGCCACTCGCCGACGACGCGATCACCGAGCTCGCCGCGATGAACGGCCCCGATGTCGACGCGGCGCTCCTCGTGATCGCGAAGAGCGACAGCGCGACCGCGGTCAGCGCGCTCTCGGTCCTGCTCGGTCGTGACCACGCCGAGGCGATGGTCCTCGTGGTCGCGCGTGCCAGGAGCGGCGACGACGAGCGCAAGTTCGGCGCGTTCGAGCTGCTTGCTCACGCAGGTACCCAGTCCGCCCTGACCACGCTCATCGAGCTCGTGCGCAGCGAGCACGGCCCGCTCAAGGTCCGCGCGATCATCCTGCTGGCCACCGACAAGCGCGGCGATCCGCAGGTGGGGGAGATGCTGCGCGACTCGCTGCGCGCGAAGGATCCCGAGGAAGCGATCGCTGCCGCCAATGCACTCGCCGGCGCCGGCACCGAGGAGGCGCGCAATGCGCTGGTCGCCACCCTGTCGACGACCGATGAGGGTCTGCTCTACGCGAGCGTGCGCGCGCTCGACAGCTACCGCCTTGACGACTCGACGGCGGCTGCACTCGCACAGGCGGGCGAGCGCAACCCGAGCGTTGCCCCGCTCGTGATGCGCAAGCTGATCGCCGGCGGCTCGCCGCACGGCGTGCGACTCGCGGAGACCGCGATCAATAGCGAGGACACGAATGTCGCGATGCGTGCGGTGGAGTCGCTGCGCGAGATCGGCAGCAAGGCTTCGCTCAAGATCATCGAGAACGCGGTGCACACGACCGAAGGTGATGTCCGGTCCGTCGCGGTCCGCGCACTCGGTGACAGCCGCGACCCGCGCGTCGTCGAGATCATCACGAGCGCACTCGACGACAACAGCCCTGGCGTCCGCGAGAGTGTCGCGTCTGCGCTGCGCTCCGTCGGCGGCGACAAGGCGCGCTCGGCGCTGATCGGCATGACGCGCAGCTCGGATGCCGACGACCGCGTCGCTGCGCTGCAGAACTTGCGGGAGGAGACAGACCGGTCCGCCCAGCTGCGGATCAAGGAGATGATGCGCGACCCCGACTCGCGCGTGCAGCAGTACGCGATCTACGCAATGGCTGGAAATGCGGTGGGCATCGGCGAGCTGCGCCGCGTCGTGCTCGACGCTGGCACCCCGTACCAGCTCCGCTACGACTCGGCGCTGGCCCTGCAGCGGTACAGCGAGCTCGACGAGCGAACGTCCGAATGGCTCGCATCCGCGACCGAGGCCAACGACGACGACGCGTACATCTACTCCGGCTACTAGTCGTGATGTTATGGTGCGCGGATGGTGCGGCTGCCCGTGGTCTATCTGGTACTGACGCTCGTCGCGTGCGGCGACAACGACACGAACAATCTCGACGACGATGGAGGCGTCACCGACGACAGCGGTGGCAGCGACTCGATGGGCGGCAGCGATGCGATGACCGACGCGATGTCAGACGCGCGCCCCGATGGCCCGCCGATCACGTACCCGATGGGCGCGCTCGTCGGTGTGACCGCGAGCAGCACGGTCGGCGTTTTGCTCGAGGATTTCCCGCTCGCCTCGCGCACCCGCCTTGCGACCGCCTTCATGGCGCTGCCGCAGTCGTACTGGATCGAGCGCGCGAAGCAGCAGATCCGCCTCGCGACGTATCGCCTCGTCTACCGTGGCGCGTTCTACCCGGCCAACCAGGGCCGCAACGCGCTTCCGCTCACCGAGCCCGAGGCGTGGACGATCACGCTCGCGCAGGGTGGCCCGATCCGTACGACCGCCGACAACCACGATGTGGTCGCGTGGGACTTCACGTTCTCGACCACGATCCTCACCGACGAGGATTCGCCAGCGACCACCGAGCCGAACCTCGCGTCCATCGGCGGCACGCACACCGAGTCGTTCATGTTCCCGATCGACCCGACGCTGCTGATCCAGCGCACCGGGTACGCGTGCATGGACGAGGAGGACTTCCCGCCGCAGAGCGTCGACGAAGAGAACGCGTGGGAGTTCTACGATGACCTCTGCACCGCAGAGAACCCGAACAACCTCGCCTGCCATCAGACGCTGCCGCTGCCGACCCGGTCCTGTGACCGCGCCGTGCGCGACACGATCGGCCGCATCGA
The DNA here is from genome assembly GCA_038322185.1 of Haliangiales bacterium. GTDB lineage: Bacteria > Myxococcota_A > Polyangia > Haliangiales > Haliangiaceae > JABFXX01. The sequence goes on from JBBQFU010000071.1 coordinate 18,357, forward strand.
CGTTGACCTCGAGTTCGAGCGCCTCGCGTGGGATGCGACCGTCGCAGCCCAGGTGCGGAGCGGTCCGGTCACCGTGCAGGACGCACCGGATCTCGTCGTCGTCGACACCGGCCACCTCAGCCTGTCGAACAACCGGATCATCTACCGCTACTTCCAGCCGAACAGCTGCGCACTGATCGAGAGCTGCGTCGGCGGTTCGGGCTGGCGTCGTCTGCTCACGTTCGACTCCTACGATCACAATCAAGGTGGCGAGCCGATCCACATCGGGCCTGTCGACTATGCGGTCGAAGGTTTCGGTAGTGAGCTGATCGACCACAACGTGTACGTCCACTCCGCCTGCCACAACCACTATCACTTCGAGTACTACGGCAACTTCACGTTCGGCACCGGCGTCGACGAGCTCAACAAGAACGGCTTCTGCCTCGAGAGCACCGGGCGCATCTCGAACAACGAGCTGTCGCCGCTGCACACGCCCTACGATTGCCACAACCAGGGCGTGTCCGCGGGCTGGGGCGATCTCTACGCCGCCGGCCTGCTTTGCAACTGGGTCGATGTCACCGGCGTCGACACGTCGACCGCGCCGGTCACGCGCCAGCTCACGTTCGCGTCCAACCCCGACGGCTTCATCTGCGAGGGCGAGCTCGAGAAGGACTCGAGCGGCAACCAGATCTGGGAGGCCACCGCGTTCACCACGGCGGGCGGCGATCCCGTCGACCGTCCGGCCTGCACCGAGGCGCCGTTCACCGAGGAGAATGACACCAAGAGTGTCTCGGTCACGCTCCCGCAGAAGGGCGGCATGCTCACGCAGCCGTGCACCGATCCGCAGATGCTCGGCCCGGCGCGTAACTGTGGGTTCACCGCGCAGCCGAGCGTCGTGTCCTGCACCGCCGGCGCGCAGGTCACGCTGTCGTGCACCGGTGGTTCTGCGACCCAGCCGCAGGTCGTCCGCGTCTGCGAGACCAGCCGCGCGCTCGGTGGCGGTGTCGATTGCGTGCACCGCGACGCACTGTCGAACACGGTTCTCGAGGGCGTCCCCGCGATGATCACGACGACGTGCCCGGCCGCCCGGGATGCGACCGAGATCGGCGGCCAGGTCGCGATCTACACCGCCCCGGTCTACAGCCCCGACGGGGCCGCCACGGTGACCTGCACCGTTCTGTGAAGGTCCCGGGGCCGGTGACCTGCACCGTTCTGTGAAGGTCCCGGGGCTCTCGGCGCCGCGACAGCCCGCGACAGGACCTCGTCGCATCTAGCCAATCGGCCCGGGACGCGATACGCACGCGGGCATGAGGAAGCACCTGTTCGCGATCCTGCTCGCCGCATGCGGCGGCGGTAACAAGCCGGCCAGCACGACGGCGGCTCCGACGACGACGACGACGACGACCGAAACCGCTCCCGCCCCGACTCCCGCGGTGACCGCAGCCCCGGCTGTCGAGCCGATGGTCGTGCCGACCCCGGGCAACCCGCCCGCGCCGGCGATGCCGGGCAAGCCGGAGCTGGGGACGTGGGGCTTCGACCTGCAGGGCATGAACACGAAAGTCTCGCCCGGCTCGAGCTTCTACCAGTACGGCAACGGCGGCTGGCTGCAGAACACGCCGATCCCCGACGACAAGTCGAACTACGGCATGTTCACGGTGCTCAGCGATCGCAGCGACGAGCGCACCAAGGACATCATCGTCGGCGCCGCCACCATGAAGGGTGTCGAGGCCAAGAAGGTCGCCGACTTCTACGCGGCGTTCATGGACGAGGCGAAGATCGAGAAGGCTGGCGCCACGCCGATCAAGGGTGAGCTCGCCAAGATCAAGGCGATCAAGACCGACAAGGCCCTCGTCCTCGCGTTCGCGAATAACTCGCGCCGCTTCAGCACGAGCCCGTTCGAGACGGTCGTGATCCAGGACGACAAGGAGCCCGAGAAGCACATCGGCATCATCGGTCAGGGCGGTCTCGGTCTCCCCGACCGTGACATGTACGACGCCAAGAACGCCCAGTTCGAGCCGCTCCGCGCGGGCTACAAGAAGTACCTGACCGCGCTGTTCACGCTGCTCGGCGAGAAGGACGCGGACAGGCGCGCCGAGGCGGTCTACGCCCTCGAGGAGAAGATCGCGGCCGCGCACTGGACGCGCATCGAGAATCGCGACCCGGTGAAGACGTACAACAAGCTCACCGTTGCCGAGCTGACGAAGCTCGCGCCGGAAGTCGACTGGAAGAGCTGGCTCAACGCGGTTGGCCTCGGCAAGGAGAAGGCGGTCAACGTCAACCAGCCGACCGCGCTCGCCGGCATCGCGAAGCTCGTCAAGAGCGAGCCGCTCGAGGTGTGGAAGGATTACCTGACGCTTCACGCCACCAGCGAAGCGGCGCCCTACCTCTCGAAGGCGTTCGTCGACGCGCGCTTCGAGTTCTACGGCAAGACCCTCACCGGCACGCCGACGAACAAGGACCGCTGGAAGCGCGGCGTCGATCAGGTCACCGGTTCGCTCGGCGAGGCCGTGGGCAAGCTCTACGTCACGAAGTTCTTCACGCCGGCGACGAAGGCCTCGGCCGACGAGCTCGTGAAGAATCTCGTCGTCGCGATGGGCCAGCGCATCGACAAGCTCGCGTGGATGTCCGACGAGACGAAGGCCAAGGCGAAGGCCAAGCTCGCCACGTACAACCCGAAGATCGGCTACCCGAAGAAGTGGCGCGACTACTCCAAGCTCACCGTGAAGGCGAACGACCCGTACGGCAACGCCTCGCGTGCATCGGCGTTCGAGTACAACCGCCGGCTCGCGAAGCTCGGCAAGCCGGTCGACCGTGACGAGTGGGGCATGACGCCGATGACGGTGAATGCCTACTACAACCCGGTGCTGAACGAGATCGTGTTCCCGGCAGGGATCCTGCAACCGCCGTTCTTCGACGCGAACGCAGATGCCGCGGTCAACTACGGTGGCATCGGCGCCGTGATCGGCCACGAGATCAGCCACGGCTTCGACGATCAGGGCAGCCAGTACGACGCCAAGGGCGCGCTCGCAAACTGGTGGACGCCGGCCGACAACGAGAAGTTCAAGGCGGCGACCGCCAAGCTGGTTGCGCAGTACAACACGTACTGCCCGTTCCCCGCGGCCGGTGGCAAGCCGGCGCAGTGCGTGAAGGGCGAGCTGACTCTCGGCGAGAACATCGCCGATCTCGCAGGTCTCACCGTCGCGTACAACGCGTACCAGCTGTCGCTCGGCGGCAAGCCGGCGCCGGTGATCGACGGGCTCACCGGCGATCAGCGGTTCTTCCTCGGCTGGGCCCAGGTGTGGCGCCGCAAGTATCGCGACCAGGAGCTCGCGAACCGCTTGGTGACTGACCCACACAGCCCGTCCGAGTTTCGGACAGCCGTCGTGCGGAACCTCGACGTCTGGTACGACGCGTTCAAGGTGCAGCCCGGGCAGAAGCTGTATCTGTCGCCCGAGCAGCGCGTCAAGATCTGGTAGCGCGCCCTAGCGCGACACGACTTCGAACCGCTAGCCGACCGCTGGCGCTGCTTTGGCGGCTCGTTGCAGCTCGAGCGAGCGCAGCGTCGCACCGGTAGCGCCGATCGCGAGCCCGACGACGTTGAGCCCGGGGATCACGAGGAAGACAGCGACGCTCGCGCCCAGTCCCCACGTGCGCCAGCGGTGCTCGCGCAGGTAGTTCACCTTGTCGCGATAGCGCATGCGCCGGCGAGACCACACCGCGTCGTACGCATCCCAGGACGCAAATCGTGCGGTGGCGAGCGCACCGAGCACGGCCGCGGCGATCGTCCCGACGACGGGAATCACGACGCCGAGCACGAGCAGCACGATCATCACGACGAGGAAGATCGAGACGCGGCGGGCGGCGTGGAACAGCCCGACGAGCAGGTCGCGCAGAAAGCCGAGCAGGCGGAACTTCGGCGAGGGCACGCCCGTCTCGGCCTCCTCGATCGTCTCGGACAGCATCTCGTTGAACGGGCCTGCGATCAGCGCGGCAATCGAGATCAAGATCGAGAAGCTCGCGATGGTGAGCGCGATGCCCGCGAGGAGCTCGAGTACATTGTCGGCCCACGTGCCGGGCAGATACGCCGCAAGCGCGGCGAGCGGTCCGCTCAGCAGCGTGAGCGCCGAGCCGATCGCGAAGACCAAGATGGCCACCGCGACGATCGCCGGCAGCAGCACGTACTTCCACAGCCGCGGCCGGGACACGAGGTACGCCGCGCCGCGAACGCCGTCGTAGATACCGCCTGTAAGCTCAGCGACCACGGCGTGGTCTTAACAGATCTTCGGCGAGGGACCACGCACGCGACACCATCGTGAGCGGCAGGCGCGCCAGCAGGAACGGGAGTCGCCGCACCAGCAACATCACGGCCGCGAAGCGCGCGACCGAGCTCAGGACGAACACGGCGAGGTACGCCCGGTGATCGGTGCCGAACGACTCGAGCACCACGCCACCAATGACCGATGCGCCCGCCGCGCCGATCGCCTGGAGCGCGCTGAACATGACTTGCAAGGCGGTGCGCTCCGCATCGTCGTCGGCATCGAACAGCGCCATCAGCATCCCGAGCTCGAAGCCGGCCCACGCGATTCCCGAGTACATCTGGATCGCGAGGAACCACCAGAACGAATCGGACACGAGCCACAGCAGTGGAATCGGTGCGATGCCGAACGCGCTGAGCGTGATCACGCGGCGCAGGCTCGTGCGCTGCAACACGCGACCGATCAGGGGCATCGCGATGATCTTCACGACGACGATCACCGCGGAGAACGTGCTGAACTGCAGGTAACTCAGGCCGTGGTGGTCGAGCAGGTAGGGCGCGATGAACGGTCCCGCGATCGATGCCGCCGCGAGTGCCGCGACCAGGTAGCCGAGCATCGCGCCGCGCGGCGTGCCGCGGAGCTTGGGCGGGATGCTGCGCAGTCGCATGCGGCTGCGTGGCGTGGTGTCGACGCCTGCTCCCTGGCGGTAGATCGCGATCGCCGAGACCAGGCGCACCACGAACGCGAGCCCGAACATGCCGGCGTAGACCCCGAGCACCGCGTCCTTGCCGGCGGCCGCGCGCAGGGCGGCGCCCGAGCCGATGAGGCCGGCGAGCATCGAGGCCTGCATGAGCCCCTGGCGCCGGCCAAAGAATCGGTTGCGGATCCGCGCCGGGACCACTCGGGCGGTCCACGGGGTCCAACCGGCGGTTCCGGCCATCCCGGCGGCCCAGTACACGGCAGCCGAGGCGAACACGACACCGGTTGCCACCTGGCCCGTCAGGGCCACGAACGTCAGGGGCACGAACGCCACCGCCTGGGCCGCCCAGCAGACCGCGACCCACCCCCGCAGGCTCGAAACCCGCTGGATCACGCGGGGGGTGACCAGCTGGAGGACCCCGCCGGCGAGCAAGGGCACACTCGCCAGAAGGCCCGCAAGGACCGGAGACATCCCTAGCGCGAGCCCAAATGCGGGCAAATACACCTCAGCAACGCCGGCCATCGCCCCGTAACCCACTGCATCTGCGAGGCTGAGGCGCAGGTCTCTGCGGACACCGCCTGGCGGACGCACACCGATGCGTTAGCACGCGGTGGAATTGGCCGCATTTGCCCCCGCATGAGAAACTAGAAACCCGCCGGTGGACTCTCGCCTTTCTCGAGCTATCAGCTCCCCGAGAATCCAGCAGCATGCAAGCGAGCTGGTACGGCTCGCGTTGCGCGCGCTGGATGACCTTCGTCAACTCGACGAGAGTCTCTACGAGCGTTTTTTGGAGACGCGCGAGGCTCCCGAAGATCCGCAAAGCGGCACGCTGCGCATGCGCAAGCTGTGGGAGGACACCTTCCGCGGACTGCGCGAGCTGCTCGGCTACGCAAAGACCGTGCTCGCCGAGGGCAAGGGGCAGCGCAAGGAGTCGCAGAGCGAGGAAGCTGCTTTCGACTTTGACGACTTCGAGGCGCCGCCTTCGCGCCCCGACAACGAGGAGCTCGATCTCGGGTCGGCCGACATCGGCGATCTGCTCGACGGTCTCGGCGGCGGTGGCGAGAAGACCGAGGCCGAGCGGTGGAGCGGCGTGCTCGAGAGGCTGTCGTCGATCGAGTACGGCCTGTCCTCGCAGCTCGACGAAGCGACGCAGCGCTTTGCGATCGCGCTCGCTGCCGGCGAGATGAACCAGGTGCTCGGCCTGCTCGACGATACCCAGAGCTCGACGAGCGAAGGCGTGCACGCGGTCGTCTCCGTGATCTACGAGGAGTTTCTCCCCGACACCAACCCGGCCACCGTGGTGCCGGGCTATCTCACGTCGCTCGGTCGCGCATTGCTCGTGCGCCGCGGGCTCGCCGACATCGCGACCAAGCTCACGGCGCAGAACGATGCGCTGCAGAATCCCGAGAAGACCGACGAGCACGAGGCTGCGCTCGCGAGCATTCGGCAGCAGATGCGCGGGTTCGTCGCGTCGGTCGTGTGTCGCGCGATGCGGGCGGCCGATCGCTGGCAGATGGTCGAGTTCGAGCGCGAGCTCTCCGAGCAGCCGCCCGGCCTCGCCAAGATGACGAGCGAAGGTCTCGTGAAGTACATCGACTCGCTCGCGTCGATCAATCAGCGCGAGGTCCTCGTGCTCCACGATCAGCGCACGCTCGAGGAGATGCGCGATTCGCTGTCGACCGCGCGTCAGCTCCTCGATCTCAGCGCGGCGACCGCGCGCGAGATGATGGATCGCGCGTACCAGGCTGCCCAGCGTCTGCGCGGGCGGCACCCGGCGACCGACGCGCTGATCATCCAGCTCGAGCGCTACGCGCCAACGTCGAGTGCACCGGCCGAGAGCGCCAGGTTCCTCGAGCGCCTCGAGGCCGTGCTGTCCGCCGGCGGCTCGTAGTCGTTTAGATCTTCGTCTTCGACAGCTGGGTCAGGACCAGCTTCGCGAGACCCTTGAGCGTCTCGAACACGCCCTCGCCGGTCTTCGCGACCGCTTCGTACTCCGGCGCCTTGTGCAGATTGATCTGCTCGCGCAGCATCTCGAGCGGCATCGCGCTCGGCATGTCGCGCTTGTTGTACTGGATGACGTGCGGGATGCTCGCGAGCGAGTTGCCGTACGCGGCGAGGTTGGACTCGAGGTTCTCGAGGCTCTCGATGTTCGCCTCGACGCGCGGCTCCTGCGAGTCGGCGACGAAGATCACGCCGTCGGCGCCCTTGAGGATCAGCTTGCGGCTCGCGTCATAGAAGACCTGGCCGGGGACCGTATAGAGGTGAAACCGGACCTTGTACTCGCCGATCTTGCCGAGATCGAGCGGCATGAAGTCGAAGAACAGGGTGCGCTCGGTCTCGGTCTCGAGCGAGATCATCTTGCCGCGCGACTCGGGCTTGGTCGCCGCGTGGATGTAGTTGAGGTTCGCCGTCTTTCCGCACAGACCGGCGCCGTAGTAGACGATCTTGCAGTTGACCTCTTTGGTCATGCGGTTGACGAAGCTCATTTCGAACCTCCCGCACTCGCTGCCGCTTCGTCGACGAGGCCACGAACTTTCGATTCGGGCCACGAGAAGTGCGAGCCCGCCTCGACGAGCACCGTCAGCTCGCTCTCGTGAAGCGAGCCATCGGCCATCGCGACCAGTGCCGCAAACCGGATCGCATCGGCGCGCACGTCATCGGACTCGAAGTCGGCCGCGGTACGCGCGAGCCGCTCGCGGCGGCCGAGCATGTCGACCGCGGCATCGAGGTCCGCGAAGTGTTCCGCGAACGAATCGTGATCGAAACCGATGCCCGTGATTTTCTCGAGCGTGGTCGCGATCGAGTCGCGTTCCCGTTCGTCGAGCCCATCGGCCGAAGCGGTGAGGTATCCGAGCTCGAGCGCCGCGATGAAGCGGTTCGAGTCCTTGGGCACGAGCGCCGCGATGGCGGCTGGCAAACGTTGCAGCGCCTCCGGCGGCAGCTGCACGACCACGGCAGAGTCAGCCATAGATCGACTGTAACACGGCAGTCGGTGGCAACTTCGCGACAGCGTTGCCCTTTACCGGTCGGACCATTGTATCCGTGAAGCATGAAGACCCTCGCCGCCATCACGGCCATCGTCCTCGTTGGGTGCAGTCACCGCGTGTACTCGCCGCCGAGCCAGGCATTCGGCCTCGGCCCGGTCACGGCGATCTCCGAGGGAGCACAGACCGTCGACGTCGAGCTCGCATCCCACGCACAGATCTTCGACCCCGCGCTGCTGTCGGGCGCCGCCCGGCTCACCCATGGCGTGGGCCGGCGGACCGAGGTCACCGGCGAGGGAACCGCGTACAGCGTGGAGGGGCGTCAGATCTATGCAGGCCGCGCCGGCGTCCGCCACAGCCCGGGCGAGGACCTCGCGCTGTTCGCGGGTGCGGGCGGTGGCTATGCGCCGATCGCCGGCGGCTTCACGTCGCTCGACGCTGGGCTGTCGGTCGGCATCCACAACTGTGTGCTCGTCCCCGTGCTCCAGGGTTCCGCCTTCGTATCGCAGCCGATCGCGCCGCGCGCCGTCGACGTCAGCGATAGCGACGTGATGCAGACCGACACGCCGGCAACCACGTTCGGCGCGACGGTTCGCGGCGGCCTTCGCCTCTCGCTCACCCCCTCCGAATGCCGGCGCGGCGAGCCGGGCACGTGGCTCTATGCCGGGTTCGACGTCACGGGCGTGAAGGACCACGACTCGGAGGATTCGCTGGTCGGATTGGGCATCGGGCTGTCCGTGCCGCTGTAGTGGAGCCCGTCCCCCCACGAGGTGCTCACAACTGACGGCATGGCAATTCGATTGGCCATCCAGCTAGATAGGCCACTCCGCACCACCCGTGCAGACGTCCGCACCCGATGTGCAATCGAATGGTAGCGATGCACACCGTCCTGTCATTCGCGTCTGCGCGAGCCGTTGGATCGCCGCGTGCTCTTAGAGCCGAACATGTCCAAGCATCTTCTACTCGCAGTTTCAGTCATGTTCGCGGCGACCTCGATCGGGTGTGTGGCGGGTGAAGAAGAAGAGTTCGAGTGGTCGGAAGAGGACAACCTCGTCAGCGACGGTGAAGCCGACGCCGACGCCGAGCTCGAGCAGATGCTGTCCGACGGCAAAGCCGATGGTGTGCTGACCTATCTCGCCGTCGCGCGACTCGCGCGCAACGCGGGCATCCCGTGCACCGGTTCGCGCATCGCGACCGCCGTCGCCGTCGCAAAGGCCGAGTCGAGCTTCCGCCCGACGATCACGAACACCGCCGGCAACGCGCACGGCATCGATCGCGGCCTGTGGCAGATCAACAGCTACTGGCATCCCGATGTCTCGAAGGCGTGCGCACTGTCGGCGAGCTGCAATGCACGCGCGGCCGCACGCATCAGCTCCAAGGGCACCAACTGGAAGCCGTGGTGGACGTGGAAGAACCGCAAGCACGTTCCGTTCATGAGCCAGGCGACCGCCGCGCAGAACACCGCCTGCGCCGAGTAGCTCGACTACAAATCGAGCCGCTCAGCGAATCGCCACACCGGCGCTGGCCTGGCCGAGCTGGCCGGTGTGATTCGGTTAAGCGGGCATAACGATTCAGACCTCTCGGCCGCACCGTGAACGCGAATTGACGGCTGATACAGTGCCAGCGTGCCGAACGATGTTCCGTTCCCCGAGGCCCTGTGTCACCGCTGCGTGCACTTGCGGCTCGTCGAGAGCGGCAAAGGTTCCACGTTCTTGATGTGTCGCGAGCCGTCGCTGCCGAAGTATCCGCCGCAGCCGGTCCGCGTGTGCTCGCAGTTCACGAAGTAGTCAGTCTTCGACGTCGACGAGCAGCGGATACTTCGCGGTGCCCGTGAGCGTCGCGCGCCGCGCACCGTGCTCGCGATAACCGTGCTCCGAATGGTCCGATCGCTCGGGCTCGATGCGCACGCTACCGATGATCCGGATCGTCGCGCCGGGCTCGATCACTCGTTCCTCGAAGCGCTCGTTGCGTGCCGTCGCGCGATTACACAGTGCAGCCTGCGGCGCATCGATGCGCACGCGGCCCGTGGCATCGACGACCGTGAACGGCACGAGCTTGCGCGTGACATCGACGCGCGCCGGCATGAACTCGTTGCTGCCGCGATACATCTGGATCGTGGTGTCGAACGCCACGCACGGCGTTCTCGTGATCAGCGCGATCAGCGGCTCGGCCTCGATCTCGACCTTGCCGACCACGCACGCCAAGGTGCCGTCGACGAGCTCGGCGATCGGCGTGACCCGTGTCTTGCGCATGACCCGCCGGGTCCGCCGGGCGTCCGATCGCCAGGCGTGCACCAGGAAAACCACGAGGGAGGCTCCTCCGGTAGCAAACGCGACGAGCAGGGCAGGGTCCGGCACGCCCTTGGAAGTATGAACGATCCCTGCGGATCTTCACGTCGGAGCTGTCCGCGGCGACCTTGTCGTCGATACATGCCCCTGTTCGCTGACAGACCCACCACGTAAGGTGCTCGGCATGGGCATCGAGACTATTGGCAAGCTCCACACAATCTTTGAGACCAAGCAGGTCTCGGAGCGCTTCACCAAGCGCGAGTTCGTTATCGAGCTTGTAGACAACCCGAAGTATCCGCAGGTCGTGCTGTTCCAGCTCACCGGCGACCGCTGCTCGCAGCTCGACGGCATGGCCGTGGGCGACGAGGTTCGCATCGAGTTCTCGCTGCGCGGCCGTGAGTGGCGCAGCCCGAGCGGCGACGTGAAGTACTTCAACAGCCTCGACGTGTGGAAGATCGAGCCCGCGCGCGCTGGCCGTAGCCAGAGCAACGGGAACGGCCGCAGCCGTGGCAACTCGGCGAGCGGCGACCCGCGCGACCTTGAGATGCCGCCGCGCATCGACGAGGCGAACTTCGGTCGCGTCGACAACAACGACGACATTCCGTTCTGATCGGGAACGATCGCTGCGGTCGCGCGGTTGATGCTGCGTGACGCTATCCGCAGACGACGCGCGCCTGCTCGAGTACTACGTCCAGCGCGGCCATGGGCCGTGGAATCTGTCACTCGATGCTGCGTGGCTCGACTACGAGCTTCGCCGGTACGTGACCGATCGCATTCCGGACGGTCGACCGATGCGGGTCTGCAATATCGGAATCGGTGTCGGCCTGTGGGACGACTGGCTCGGCTATGTCGTCGGTGATGTGATCACCAGTGTCGATCGAGATCGCGAGATCTGCGACGTGTTCGCGTTGCGCCAGCGTCGCGAGCGGCACCCGCATCCCGCTCGCGTGATCTGCGGCGACGTGCTCGCCGGGGCACTGGCGTCCGAGACGTTCGACGTCATCACGTGCATCGGATCGACGCTGCACGAGAGCGGTGCGCCCGACGGGCTGCGCCAGCTGTTGACCGCGTCGCTGGCACCGGCTGGCCGGCTGATCGTGGCGGAAGTCCGCGAGAATATGGGCAGCCCCGGTGTCGCACTCACGTGCACATCAACAGGACGCGATACCTTGTCGCCGCAGCCACCACAGAAGTGATCGCTCTTCGCGTTGACGAAGCCGCACCCGCCGCAGCCAGGCTCGAGCTTGCGCCCACAGCCGCCACAGAATTTGCGCCATGGATCATGACTGATCCATCGACCGCCCACTGGCGAGTGAGCTGACCCGATTCGGCTCGGGCATATCGTCCGCCGAGCCGTTTGCGTCGCTGGCGGCATCGCGCTACAGCCGGCGCATGTCGATGATGTCGCGTTTCGGCCTGTTGTTCGCGCTCGCGAGTGCGTGTGGTCCCGCCAAACCGCAGATGACCCAGCCGGCACCGCCGGCGTCCGGACAGCCGGAACCCTACGCGGTTCCAACGCCGCCGCAGGCGCCCGCCGTCGATCAGTATGTGCAGGCGAAAGCCGACGTTCAGCGGCTTCGCGCCGAGGCCGACAAGGACACGATGCTCGCGCCGTGGGGCGGGCCGTACGGCGGTGTGCCGCCGTGGGACCAGGTCAAGAGCGATCGGTTCCCCGCTGCATTCGGAAAGGGCATCACGCTGCGTGCGGCGGAGATCGCCGTGATCGCGAACAATCCCGAGGCGCCGACGTTCGCGAACACGTTCGTGCCACTCGAAGACAGCGGCCGCTACCTCAACCGTGCCGAGACGCTGTTCTCGGTGCTCGCGAGCAGCCTCAACACCAAGGACGTGCAGGCGATCGATCGCGAGTGGTCGCCCAAGCTCACCGAGGCCTACGACGCGATCGTGTTCGACCCGAAGCTGTTCGCTCGCATCAGCGCGATCTACGACGCGCGCACGACGTCGAACCTGACGCCGGAGCAGCAACGCCTCGTCGAGGAGACGCACAAGGACTTCGTGCGGCTCGGCGCGAAGCTCACGCCGGACCAGAAGGTCCAGATGGGCAAGATCAATCAGGAGCTCAGCGTCCTGTTCACCGACTTCAACAAGAAGGTGCTCGCCGACGAGGATACGTGGGTCGTGCTGGCCAAGCAGGACGAGCTCGCGGGGCTGCCCGAGACGCAGGTCTCGGCGCTCAAGCGCGCCGCCGAGGAGCGCAAGGTCGAGGGCTGGGCCGTCGTGAACACGCGGTCGAGCGTCGACCCGTTCCTCAGCGCATCCGCGCGCCGCGATCTGCGCGAGAAGGTCTGGAGGGCGTTCAAGAGCCGCGGCGAGAACGGCAACGACAACGACACCAACGCGACGATCGTGAAGATCGTCGACCTGCGTGCGAAGCGCGCCGCGCTGCTCGGCTATCCGACGCACGCGCACTGGCGCATGTCGACGACGATGGCGGTCGATCCGCAGAAGGCGACGGACCTCATGATGCGCGTGTGGCCGGCTGCGGTCGCGCGGGTGAAGCAGGAGGTCGCCGACATGAAGAAGCTCGCAGCCAAGGACAAGGTCGCGACGTTCGAGCCGTGGGACTACCTCTACTACTCGGAGAAGGTCCGCAAGCAGAAGTACGCGCTCGACCAGGATCTGCTGAAGCCGTACTTCGAGCTGAACAACATGATCGCGGCCTCGTTCTTCATGGCCGAGCAGCTCTACGACCTGTCGTTCACCGAGATCACTGGCAAGGTGCCCGTGTTCCATCCCGACGTTCGCGTCTGGGAGGTCAAGGACAAGTCGACCGGCAAGTACCGCGGCCTGTTCTACGGCGACTACTTCGCGCGCGCGAACAAGCGGTCGGGCGCGTGGGCGTCGACGTATCAGAGCCACGAGACGTTCACCGGCAAGAACCAGACGGTCGTGACGTCGAACAACAACAACTTCGTGCGCGGCAAGGAGGGCGAGCCCGTCCTGATCTCGCTCGATGACGCGGAGACGCTGTTCCACGAGTTCGGTCACGCGCTGCACTCGCTGCTGTCCGAGGTGAACTACCCGAGCTTCAGCACCACGCCGCGCGACTTCGTCGAGTACCCGTCGCAGGTCCACGAGATGTGGGTGATGTCGCGGCCGATCCTCGAGAAGTACGCGCTGCACGCGAAGACCAAGAAGCCGATGCCGGCTGCGCTGATCAAGAAGGTCGAAGCGGCCGACAAGTTCAACCAGGGCTACGGCACGGTCGAGTACATGCTCTCGGCGATTCTCGACATGCAGCTGCACATGATGAAAGAGCCGCTCACCGACGTGAAGGCGTTCGAGCGCGACACGCTCAAGAAGATCGGCGCGCCGAGCGAGGTCGCGATGCGTCACCGGCTGCCGCAGTTCAATCACCTGTTCTCGAGCGACTCGTACTCGGCTGGCTACTACAGCTACCTGTGGTCGGAAGTCATGGACGCCGACACGCGCGAGGCATTCGCCGAGGCCAAGGATGTGTTTCACAAGCCGACCGCCGCGAAGATGCGCCAGTTCATCCTCGCGCCTGGCAACTCGACCGATCGCAGCGAGGCGTACCGCCAGTTCCGTGGCCGTGACCCCGACGTCAAGGCGCTGCTCAAGAAGCGCGGCTTCCCGACGAAGTAGCTTCGCCCCCGCGAGTGCGAAGCCGCGTCACCGTGCTGGCGTCACAGTTGACCGACCGCTGACGAGTGTTCGTGCGTGCATCAGAAGCGCACTGCGCGCGGGTGCGACGAAAAAAGCCCATTCGACGCCGCCTCAGCTGGTACCGGAACTTGCAGTGAACGGAGCGCCGAACTACGGAGCCCCTGATGATGACCCGCCTGCCTTTCGCGATGGAGAAGTGCCCCGACCAGCTTTGGGAGGGCGTCGAGTGCGATCTGCCCGCCGGCCACAAGGGGCCGCACCACCGCGGACCGTGTGCCGAGGGCGCGGCGTTGTCGTGGCGGTCGTCCGCCGCGCCGCCGATTCGCCAGAGCCGCACGCAGATGCCGGCGATGTTCTCGCTCGCGACGATCGCTCGCTAGTCGACTCGCCGCCGCGATGCGGTGTGCTCGCGCCGCGATGAGGCTTGGAGGATGCCGGCGCGCCAGCCCTTCGCGACGGCGATGATAACGCCCGTATAGCGGCGGGCGCGCTGGTGACAGCCGCTTCGCTCATCGGTTCGAGCAGCGCTCCGCCGCGATGAGGCCCTGGAGGATGCCTGCGCGCCAGCCCTTCGCGACGACGATGATAACGCCCGTATAACGGCGGGCGGTCTGCGCATTCCCGCGGTCTCGGCCGTTACGTCGGCCGCGTATGACTGCGACGATGATCACAAGCTGCGCGACAGCGGTCGCGGTGCCGACGCCTTGTGCTAAACGACCCACGAGGGACCGCGTTCCGTTTACACTCACCGATCGCGGAGCCCACGTCGGCCGCGTGTCGTCCCCGTTATACGGCCGTTTACACTCACCGATCGCGGAGCCCACGTCGGCCGCGTGTCGTCCCCGTTATACGGCCGTTTACACTAA
>JBBQFU010000072.1:0-32975 GCA_038322185.1 Haliangiales bacterium
GCCAGGCTGCGCGCTCGCGGTCAACGACCACGCGCACGCAATAACACCGAGCACGAACGAGGCGACCCTAGCCACGATGCGCTCGATCCTATCATCGCTTGGCCACAAAACGCCGTGTTAGCCTGCACACATGTCCTGGTCTCGCGCGGTCGTACTGGCGGCGTTCGTCACATGCGCGACCGCATGCTCGTCGATCTCGACCGTCCGGGTGCAGCCAGAGGCAGTGCACGTGGCGCCCGGCCTGCGGCCCATCGCGATCGTCCACGCGCAGGTGACGTCGGCCTACTTCCTGTTCCTCGCGATCCCGGGGAAGGTGAACCTCGACTACGTCGTCAATCGCATGCTCCTGCATGCTGCCAAGCAGCTGGGCGCGGACAAGGTCGTCGATATCAAGGTCGACATCACCCCCGGCGACGGTATCTGGGTGCTCCGCAAGATCATCGGGTGGCGGTCCGCGCAGGCCAGCGGGATCGCGGTGGTCGTCGAGGGGGCAACACCTTCTGCTCCTGTGCCGGCCGCCACGCCGGCCGAGACCAAGTAGGCTATAAGACGCCGTGCCGCTGGAAGTCTTCGATCGTCGGCTGATCCTCGTCGTCGGCAAGGGCGGGGTCGGTCGCAGTACGGTGGCAGCGGCAATCGCCGATCAGTGTGCACGGCGCGGCCGCAAGACCCTGCTGTTCGAGGTCAACGCGAACGACCGCTTCGGTACCTACTTCGATAAGCCCGCGCTCGGTTCGACCGTGGCCCAGCTGGCTCCGAACCTGTGGGGCGTCAACACGAACCCCGCGGCCGCGCTCGAAGAGTACGGCCTGATGGTCCTCAAGTTCCGCTCGGTCTACGAGATGGTGTTCGAGAACCGCGTGACGCGAGCGTTCCTGCGCGCGATTCCGGGTCTCGACGACTACGCGATGCTCGGCAAGGCGTGGTTCCACACGACCGAGGAGAAGCGCGGCAATCCGGTCTACGACACGATCGTGTTCGACATGCCGGCGTCGGGCCACTCGGTCTCGATGCTGCGCATCCCGTGGGTCATCAATGACACGGTGCCCGAGGGGCCGCTGACGCGCGACGCGCGGACCATGAAGGAGCTGCTGACCGACCCGCAGCGAACGGCGGCGGTGCTCGTGACGCTCGCCGAGGAGATGCCGGTCAACGAGGCGATCGAGCTCGAGACCAAGCTGACCTCGATGGGCATCACGCCGCAGCGGATCGTGTGCAATCAGGTGTATCCGTCGCACTTCCCGGCGGGCTCGCCGGTGTCGAGCGTGCTCGATGCGCTCGCAGCAGATCCTGCGCTCGCGTCGCCGCTGCGCGAGATCGCGCTGCACGCGCTGCTGTCGCGCGATCGCCGGTCGCTGAACGAGCGCTATCTCCTCGAGCTGCGCAAGCGCGCGAAGACGCCGGTGCACGAGCTGCCGGTGCTGTTCGCGCCAGCGCTCACGCCCGCGCACGTGCGGTCGCTCGCCGATCGCCTGTAGCTACTCGCCCGTCGCGCGCATCGGGAACAGCGGCTCGCCGTGGATCTCGAGGCGATAGACGCTGTTCTCGGTCTCGACGTAGATCATCTTGCCGCCGGGCTCGCCGAGCACGCGCTTCACGGGCGTCGTGATCATTCGGTGTCCGTGCGGGTCGCGGAAGATCACCATGCCGCGGCCGATGTACGGGTACGAGATCAAATACCCCGTATAGAGTCGTCCACTGGCTCCGCCGGGACGCTCGGAGCCGAGCTCACGAATCTTCCTTGCCGTGACGCTGACCATGGACGCGACTACCTAATAGTCTAGGAGATGCTTGTGATGTCGTCATCCTCTTTGCGGGGCTCTTGGTGCCGGATCCGTCGGTAGACGCTCTGTACGAGCAGGTGCGCACGATCGCCCCGTCATCCGAGGGTGATGCGCCAGCAGCGCTGCGCCAGGTTGCTCCGGGGATTCGCGTGCTTGCGCTGCGGACGCCGACCCTCCCACCGGAGGCCCATACCAACTCGTACCTGGTCGGACCCGACCAGGGCCCGCAGCTGCTGGTCGATCCCGGGTCGCCGTACCCCGATCAACAGGCCGTTCTCGATGCCGTCCTCGCCGCCGAGGCCGCCGCGGGCCGACCGCTGGGCCTCGTGGCGCTGACCCACCACCATGGCGATCACGTCGGTGGCGCGACCGCGACCGCCACGCGATGGAGCGTTCCGATCGCGGCGCACGTGCGGACCGCCGAGCGACTCGCGGGGCGCGTGACGGTCACGCGCGAGCTCGCGCCCGACGAGACGCTCGATGACTACGAGGTCACGTGCGTGTTCACGCCGGGCCACGCCGACGGACATCTGTGCTTCGAGCGCGGTGCGGCGTCGATCGTGGGCGACATGGTCGCGGGCTTCGGCACGATCTTGATCGATCCGAGCGAGGGCGACATGGCGGACTACCTCGCGTCGCTCGGCGCGCTGCTTTTGCGTCCACCCGCTGCGCTGTTGCCGGCGCACGGTCCGGTACTGCCGGATGGCCACGAAAAGCTGCGCGAGTACATCGCACACCGAACGATGCGCGAGAACCGCGTGCTCGCGGCGCTGGGCGAGCATGTGGATGCGTCGATGGATGAGCTGCTGCCGACCGCGTACGGCGATACACCGCGGCCGCTGTGGCCGCTCGCGAAACGGTCGCTGCGGTCCCACCTCGACAAGCTGGTCAAAGAACATCGCGCCCGAGTCGTGGGCGCCGAGCGATGGACGAGCCGGTAATCCCCGCTATAGTCGGGCGCGGTGGGACTCAGCTTCGACACGCTGGCGGAAGTTGCGCTTGCGCGTGACCTTCTGCGTCGCTGGTACGGCCTCGAGCTCGGGCTCGCTGCCGGCGATGGCAGCGGTTACGAGCGCATGTCACACGCCACCTGCGAAACCATGCAAGCGCTCCCGAGTGGTGCGTGCGGTGGTGCGATGCGCGAGGTCGCCGGTGCTCTCGCAGCGCGCAAGGATGCCGTCGCGATCGCGCACCGCTGTCACGGCGGGCTGACGCTCGTCGCCGCGCCGGTGCGTGACAACAAGGGACTCGCCGGCATCGTGTATGCGACCGGTGGACGCGCCGGTTCGACGGCCGAGGAAACGGCGGGCGCGATCAGCACCGCGACGGGACTCGTGGCCGAAGCGGCAACGCTGGCTGCAGCCGCGCCGGATCTATCGGCATCGGATCTCCAGCGCGTGCAGGATCTCGTCGCGCATGCGGCCGCGGCGGTCGAGCGTGCGCAGCCGGTCGTGATTCCTCCCACCACGTTCACGCACCCGTTCACCGAGATCGTCGGCGACGCGCCGGCGGTCCGTGATGTCGTCAAGCTGCTGACCAAGGTCGTCAAGAGCGAGGCGACCGTGCTGATCCAGGGCGAGAGCGGCACCGGCAAGGAGCTGATCGCGCGCGCGATTCACTATCACGGGCCTCGCGGGAAGAAGATCTTCGTCGTTCAGAACTGCTCGGCGTTCAACGACAACCTCCTCGAGAGCGCCCTGTTCGGCCACGCGCGCGGTGCCTTCACCGGTGCAGTGAAAGATCAGAAGGGTCTGTTCGAGACCGCCGATGGCGGCACGTTCTTCCTCGACGAGATCGGCGACATGAGTGCCGCGCTCCAGGTGAAGCTGCTGCGCGTGCTGCAAGAGGGCACGTTCACGCCTGTCGGTGGAACCAAGCCGGTGAAGGTCGACGTTCGTATCATCGCCGCCTCGCACAAGGACCTCGCGCAGATGGTGGCGGTGCGGCAGTTCCGCGAGGACCTCTTCTATCGCGTCAACGTCTTGAAGATCACGGTGCCGCCGCTGCGCGAGCGTGTCGCCGATATCCCGCGGCTCGCGGCGCACTTCGTCAAGAAGCACTGGCGCAACCCGGGGCCGGCGCCGCGCCTCGCGCAATCGGCGCTCGCGCGGCTGGTCGCCTATCCGTGGCCGGGCAACATCCGCGAGCTCGAGAACGAGATGGAGCGCATGCTCGTGCTCGCGGGTGATGCGCAGGAGCTCACGGGCTCGCAGGTCTCCTCGCGTGTCGCGGGTGCGGGCACCGCGGCGGGGCGAAACCTCCACGACACGCTCAAAGTGGCTGAAGCCGACGCGATCGTCGCGGCGCTCGGCCGGCACGGTGGTGACCGCGATGCGGCGGCGCTCGAGCTCAACATCTCGCGCGGCTATCTCGATGCACGAACGGCCGCTCTCGGACTGCAATGACCCGTAAGACGAAGTGCCCGACCTGCCGTGGCGACTCGGTCAAGGACGGCAACAAGGTGTTCCCGTTCTGCAGCGAGCGCTGCCAGCTCATCGATCTCGGCCGCTGGATCAACGAGGAGTACCGGGTGCCCGACGAGCCCGATGTCTCCGGCGGTGGTGTCGAGAGCTCGCATCCGACCGACGACGAGCGGTCATGACCGAGCATCGCGTGCTGTCGCATCTGGGTCTGCGGGCCCAGGAGTACGACGCGGCGATCCGGACCTACATCCCGGCCTACGAGACGATGATCGCGACGGTCGTTGCGATCGTGAGTGAGCATGTGGGCGACGGTCTCGTGATCGATCTGGGGACCGGGACCGGTGCGCTCGCTGCAGCGATCCTCGACGCAACGCCGGGGGCGCGGGTGCGGTTGGTCGATATCGATCCCGCGATGCTCGATGTCGCGCGGTCGCGCGTCGCCGTGCATGGTGCGCGTGCAGAGCTCGTGCAGGAGCCGTTCTCCGAGGCGCTGGTGCCGTGTGATGCGGTGGTCGCGTCGCTGGCGCTGCATCACGTGATGGATGTAGATGCGAAGCGCGAGCTGTACCGGCGAATCCACGGCGCGCTGCGGCCGGGTGGGGTACTCGCGATCGCCGATGCCACCGTGCATGTCGATGGGCCCGAGCACGCGCACATCTATGCGCGGTGGGCGGCCGAGATGGGGACGCACGGGATCGCCAATGCCGAGGCCGCGCGGCTGTTCGCGGCGTGGGCGCAGGAAGATCGTTATCAGCCGCTGTCGACGGAGCTGGCGCTGCTCGCCGATGCCGGGTTCGCGCGGCCCGATTGCTTCTGGAAGCATGGGCCGATGACCGTGTTCGGCGGCTATCGCTGAGCAATGGCGCGCGGGACGATCGGGTCCCTCGCGATCGCCGTCGGGACCGCGGGTGCCAGCCGCGTGTACCGCTCGAGCATCATGCAGCCCGCAGCGACGGGAATGAATGCGGTCAGGATCAGCGACTCCATCCGCACGAACGATCCGAGCGCGGCGGTGAGCGCGAAGGCACTCGCGAGCAACGCGAAGCGGCGGGGCCACACCGACCAGCCGCGGGTCTCGTCCGCGAGCATGCCAAACGGTGCGGCGAGTGCGAGCCCGCAACCGAGGCCCCAGGGCAGGTACACCTCGGGGAAGTAGCTCAGGTCGTTCTCCTTCGCGAGCATCCCGAGCAGCACGACGAACATCACCGCCGAGCCGATCAGCATCGACACTTTCACGCCCGAGCGTGGCTTCGCGTGCGCTGGGATCTCTTCTGCGATCGGTGCGAACGGATCCCGGCGCGTGCGTGCCTCGAGGATCACGCAGCACACCAGCGTCGGCACGATGGAGAGTGGAAGCAGGCTGATGATCTCCAGACCGGCGGCGAGCAGGAGGAGCATGAGAAGCGTGGGGATCGTGATCACCATCAGGCGTGACCCGCGCGTCGCGGTTGCAACTGCGCCTGCGAGCACGCCGATCAGCGAGCCGGCAAGGATGCCGGGGATCATGCCGTACGTGACCACGAAGCGAGCCAGCAGTGGTTCGTCGCCCCAGGTGGCGAACAGCGCGGCGTTCGCGAGGACGTTGAGGATGCCGAGGCAGAGGCCGAGGAACGCAGGGCTCATGGCCTGATCACAACGTTCGAGCGGAGGGAATGATTTCACGGCGGTCGTTGGGAGCCAAACGCGCGTGAACCTTCGGGCATTCCTGCTGCATCTCATCGTCATGGCCGCTGTCACGCCGCTCGAGCTCGCGCGGGTCCTCCGCCGGCATGAACGCCGGCGGGCCTTCCCCTATGTGCTGCTTGCGGCCCTGATGATCTTCGGCGGACTGGCCACCTGGGTTCTTGGCGGGACCGCGTTCCTGGTAGGTGTGCTCGCCTATGGAGGTGTGGCTGTCGCGTACGTCGGTCAGTACCTGAACGACATCCTGCGCGGTCGCACGGTCGACCCGATGACGGGTGCAGCCAGTGTGTCGGCGGAAGGCGAGGTCGAGATTTGCGCGGGTAAGCACACGACGCGCTTCGCGCTCGCGGACGTGGTGGCGGCGCGCGCCTTCATGAGCATGTCGTTCGATGATCTGAAGGGGCTCGCGGACGTGCTCGAGCTCGAGCTGCACGGTGGTTGTACGCTGCGCATCCCCGACACGTTCGTTGGATACGCTGCTCTCGGACGGGCGATCCCCGGTGTCGAGTGGATCGACGTGGATCTGCCGAGGGCGAAGCGGTCGGCATTGCCGACGGCGACCGTGCGTCGGTAGGCGGCGCGTGGTTACGCATCGTCACGACCCGGTCATCAGCGAGGCGCCTCAGGAGTCTTCGTCAGCGCGAGTGCGAAACCAGTGGCGCGCCGCGGACGGCGCTGCCTCCACGCGCAAGAGCCAGGTCTGTGGCCACGTGGTCTGACGCAGTAGTGGCAGTCGACCGACGGCATCGCGTACATCGATGCGGGTCCGCAGCGTGAGCATGCGGTAGCGATCGACGAACACGTTGCCGTGACGGCGGGCTGCGCGGTTGAGCCACCGCGCAGCGGACACCTGAAAGCCCTGCATGCCGCGGGCGAGGGCGGTCTTGTCAGCGGCCTCGACGATGAGATCAATACAAGTGGGGCGGACGGCGAGGTGGACGATCCGGAAGTCGCTGCGCGCGAATGACAGCGTGAGTGCACGGCGCAGTGCGGTGTAGACGCGGCCGCGCTGAACCGAGCCGATCGCATGCGTGATGCGCGAGGTGATGTGCACCGGGTGGTGCGCGGCGTGGGTGGGGCGCGTCTGGTGGCGCTCGCTCGAGATCGCGCCCTTCGCGGGCCGGCCTGCACCCGCGCGCGCGCCGCCCCAGCCCACGTGGCCGCGCGTGCTGCGCGAGTCAACGTGCCGATCGGCGCGAGTGGCATCGCCTTCGCGGCGCTTGCGTTTGGCGTCGCCCTCGCGGCTCGCGCTCCTGTTCGCGCGCGTGGGCGCAGCGGATCCGCGGCGATGTGCGCGCACGCGTGTCACCGGGCGGCTACCTCGGTCCTCATCAGGCGCGATCCGTACACCGCCCACATGAAAACGCCGAGATCTCTCCGGGACAAATTTTCAATCCGGACACTTGCCAAAACAACGCGCGTTTCTTTAGGGTGAGAACGCGGGAAGTTGGGCGCGGCTTGACGTGGGGATGGGCATCAGGCTCCGGATGGAGCCGGCTCGTTTCGGAGCATGTCGGTGGGCGTCCTGCGTCTTCGCGCGGACAACCGGGGCTGAGGAGAAAAATGAAAGACGACTGTGATCACGAGCTTGCGGTAGTGCCCGACGTCGTCGCGCTTTACTCGGACGACTCGGCTACGAAACAAACAGAGCTCGGCAGTAACAGCAGCGGTAGTGGTGTCGCTTCTAGCCGCACTAGCGGTGGCGGTGAGGCCTCTGCGTTGCGCTCGAATGCGTCACACGATGATGTCCGTCAGGTGGTCCGCGCGGCCGCGGAGCTGTTCGTGCCAGAGCTCGCCGCCGCACACGCCGTGAAGGTCGCGCAGGCAGCCGAGGCCGCGCACAGGGCGCGCACGCGTGCCAGGCGTGATTCCGCTGCGCAGGCGCTCCCCACGGGTGTTCGCGGTCTGATTCGTGCGACGGCGGAAATTTTCGCGTCGGCGGACAGCGATGAATCGGGTGCCGGAGATGCGAACTGGGATTCCGATTTCGAAGCCGCGCTGCTGAGCAACATCGATGCCGAGGCGTTCGCGTCTGATGCGGATGCTGGTGCGGCTGATGAGCCGGAGGAGTCGCTCGCCGCGGCGGTGCTGAACCACATCGATCTCGTGTCGGCCCCGGCCGGTGCGTCGTTCGAGTCGGCCCCGTCTGGTGACTCGCTCCGATCGGCGTTCGCGGGCAGCTCATCGGCCACGGCGGGCGCTTCGTTCGAAGCGGCCGACACGGTGGTCGATGACGACGGCGACGGCGACGACACGATGGATGCACTCTATGAGGGCGATCCGGGCGCGCCCGAGCTCAGCCAGAAGGTGAAGCCTCGCGTGCGGACCAAGCGCACGCGGATGCGCAGCAAGACGATCGCGATGAAGCGCCTGACCCGCGCGGAGCTGCAGCGCGGCGCGGTCGCGAACCCGCCCGTCGAAGGCGTCGAGCGCCCGGTCACGCGGTCGGAGTGTGCCGAAGGCATGCGCCCGTGTCCGTGGGTCGCGTGCAAGCACCACCTGTATCTCGACATCAACCCGCGTACCGGGTCGATCAAGATCAATTTCCCTGACCTCGAGCCGTGGGAGCTGCAGCACACCTGCGCCCTCGATGTCGCCGACAACGGCGGTCTCACGCTCGAGGAGATCGGTCTCATCACGAACCTGACGCGCGAGCGCGTTCGCCAGGTCGAAGTGCGCGGGCTGCTCACGCTCCGCACGCGCAGTAACGCGCTTCGCTGATTGGCCTGCGAACGACAACGCGCTGCTCAGCACGAAAGGCCCGCCGATCATGCGCAGCAACCACGCTTGCGGATCACGCGAGCCAGGTCCGCTGATGGCGGGTCGCCGGCGGATAACGCGGAACAACGCAGGTCCGCTGACGGCGAGCTGTCGATCACGCGCAGCAACGCAGGTCCGCTGACCGATCACGCGCAGCAGTCGCACGTGCGTCTACGGCGAGCACGACCACCGGCGGATCACGCGCAGCAGTCGCACGTGCGCTGACGGCGGGATCAAGCTCAAGTCCGCTGACGGCGGACGCGACCACCCGCTGATCACACGCAGCAACCCACGTGCGCTGACGGTGGGCAGGCCAGGCCCGCCTCGCGTCCGCTGGTGGCGAGCACGGCAGGCCGCAGGATCGCGCATGCTACGTTCGGCGAATGAGCGAAGCCCGGCGTCAAGTGATGGCTCTCGTCACGGCGCACATCGCGCCGCTGATGAAGACCGCGGGCTTTCGCAAGCGCGGCCTCATCTTCGAGCGCAAGCGCGGCGAGGTCACGCAGCTCGTCACCATTCAGCTGTCCAGCGGCGGCGACGGCACATTCATGGTCAACATCGGCCTCGTCTTCGACGCGATCAAAGCACTCCGCAACGGCACCGGCGTCGTCATCGGCGGCAAGGTCGTTGACTACAGCACGCGCCTGGCGACGAAGCGACTACCGAAGGTCTGGACGGTGACCAACGCATCGGCCGGCACGCAGGTCGCCGCGGCAATCGCCGGAGCTCTTCGCCGGCTTGACTTGATCGACGACGCTCCGTCGGCTCTCGACAAACTGGACAGCGAGCTCGCGAAGGGGTTTCACAAGGTTCTCCGCGCGCAGCTGAAGTACACGACGGGCGACAAGCGGGGCGCACGTGTAGATCTCGTCGCGACGGCTGCCGAGTTCTCAGACCGACGCGGCTGCTCGGTCGAGGAGCTCGCGAAGCGCGCCCGACTGAAGCTCCCACGCTGAGCGCAGCGCTCTACGAAAAAGCCGGCCTTGAGGCGCGACGGCCCGCCTGGACGGCACCACAAACGTCAACGAGGAGGCAGTGACGCCGGACACGTGTGGCCGCTGCGTTGCACTAGCTTCGTGCATGGACAACGACAACCTCAAAGACAAGATCGACAACACGGCCGACAAGGCCAAGGACGTGGCCGACAAGGCCGGTGAGAAGATCAAGCACGGCGCCGAAGAGGTGGCCGGCAAGGCGCACGATGCCAAGGTGAAGGACATGGGCCGCGACGCCGGCAAGAAGATCGGCGGCTGAGCAATCAGCCACCCGGCGACGCACTGCGGACCGAGAGGCTCGCGGTGCGTTGCCACGTCCGGATCACGCTGCCGGGTCGGGTCACGACGGCTACTGCAAGATGCAATCGCCCACGATCACTTGAGCTGGGCCGCCTACCCCGCCTTCGCGGCAGACGGCGACGAGCGCGTCGCTGACCTTGACGCCTTTTACGCGCGTCGCTGCGCCGCTATCGATGAACGTGAGCGCGACGTGCTTGCCCTCACCGGCCGCGAGATGGATGAACGTCTGACCCATGTCGTCGATCCGGTTGACCACGGTGCCCGACAGCAAGATTCCACTGTCGTATTTGTGCTTGAGATCCGGCGCTGCGCCGCCGGCTGCAATGCTCTCGGCAAAAAAGTCGGTCGCGGTCACAGGGACGGGGCCTTTGCTCGCTGCTGAGCCCGCCGGTGCGGTCGAACCCTGACCAGCCGGCCCTCCGGCAGTCTCCTTCTTCTCGGTGGCATCGGTCTTCTTGCACGCGGCGCCGAATCCAAACGCCGCCGCGATCAACCATCCAGCAACTCGCTTCATCGCGGCACCGTACGCGACTTGGAGGATCGCCGCGACATTGGTTGGTCGTGACAGACGGGTCGAGCGCCGTCAGCCGCGGTCAGGCCGGACGCAGAACGAGGACCGGCTTGCGGGTCGCGCGCAGCAGCTTGTCGGCGACGGAGCCGACGAGGGCGCGCGTGATTCCCGACCGGCCATGGGATGCGATGCAGATCGCATCGACACCGAGCCGCGCCGCCGCCTGCGCGATCGTCCGCGCGGCGTCACCGCCCCGCAGGATGTGAGGGTGCACCGAGCGCTGCATGCTCTGCGGCGCCAGCGCCGTGAGGGCCTTCAGAACCTCGGCCTCGTTGATCTCGGCATCGTCCTCGACGACATGCGCGATGTGAACATCGCCACCCTCGTCGGTGAGGGCGAAGGCGAACGGGACGGCACGGTTGGAGAACGTCGACAGATCGGTCGCGACCAGCGCGCTGTGCAGCCGCGGCACGAACATGGTCTGCACACTCGCGTTCGGCGGCACGCAGATCACGGACTGCGAGGCGTCGGAGATGATGACGGAGGACACGGAGCCGAGGCGTCCCATGCCGGTCTTCTGCGTGGTCCCGACGATGATCGCATCGGCCCGCGCGTCCTTGGCGAGCTCGCACACGTGGTCACCGATACGGCCGAGACCGCGGAGTGCACGCGCCTCGACGTTCTCCGAAGCACCGAACTTGCGGAGCAGGTCACGCGTGATGAGCTTCTCGAGATCGAGATCGCTGTCGGTGAGGGCCTTGGCCTCGAAGCCGTAGTGATCGGCAGCATCGTCCGGGTAGTAGATCGCGCCGAGTACGACCTCGACCGGGCCGCGCTGACGGAGCGCATGGGTCCACTGGATGCCGAGGTCACACGCGACGGAGTCGTCGATGCCGAGGAGAAGGCGGAGCGGACGCTTGCCCGCCGCGAACTCGAGCCACGGCTGGGGATCGCGCACGACCAGGACCGGGACACGCGAGTGAACGATCAGCTTCTCGGCCGTCGAGCCGAGGCGGAGCAGCTTGTGTGGTGAGGACGAGGCCGAGATGACGATGAGGTCACTGCCTTCGGTCTCGGCGAAGGAGACGAGAGCTTGCTCGGCAGCACCGACGACGAGCTCGGCACGCACCGACGGTGCGCCGGGCGATAGGCTCGCAGCGAAGGTCTCGAGGGCCGCGTTGCTCGCGGTGGCCTTGCGCTCGTCTTCGACGACGTGCACCAAGATGATGTCCGCATCACCTCGCTGCGCAGCGAGCGCACGAGCGACTGCGACAGCATGGAGGCTGCCAGGCGAGAGATCGGTACCGCAAATGATGGACATCAGCTTAGGTAGGCGAATCGTCGCACAAGCTCGAGAAGGCGGTCGCGCAACTCGTCCCCAAGCTCGACAAACCGGATGCCCATACCGGGATGAAGATTATCCGGCGCCCCCGGCCGGTACGGATTGACCCAGATGACCACGCCCTCGATCTCGATCTGGGGGCTCGTATTGTTCGGGCGGAAACGCATGTTGAGACGGGTGCCCGGCTGCTCGGGCGAGGTCGTGCGCACGAAGATGCCCGTCTCGCTGATATCGGTGATGTACGCGAAGAGGTAGTTGTCCTCCATCGCGTAATCGACCTCGAGATCTACGAGGACGCGCGGGGCTGCGCGGCGATCGGCGGGATCGACGCTCGGATCCGCGGTGAGCCCCTTGGCCTTGACCATCTGCGGCCGTCATACCCCCGGGTCCCCGGCGGGTCAATCACCAGATTACTGGAGCGTGATCGTCGTGATCTTCACGCGATCGGCGGTGTCACGCATGTCGGCAGGCGCTTCTGACACCGACATATTTTTCCAGTTCGGCGCCGAGCCCGTGAAGAAACCGGTCCACACCTCGTAGGGGCCAGGCGTGAACGCGCCCGCGCCGGCTGTGATGGTGTGCGTATCGACGATGTAATCGCCCGGCTGCCACGTCGCGGTCTGGCACCGACCTTTGATGGGCTCGTGATCGCCGTTGAAGCGCAGCGCACCATCGAAGTGGAACAGGATGCGCCAGTTGCTGCCGACAGGCTGCAGGATCTTGTAGAACATCTGCACCGTGAACTTGTCGCCTCGCCCGACGGCGCGCGGCATCGTCCACCCGAGCAGCTCGACCTTGTTGTCGAACACCACGCGCCCCTTGGGCCGCGTGCCGATCTGCTTGGGCTCCACGTGGAGGATCGATGTTCGGAGCGGATTCTTGTCGGTCGCGCCATCCACCTTGTTGGAGATGAGCAGCGAGCGCGTGTTGCGATCGTCGATCACGAAGTAGGGCTTCCCACCGATCTCGCGATGCAGCTGACATAGCTCGGTCTGCGGTGCGATCGCGAACACACGGTTCGGGCGGCCGATCGCGGCGACAATTTGATCGCGCGTCGAGACCTGCTCGGGCTTGGCATCCTTGGCGTAGGCGAACGCGGCATCGCCCATGTCGCCCATGATCACGAGCTGGTCGCCCTGCTTTCTGAGAGTCGCGTAGGTGTCGAACATGGTCTTCGACGACAGGTGATGCGCCAGGGTCGGTTGCCACGCGAAGGCGAGGAACGCAGCGAAGACGGCGGTGAAGCCGAGCGCGATCGCGAGGCCGACCCGCGCGACCTTGCGGTGCAGGCGCGCATCGGGACCGTCACGCCACACCATCATCGCGATCGCGAAGCCGAGCCCGAAGACGGCGCCGATCACGAGGATCCACAGCCGCGTCGGCAGGAACGCGAGCCGTGACATCTTCGGATACGCAACCTGATCGCTACCGACGAGCAGCGAGGTGAGCCGCTCGGGGAACGATTGCAGGTCCTTGCCGAGGTCGACGACCGCGAGGAGCACGAATAGCCCGACGAGGATCAGCGCGGCCATGGGGAGCTCGCCGGACGCAGGCGGCACCGGCTCGCCGGCCTCGGTCACGGCCGCCTGCTCGCGCAGCGCGCGCGCCGTGAGCACACCATCGAGCCACACGCCGATCGCGATCGCGAGGGCAGGGAAGCCACCGTAGAGCGTGAAGCCGACTTTGCGCTGGAAGACTTCCGCTGCGATCCACGCACCGCCGGCCCACACGAGGCAGATGCCGCCGAGCATGCGACGACGACGATCGAGCGAACCGAACAGCGCGAAGATCGCGATCGGGCCGAGGATGCCCCACGGGAACGAGCCGTAGGCGATCTGCTCGAAGGTCGAGTCGAAGCTGAAGCGAAGATCATCCTCGGGACGCCACAGCGCACCGAGCGCCGTCGAGTAGCAGCCCGTGGCCACGATCGCCTCGCCGAGCAGCGCACGCTGCGGCGGCACGAGGCCGGGCTGCGGCTCGACGAGCGAGAACAGCTGGTACGCGAGCACGCCGACGATGCCGATGACGGCGAAGCTCGCGAACAGTGCCTTGACGAGATCGACGTTGCCGGCCGCACTCTCATCGCGACCGAGCACGAAGCACGCGTGGATCACCGGCGCGACGCCCGCGGCGAGCAGGCCGTACGCGCTGGGGTTGTCACTCGTGCCGTCGCACACCAGCATCACCACGCCGCCGCTGATCGCGGCGAAGCCGAGCGCGAGCTCGCTCCACGCGAAGACATTCGTGGGCCGCTTGAGCGTGCGCCCGACGCCAACCTTGGGCTGCACGCGCCGCGCGATCTGAAACACGCCGTAGCCGATGCCGCGACCCGCGCGCGGCAGCACGAGCACGCCGAGGCCGTTGGCGAGCGCGAACGCACCGATCGGAACGAGCAGGCCGAGCAGCGCACCGCCGGCGAGAAAGCTCGTCACGATGCCAGCACCGAGCGCGGCGAGCGCGACGATCGCGTCGAGCAGCGCAAGCACGGGCGACCGCGTGCCGCTCGTACCGAGCGCGACGAGGCCATACAGCGTGAGCGCCGCACCCGCCGGGATCCCGATCTCGGACATCAGCTGCCGCGACTGGAACACCAGCAGCGGCATCGCGAGGAGCACGAGCGCGGTGATGAGGCCGGCGCGCGCACGACCGATCCGCATCGCGATACCCGCCGACGCGAGCACGGTGAGCAGGCCAAGAATTGCGAGCGGAAGCCGGCGGCCAGCGTCGCTGTCGTCGATGTTGTCGCGGCCCCACACCATCGCTCGGTTGGTGAGCGAGCGCGCGACCGGCTCCTTGGGTGGGATCCGCTCGCACTTGTCCTTGGGCTTCTCGACAAGCGGCGGCGGGATCTGGTCCTTCTTCGCGGCGAGCTCGGCCCGCGGCGCGATCCGGTCGGCGAGCGTGCGCTCCTGCGGCTCCCACAGGCCCATCGTGCCGAGACCCGGCAGGAGGATGCTCGCCGCCAGGGCGACCACGCACACCAGCGCGATCGGCCAGCGGCCAACGAGCCGGGACACGAACATCACGGGAATCTCCCCGTGGATGTGCGCTGCCGAACCGAGAACTGCACGGCGGGAAACTACCACTGTTAGGATCCGTTCCGGTGTCGACAGCGCGGGCCGGAGAGCTCATGAAGCTGCACCGCTCGGTCCCGGTCGAGCGGTACCGCAGCCTCGTTGGCCATTGGATCACGCGCTGGTTCCGCCCGCCGGCGCCGGCGCGGCACCAGCCCCTGCCGCCCGTCACGCCGGGCAGCCTGTCCCTCACGTTCGGCGGCCACGCCACGGTGCTCGCGCGCTACCCGGGCCTCGGCATCGCGTTTGACCCGATGCTCGGCCGCTGGGTCGGCGGCGTGCGGCGCGCCGTCGAGCCGGGCCTCGCTCCCGGCGACTTCGACGATGTCGGCCTCGTGTTGATCTCGCACCGCCACGCCGACCACCTCCACATCCCGACGCTCAAGAAGCTCCCGCGCCGCACCGCCACGATCGTCGTGCCTGCCGGCGGCGCGGCCTGGGTGTCCTCGCTCGGCTTCGCGCGTGTGATCGAGCTCGCGCCGGGCGCCGACCTCGAGCTGCGCGGGGTTCAGGTGATCGCCTACGCGACGTCCCACGGCGACGGAGACCTCGCCCGCGGCATCTCCTATGTCGTCCGCCAGGTCCCGAACGGCGATGCCCCGGTCGCGCCGAGCCTGTATCTGTGCGGCGACAGCGGCTACTTCTCGGGCTTCGCCGACATCGGCGAGCGGTTCGCGCCCGACATCGCGATGCTGCCGATCGGCGGCTTCTATCCGACCTCGTTTCGCAACCGCCACATGTCCCCACTCGACGCGCTCTACGCCTTCGAGGATCTCCGATCGCGCCTGCTCGTCCCGATCCACCACGGGGCGTTCGCCCTGTCTTACGAGCGCCTCGACGAGCCCGCGCGCTGGCTGACCGAGCTGGCGGCCGCCCGGGGTGTTCGCGAGCACGTCCTGGTGATGGCGGCCGGGCAAAGCGAGCAGTTAGGTGATACCTATCCGGCGTGGCGCCCGACGTCTCGATCGTAATCCCCGTCTATAACGAGGAGGGGATCCTGCGCGAGGCCGTGAGCGAGCTGCTCGACGGGCTCGAGATGGTGCGTACCGCACTGCAGGCCGAAGAGCTGACGTTCGAGGTCATCCTCGCGGAGAACGGCTCGCGCGATCGCACCGTCGAGCTCGCCCAGCACCTCGCCGCGGAGCGCCCCGAAGTGCGGACGTTCTCGCTCGGCGAGCCAAACTACGGCAAGGCCCTGCGTCGCGGCATCCTCGAGGCGCGTGGCACCTGGGTGATCTGCGAGGAGATCGATCTCTGCGACCTGGACTTCCTCCGCCGCGCGCTCGAGAACCTGCGCCACACCGACGCGGACATGGTCGTCGGCAGCAAGGCGATGAAGGGCGCGAGCGATCACCGCCCGATGATGCGGCGGGTCGCGACGCGCGTGCTCAACGGGATGCTGTGGGTGGCCGTTGACTTCCGCGGCACCGACACGCACGGCCTCAAGGCATTCCATCGAGAAACGCTGCTGCCGGTCGTCAACGAGTGCGTGATCGATCGCGACCTGTTCGCGAGCGAGCTCGTGATTCGCGCCGGTCGTGCGGGGCTCCGCGTGATCGAGATTCCGGTTCGCCTCGACGAGAAACGCCCACCGGCGATCAACCTCTTCAAACGCGTGCCGAATGTCCTCAAGGGTATGGCCAAGCTCACCCGCGTGATCCGCTTCGGCGGCAAGCCGTGATGCGGCCGTGAAGTGCGCCGTCTCGATCGATCTCGATGGTATCGCCTGCTACTACCGGATTCACGGCCTGGGCAAGTCTCCCGCCGAGCTCGAGCACACGATCCTCGAGCGCGCATTGCCACGAGCGGCAGCGCTGTTTGCGAAGCACGATCTGCAAGTCACCTGGTTCGTGATCGGCCGTGACGCCGACGGTGACGCCATCCTCCCTGATCGCGCCGCCCGCGCTGCGAATGCCGCGCGCCTGAAAGAGCTGGCCGCCCGCGGCGACGAGCTCGGCAATCACTCGTATTCGCATCCCTACAACCTCGCGCGCCTGGCCGACGATGCGATCGATACCGAGATCACCAGCTGCGATCGCGTGCTGCGCTCGATCACCGGCACTCACGTCCGCGGCTTCCGCGCACCCGGCTACGACGTCTCGTCAGCCATGCTCGATACGCTCGCGCGCCTCGGCTATCGATACGACTCGTCGATCTTTCCGGCGCCTGGCTACTACGTAGCGAAGGCTGCCGTGATGACGGCACTCGCCGCGATCGGACGCCCCAGCGGCGCGGTGCTCACCAATCCTCGCGCGCTCGCGGCGCCCGCGGATCCGTATCGTCCGTCGATGAGGTCACCGTGGCGGCGCGGTCAGGCACCACTCGTCGAGCTGCCGATCGCGGTGACGCCGTGGACCCGCGTGCCCGCGATCGGCACCACGATCCTGGTCGCGCCCGAATGGGCACGTACGCGCATGCTCGACGCCATGGCCAAGCGCAGCTTCTTCAACTTCGAGCTCCACGGCATCGACTTCGCCGACGCCGACAAGGATGGCATCCCGGGCGAGCTCGTCGATCGCCAGCCCGATCTGCGCGTGCCCATCGACGACAAGCTCGCCCGGCTCTCGCAGGTCCTCGATCAGGTCCGCGAGCGCTGGGACTTCGCGACGCTCGCCGACGTCGCTGCGGATACCCAGCGCGACGAGTGAGTCAGGGGCGGTTCGTGATCGCGTCGCGCGCGAGCTGATCGACGCGCTCGTTGAGCGGGATACCGGCGTGGCCCGCGACCTTCACGAAGTGGAGCTCCGGAAACTGTTTGCACAGCGCGCGTAGCTCGGCGACGAGCTCGATGTTCTTCTTCGCCTTCCACGGCTGGGTGAGCAGGCCGATCGAGTACTGCGAGTCGGTGTAGACGAAGACCGCGCGCTTGCGGTCCTTCACCTCCTGCAGGCCGCGCAGGATTGCCATGAGCTCGGCGATGTTGTTCGTGCCCTCGCCGAGGTACTCCGAGAGCTCCTTGCGCTCGGTGCCATCGAGGATCACGACGCCCAGCCCAGCGGGCCCCGGGTTGCCAGTGCACGCGCCGTCGGTCCACACCTGGATGGCATCATCGGGCGCCTTGGCAGGTCCTGCCGCAGCCTTCGCGGGCGCGGCCTTCTCGGGCGCGGGCTCGCCGGCCTCGAAATCGGCGGCTGCCACACCGGCAACGAGCGTGAGGTTTCGCGCCCCGGCCCGATAGGTCTTGGCTCCGGCGACCGGCTTGTAAACAATCTCCACACGGCCGTCACGATCGGTGACAAGTCCGCCGCTCGCGTCGGCCTTGGCCCACACATCCTGCTCGCGAAGACGGTGCTTGATCCACGGCATGGCCCGGTAGCTCTACCACTGTGGTCCGACGCTGGAGCGCGTGTTATAAGCCACGCGTCCTGCTCGGACATATAGAGGAGAGATTTTCATGGTTCGCACTCGCACTGGTTTTCTCGTTGCCGTCGTCGCTCTCGGTCTTGGCGCCGGAGCCTGCAAGAACAAGGAAGAGAAGAAGGAGGGTGCGACCACGGGCGACACCAAAACGACCGACAAGCCCAGCGTCGTCGGTGAGATCACCAAGCCCGCCGTCGCTCTGGCGGCCGTCGCTGGGGATGACCTCGCGCTGCTGCCCGCCGATTCGGAGGTCGTGCTGGGTCTCAACTTCGCTCAGCTGCAGCAGAGCGCGCTGTGGAAGCAGTTCGCGCCCGCACTGATGGCGAAGGCTGCGTCTGGTCTCAACGATTTCAAGACTGCGTGCGGCTTCGACCCGATGGAGGCGATCAAGAGCGTCTCGATGGGTATGAAGGGCCTCGGCGGCGACACGCCCGATGGCATCGTCGTGATCCACGGCCCCGACAAGGGCAAGGTCACCGCGTGCGTCGAGAAGGCCAAGGTCGAGGCGGCCAAGAGCGGTGGCGAGATCACCGTCGATGGCGACGTGTTCCTCGTCAAGGACAAGAAGGGCCAGACCACCGCGTGGACCTACGTCGGTGGCGATACGCTCGTCGGCTCGATCGGTCCGTCGGCATCGAAGGCCACGCTCCTCGCAGCAGCCCAGGGCGGCTCGACGCTGAAGACGTCGCAGACGTTCACGGAGATGTACTCGAAGATCAACACCAAGGAGTCGCTGTGGGTCCTCGTGAACGGCAACGCGCCGTTCATGGCGCAGGCCGCGCGCGCGGGCGTCAAGCCGAAGGCCGTGTTCGGCTCGGTGAACGTGTCCGACGGTCTCACCGTCGACATGCGCATCCGCCTCGGGACGCCGGAGGAGGCCACCAACCTCGTCACGATGGCGAAGGGCCAGACCAACAGCCCGCAGGTGAAGCAGATGTTCGACAAGCTCGACGTCGTCGCTGATGGCTCCGACGTGAAGTTCTCGGTCGCGATGAGCCAGCAGAAGCTCACCGCGCTGATGGGCATGATGGGCGGAATGCTCGGCGGCATGATGGGTGGCGGCGGCGGCATGGGCGGCACCCCGTGAAGCTGCTTGTCGCTTGCAGCCTCGCGGCAGTCGTCGCGATGGGCTGCGGCGGCAAGAAGAACCGTAAAGCTGCGGACCTCGCCGGTCTCGCAGCGGTGCCGGCCACGGCGCAGGTCGTGGTGGCTGCCGACGTCGCGCGTGTTGCGAGCTCTCCGCTCGTCGTGCGCGCCGTCGAGACGCTGCTGCTCAAGGATTCCGATCTCGCGTCGCGCTGGCAGCGCCTGCACGACACGTGCAAGCTCGAGATCAAGCAGCTCAAGTCTGTCGTGCTCGCGATCGGTCCGCACGCTGAAGGCGCGCAGGTCGGCACCGGTCCGGTGCTGATGATCGTGACCGGCAACCTCGTCGAGACCGATCTCGCCGAGTGCGTGCGCGGCATCGTCGGGCAGGGCGGCGGAGCGCTCACCGCCAAGACCATCGAGGGCCGCACGCTGTATCAGGCCAAGGACGGCAAGCGGACCATGTTCTTCGCGTTCGGCCGCCCTGACACGGTCGTGCTGGGCGCGAACGAGGCGTACGTCAAAGAGGCGCTCGGCAACGGTAAGAAGCTCGCTGACAACGCCGAGCTGACGTCGTGGATCAAGCGCGCCGATCAGAGTGCACCGATCTGGGCGGCCGGCCGCGTCGATGAGCGCGTGCGTGGTGGCCTCGTGAAGGTGACGAACAATCAGCTGACCCAGGGTCCGGCGGCGATCATCCTCGCGGTCGACCCGACCGACGGGGCGAAGCTCGATGTCGGCGCCGTGATGGCATCGCCCGCGGATGCCAAGACACTGGAATCGTTTGCGAAGACCCAGCTCGGTCTGATGGCGATGGGCGCTCAGAAGTACAATCTCGGGTCGATCGTCGACAAGGTCGCGATTTCTGCGGACAGCGACGTGGTCCGCTTCAAGGTGGCACTCAGCATGACCGACGTGAACTTGCTGATTTCCGCGCTTGACGGCGGTGTGACCACCGCGCAGGATTCGCCCCCGTCCGCGCCGAGCACCGGCTCCGCGGCACCGCCGTAACAGGTAGAAGAGTCATGGGAAGCAACAAGACGATCACGAAGAAGAAGAAGGCGCCGAAGGCCAAGGCCAAGGCGTCTACCGCGAAGAGGGGCCCGAAGGCCGTGCAGAAGTCGCATGGCGCGCGCCACCCCAAGGGCCGCGTCACCGACAACCACGGTGGCAAGGAAGCGCTTGCGAAGGCGCTCGCCCCGATGCTCGCAACGGACGCCGAGGGCAGCGATGCCATCGCGGACCGCCTGAAGACCGCGTCGAACGCTCAGCTCCTGCGCCTCCAGAAGGTTGCCGGGGTCGTGAAGGACAAGTGGGGCAGCCGCGAGAAGCTGATCCAGGCGATCCTCACCACGGGCAAGCAGCAGAAGGACAAGGACTTCGTCACGAAGCTCTCGTCGTTCTCGCTGCCGCGCCTCGTCGATATGGCGACCTCCAGCGCTCGCCGCGCTGGTTAGTCGTCTGCGCTCCTGAGAGCGCCACGTGCGCGGACAAGTGCCACGTAGGTCCGGTGCGCGGACAAGCGAGGCGCGTAAGGCGCAAGGCGTACGGCGCAAGGCGTACGGCGTGTCCAAGATGGAACGCCAAGGCGCCAAGAGACGGAAAGAGATCGCCAGAGAGGTTTGTTCACACCACTCGTTGGCGATCGCTCCAACGTTGGCGATCGCTCCAACGTGCGCCTGAAGAGCGCCTGGACCCTCTCTGGCGCTCTCTCTTCAAACTTGGCGCCTTGGCGTTCCATCCGGTGCGCGAATGGTCGGCGTCGTGCCTCCGTGTTCCATCCGATCTGGGGCACGCGGGCCGTGTCAGAGTTGGGCGATGCGCCTCGCCGTCCTCTACTCGCTCGCCGTGCTCTGCACGGTTGCGCGCGCAGACGTGCCGGCGGACGCTGCCGAGGACAAGAAAGCCTATGCGGCGCTTCCCGCGATCGCCGGCGGCGTGGCACTCATCAGCGCCGAGCAGGCGCGCTGGAGCTATCAGGTGGTCAGCGCGCCGAAGCTCGCGCTGCAGATCGGCGTCACCGCGATCGGCGGGCTCGATGTCGCTGCGGGCCGCGCGACGTATGTGCCGCACGTGCTCGGCGACGACGTGCAGCCACCGAAGGCGTGGCCCTACGATGTCGATACCGCGGTTCAGGCGACCGGCACGCTACGGCCGGCGGCCGGTGCAGATGAACGGATCGCGGCGCTGTTCGCGATCACGAAGTTCGATCTCGCCGCGCAGCACACCGGGCTGCGCGTGCTCGAGATCCGCATGCGCTATCGGGACGGAGTCGTTGTCTCGCTCAACGGCGTCGAGGTCGCACGCGTTGCGCTCGAGGGCCCCAGTGTCCGCGCGGTCGCGGCGCGGCCGCACGGGCCCGAGTGGGAGACGTTCTACGTACCGGCCGCACCAGGCCTGCTGCGGCTTGGCGAGAACGTGCTCGCCGTCGAAGTGCATCCCGGCGCGCGGCGTGACGCGCCGATGGTCGCGATCGATGTCGCCGCGCGTCGCGACCTCGGGATCGTGCGCGGTCCGATCGTTGGCGATGTCGGCGTGTCGAGTGCGGTGATCAACGTCGAGACCGATCCGAATCTCGGCGCGGTGCTCGAGTGGGGAACGGGCGGCAAGCTGGATCAGACGATCACGAGCGAGCCGGGGCGCGTGCACGCGTTCACGCTGAGCGGGCTCACCGCACGCACCAAGGTCTCGTATCGCGTCAGCGCGGGTGGCGCGAAGACACCGGTGTACATGCTGCACACCGCACCCGCTGCCGGCGACGTGGTTCGCATCGGCGTCTATGGCGACGTGCGCGGTGGTCACGATGTTCATCGCCGCGTGATCGACGCGATGCTCGGCGAGGCGCTCGACGTGGTGACCGTGACGGGCGACATGGTGATGCGCGGCAGCGACGAGGCCGACTGGCAACGGTTCTTCTCGATCACGCGCGAGCTGCTCGCACAGGTTCGGTACCTGCCGGCGATCGGCAACCACGACCTCGGGTGGAGCCGCGCCGATCCAGATGTGTTCGCGCTGCCGCCGGGACCGGCGGGGCGACCGGAGCGCGCGTACTGGTACAGCCTGCAGATCGCCGACGTTCACCTCGTGTTCCTCGACTCGAACGCGTACGAGCGCCGCGAGCAGGAGCAGTGGCTCGACGCAGACCTCACCGCGGCGCGCAGCAAGGGTGCACGGGCGATCGTCGTGCTCACGCATGATGGGCCGTATTCGCGCGGCATCCACAAGGGCAGCCCGATCGCGCGTGATCGCTATGTACCCATCCTCGCGCGGCATCATGTCGATCTTCTGATCGCGGGACACGATCACCTCTACCAGCGCGGCGAGCACGGCGGATTGCGCTACATGGTGTCGGGCGGCGGCGGCGCCCCACTGTACAGGATCAGCTGCGGCGAGCGCGGCAAGCCGAAGTGCCCCGACGACGGCATGGCCAGCGTGATGAGCGAGCACCACTTCATCGTGCTCACGGTGAGCGCGACCTCGCTCGAGATGTGCCCACGCCGTAGCGACGGCAAGCTGCTCGAGCCGTGCCAGCGGTATCCGCTGTGGCGGCGCTGACGCCGATCGTCGTGCTATCAACGGGCATGCTTCGCCCCGTCCTCCTGTGTGTTCTTGCCGCGGCCGCTTGCAGCAAGGGTTCGACCCAGAAGACCAGCCCGTCGAACAAGGCCGAGCCCCCGCCGATCGCCGCCGCGAGCGATGACGTGCTCGGCTATCTCCCGGTGGACTCGGAGATCGTGTTCGGTGTCGATGCCAACGCGATGCGCGCGAGCGCGTTGTGGAAGCAGTTCGAGCCGCAGATCGTCGCGGGCCTCGGCAGCAAGCTTCCCGCGATGCGCGACAAGTGTGGCTTCGATCCGCTGACCTCGGTCGAGCGGATCTCGGTGGCTGGCAAGATCGGCAACAACGAGCAGTTCGACGGCGTGGTCGTGATCCGCGGCGTGTCGGGCGCCAAGACGCTCGAGTGCATCGGCATGGCGACCGAGGGCGAGGGCGTGGTCAAGAACGAGGGCGGCGTGCTCACGGTCGACCGCGGCGGCGAGAAGATGGTCGCCACGATCGTCGGCTCGAACACGCTGGTCGTGCACACCGGAACCACGGCAAGCGCGGCGACGCTCGATGCCGTCGTGCGCTCGGGTGCACCGCTGCGCTCGTCGAAGGGCTTCATGGAGCTGTTCGATCGGCGCGAGGCCAACCCTTCGGTGTGGGGCATGATCAACGGCAACTCGCCGCTGCTGCGCATGATGGCGCAGGCGGGCGCGCAGCCGAAGTCGGTCGACGGCACGCTCGTGCTGCAGGACCGCTTCATCGCCGCGATGCGCGTCACGTTCCTGAATCAGGCGGACGCCGACAAGATGAAGCAAACCGCCTCGCAGGTCCTGCCGATGGTGCAGGGCAAGGTCGACAAGATCGACATCAGCGTGACCGGCCCGATGCTGCGTATGGATGTCGTCGCGACGGACGCGCAGGTCCGCTCGCTGCTCGACATGCTCGGCTTCATGTAGTCGGTTTGCTGTCGTCGCCGATCGGCACCTTGTGGCTCGCGAGGGCCTTGCGCACGATGCCCCAGACGGCGCCGGCGTCGGTCGTCACGTCGTTCCAGCGGCCGGGGAAGCGGGCGCAGAACGAGCTCTTCATGATCTCGGGGAGTGCGCGCTTGCCGTCGTCGGCGAACAGCGGGTGCTTGAGGTAGACGCAGGCCTCGTCGGTCGCGCGCACCGAGAGCGTGCCGGTGAGATCGGCCGCGTTACGGATCGCGTCGGCGACCGCGACGATGATCTCGAGGTTCGCGTTTGACAGCTCGGGATGGCGGCGCGCGAGGATCTCGACCTCGGCTGCGGGCGGCGGGTAGGTCATCTGCAGCGGCGCGAAGCGATCGAGCTGCGCCGCGTCGATGCCGTACGTACCTGTGAACTCGCGACCGCGGTTGACGGCGGCGATGAACTGCACGTTGTCGGGAATCGGCACGAACGTGTTCTCGATCGGATGGAACACACGACGTGTGGAGTCGAGCGCTGGCATCAGCGCGTTGCGTGCGGTCTCCTGGCAGCGATTGAGCTCGTCGAGAAATACGAGGTACTTGCGCTCGGGATGCTCGGCGGCTTCCTCGAGCGCGATCAGCACGTCCGTCTTGATGAAGTCGGTGACCGGCGCACCGGACTCGCTCGCACGCACCTGGATGCTGACGAAGAAGTCACTCGCCTCGACCACGGCGCCGCAGTTGAAGAACACGAACACCATGCCCAGGCTGTCGGCGATCGAGCGCGCGAGCACGGTCTTGCCGCAGCCCTGCGGACCGTCGAGCAGGATATTGAGCCCGCTCTGGAGGAGCACCTGGAGCTTCTTGGACACCGTGGGATCGAGGTACATGCCCTCGATCCGGAACGGCGCGCGCGCGACGAACTCGACCTCGATGCGGCCGCGGTCGTCACGCTCGGGCTTGTGGACGGCGATGACTTTGACGAGGCACGGCACGCCGGGAATGATGCTGGCGTCGTTGCTGAGCACGACTTTGGGCGCACGCCGGCCATCGAGGTGCGTCGCGCGCAGCTTGAACTGCGAACCCTCGGTCGGGTTCGGCCAGAAGACGGCCTCGACGGTGCGGCCGGGTACGAGCTCTTCGACGGTCCACTTCGACATGATGGTTCTCCTCAGGATGCCAGTGAGCGGCGCGCCAGCTCAGCGATCATGCGCCCGAATTTAGCGACCGCGACATCGAGCTGGTCGTCATCGATGAGCACGTAGTGCGGGAAGCAAATCTCCTCGAGCTGGATCACGCCGACCTGGGCGCACACGATGCCGCGCCGGCGGGTGAGCTCGGTGACGAGGTTGCGCAGCGCCGCGACCGAGCAGTCCGTCGGCAGACCGTCGCTGATCATGATCAGGATCTTCGCGCGCTGCGGCGCGGCCATCGCGATGTTGGCGGCGTAGTAGAGGCCGGCCGCGTCGTTGTTGCCGCCGCCCGCCTGCAGCGCGGCGACGTGACAGTCGGTCTTGGTCCCGGCGTCGTAGATCACGCTCTCGGTGAAGCCGAAGAACCGCGCCTCGACGCCCGGCAGGTGGCGCACCGCCTCGGCGACGAGCACGGCGAACCGCTTCGCGCGG
Organism: Haliangiales bacterium; assembly: GCA_038322185.1. Lineage (GTDB taxonomy): Bacteria > Myxococcota_A > Polyangia > Haliangiales > Haliangiaceae > JABFXX01. Next base: position 25,421 of record JBBQFU010000072.1, read on the forward strand.
CCGATGTTGTCGCGCGCCTGCATCGAACCCGAGCAGTCGACGATCGTGCCGACGAACAGGTCGGTCTTGCGAATGGGAGTGCGTGCGATCAGGATGCGCGGATCGTTGCGGGTCACCAGCGCGCGGAGCCGGGTCTTGTCGATCGCGCGGCCCTGCGTGCGCGCGCGTGCCGGCTCCCAGCGCAGGCCGAGCTCGTCGAGGTAGCCGCGCAGGCGCGTCGAGTGGCGAGCGACCTGGTTCGCGAGCTGGCGGTGAACCTCCCTGTCGGTCTTGGTCTCGACGCGCACGACCTTCGTGATCTTGTGAAAGAACGTCGACGGGTTGACGTTGATCGCAAGCCGGCTGCCGCGCGAGCTGCCCGGTTCGGAGCTGCCCGGCTCGAGGATGCGCTCGATCTCGCGCTGCAGGATGTCGTCGTCGATGCCGGCGCCATATACGTTGTCGTCGCGCTCACCGAAGGCCAGGCCCTCGGGGCCGCCGAAAACCTTCGCGATCTCGACGCGGCCGCCGAACAGCGTGACGAGCTGGCGGGTGAGATCGTAGAGGCCCTGCATGTCGAGCGCGCGCAGCTCCTTGCCGCACACGGCGAGCGCGGCCGCGTTGAGCGGGTCGCCGGCGCGATTGCCGAGGCCCATGCGGAGCGAGCGGGAGAAGCGCGCGACCGGATGACCGGCGCGGTCGAGCTCGGCAAGCACGGCACCGCGCTTGAGCCGGATGCTCTCCGCATCGTGGGCGACGCCGAAGTCGGCGGCGATCAGCGCGATCGCGGTCGCGGCCCCGAGCGCCTGGCGCAGCGATGTCACCTTCATCTCCTGCGGCGCGTGGTGGAACGCGTACGCGCCGAGCCGCTTGAGGCGATCGCCGTAGGCGGGGGCGACCGCGCGCAGGTTGCGCTCGAGGTGCTCGTCGGCGATCAGGTTCAGGAAGTGTCCGATGCCCTCGGCGTGCGCGCGTTTCCACAGCGCCAGCGCCGGTTCGCCGCTGTGATAGACGTGGTGGCCGATCTCGTGAAGCACGAGGCCCTCCACGATGTCGCGGCCGTTGGTCTCGTCGCGCAGCATCGGTAGTGCCGAGACGAAGATGCGATTGCTGTCGAGCCGTGTGTGGCCAAACTCCTTCTCGCTGCTCGTCATGTGAAACGAGAACAGGCGCCCGGCGAGCTCGGCGCCTCGGCGCACGCCCCACGCGAACACCTCGGCGACGCGGCGGACGCGTGCGCTGGCTTGACCCGCGCTGATCACGCGCTGCGCGGCGTGGCGCCGGCTCGTGGCGTCGGAGCTGCTCTCGAGGATCCGCACGAAAATATCCGCTGCGGCCGTGGCAGGCGCGCGACGCGTTGCCACGATGTTGTCGACGCACCACCACATCCGACTCTCGGGACACACACCTTGACCTCCGATCAGCGAAGCGTCCGCCATCGTGCGCATCAGCAGCTCGATCGCAGCATCGGGCGTGTTCTCGATGATCGTGTAGGAGGAGATGTTGTTCGGATCGCATGCTTCCTCGACGAGGATCGGCATGCCGCGCATGTCTTCCCAGTGCCGCGCGATGTAGCGCGCCGTACTCATGCGGAGCCAGAGTGGGCGATCCGAATCGATCTCGAGGAAGCGAACGAGTGCGTCGTGCACTTCGGTCGTCGGGCGCGTCAGCGACAGCAACGTGGTGACGGCGCGCTGATAGGCGTGATGATGCGGGGCGTCGGTGAGCGCGAGCGAGCACTTCACCACGTCGGCGACCCCGACCAGCGCGTCCCAGTCGGCACGGCGAAAGTACCAGCTCTCGGACGTCGAGCGGATCGCGGCGAGCGCGCGGGGCAGGGCGTTCTGCTCGCCGCGATAGAGCAGGGCGATGGCGAGGTGAAACTGCCAGCTCGGGTCGAGATCCTCGCGCGCGGCGAGGCCGCGTAGTCGATCGATCGCAGGTTCGTGATCCCACAGCACGACCGTGGCGAGGATCGGGACCGGCGTCACGAGCGCGCCGCCGGCGAGGACCTCGGCGAGGCGAAGCTGACCTGCAGGTCCGAGCGCCACGAGGGCGAGCGCCGCCTCCTGCACGATCGCGGGCCGCGGATCGAGGCACCACGCCGCGAGGGAGTCGAGGTCGCTCGACGTGCGGATATCGTCGACGACGTTGACGGGCGGTGGTGGCAGCGCCTGCGGGACCTCGGGCACACCCTCCAGGCGGATCAGCCGCGCGACGTAGCTGCGGGTCTCGCCATCGGCATCGGCCACGCGATCGAGCACCTTGTCGCGTACGGCGGACACTGGCACCACGCCCGCCTCGACGAGCGCGACCACGATGCGCGCGGCATGACGGCCGATCGGCTGGTCGACACGCTCGGCGCAGTACAGCGCGAGCTCGAGCGACGCCTGGCTCTGGAACCGCGGTAGCGCGCGGTAGCGCAGCAGCATGAGGCCCTCGGAGATCGCCTGCCACAGCGTTGCGCACGCGAACCGCCGCCGCAGCGAATCGGCGAGCTGTAGCGCGGCAAGCGCGCCGCCGCAGGAGTCGACCCAGTCCAGGAATGCAAACTGGTGGTGCTCCCACCGCCACAGCCGCGCGCGGGCGAGCACGGGGAGCTCGGTGAAGCGGGCCATGCTGGCGATCGCGTTGTCGACGTTGGCGTCGAACGCAGCCGTTGGCTCCGAGTAGCGGTCGAGGAGGTGAGCCACATCCTCGAGGCGATCCGCGCACGACAGCAGCGTGACGCACGCCCAGATGTGCGGGCCGGTGGTCGGGCGCTCGAGCGCGCGGACGAGGCCGCTCACGCAGCCGCCGAGCGCGGGGGCGAGCGCGAGGTCGAGCGACTTACCGATCGGTGCGCCCTGGATCAGCCGTTCCTCGCGCGCGGTGAGCTCGCGGCGCGTGCGAACGATCGGCGCCTCGGCCACGACCGTCGCGGTAAGCAGCGCGTTGACCCGGGTGCACCACTCGGCGGTCTCGACGATGCCGCGCTCGGTGAACGCCTTGGCGAGGACGAGCTCGCGGTCGCGCGGGGCGGGATCCTTGTCGAGCAGCTCGACGAGTCGGGTGACATGGCGCACGGAGAAGTCGCGTGCCGCGCCGCCGAGCACGTTGTCCGGCACGTAGCGCACGATGCCGAGCGCGAGGCGGCCGGTGGGATCGCGGTCGAGCAACTCGGGCATGATGGCCACCAGCCCGACCCGGTCGACGCGCGGCGCGATGAGCCGGCACAGCGCGAGGACCTTGTCGTCGGACTCGGACGCGGCCCCGATCAGCGCGGTCTCGAACATCGCAGGGCGGTGGCGTCGCGGCAGCTGCTCGAGGAATAGCTCCCTGCGTGTGCCGTGGAACGTGCGGATCGTGATCGCGCCGAGCGCGATGTAACGCTTGTAGTCGCGTTGCTCGACGCGGGCGAGCAGCGCGATGTCGAGCGCCGGCGTCTCATGCGGCAGCGTAGCGATCTCTCGCCAGCCGCGATCGCTCGCCAGCAGGGACTCGATGATCGCGTCCTCGCCGCGCACCTTGATTAGCAGCCTCATGCGCCCGGCCGCGGCACGCGACACGACCGCGGCCGTCAACGCGAGGTCCGCCTGCACGAGGGGCAGTGCGAGCAGCTTCTCGATCTGTTCGTCGGTCGGGCGGTGCGACCGAGAAGCGAGCAGGGCCTCGATGATCGCGTCGACGTGCGCGGTCGGGAAGTCGGTGATCGCGAGGATGCGCGGATCGAGCGCGACGCATACGCCCCACAGCTGCGCATGGTCGGGCGCTCGCACGAGCTGGGCGAGCACCGAGGCCACCGCGCGGCGGGCTACGGCGCGCTTGCCGGTGACCGTCTCGGCAAACCACTCGAGGTCGCGCGGGTCGGGTGGGCACGCGGCGAGCGCGGCCGCGAGAAGATCGATCGTGTCGGTGCCGGCCGGCGCACCGAGGGTCGCGAGGCCGCTCCGTCGCGCGCGGTCCAGATACGCATCGATCGCCTCGGGCGCGCGGCGGTGAGCGCGTTCGAGATAGGCGCGGACGTTTGCCGCACCGTGGCGCGACGCGACGGCGACCAGCTCGGCGGCGGGCAAGTGGCCCTCTCCGTACAGGCCGAACAGCAGCGGCAGGCACTCGGTGGGCCAGCGGCCGCGCAGCGCTGCGAGGTCCGCGCACGTGGGATCGGTGCGCAGATACGTGGCGAGCTCGGCGATCGGCTCGGGGAGCTCGGCTGCGAGCGCGGCGCGGCGGATGTCGGGGCGTGGGTGAAACAGCGCATGCGCGAAGCGTGCGGGCGCGTCGCGTGACGTCTCGCGCAGCGCGGCGAGTGCGGCGATGCGGACGGTCTCGTCCTTGTCGTCGAGCGCTGCGACAATCGCGCGCACGCCCTCGAACCCGCGCGAGCCTGCGAGCACACCGAGGGCGGCCGCGCGGATCAGCGGCTCGGCGTGCGCGACCAGGCGCAACCCTGCGCCGACGTACGCACAACGCCGCCCGAGCGGCAACGCAGCGACCTCGGCGAGATCCGCCGGTGTCGCCACGCCACTCTCGAGGCGTCGCCATATGTCGATGTCGTGCATAGGTCACTCATGGTCGTAACAAGAAACGGGGTGTCGCGGCGGCCGCGAGGACTGCGACGCGCCGCCATGGCTCGCAAAGTACCCGTCACGCGCAAAGGGCCGCGCGTTCCGAGCGAACGAGCTCTGGCGGGTGTAGCTGTCCAATCCCTGCTCGAAGTCAGCGTCGTTCGGCAGCTTCGTACTCCCGGGTTCGAGCCGGGGCACGAATGAATGCGCCGAAGAGGACTCCGATGTCGATGGCGCGAGAACAGCGAAGACCCAAAGGCACCACTTGCGGTGGAACGCAGTGCCGGGTCACACGTCCGGCTGCTCCCGCCGGAGGAACCGTCGCGGCAGACGTGCTTCAGTGCATCGTGCTTCGAGCGGGGAGGCGGCCAGGCCGCGACACCCAACGAAGGTATGTCTCTGCGTTTGATAGCAAGTCCACCTCCTCGAGAGCTCGCATACTGCTGATGCGGCCGCGATCGCGCAAGCACGATTTCATTAGAGGGCGTGGCGGCTCAGGAAATCGGCGATCGCGTCGTGCACTTCGCGGGGCTTCTCCACCTGTACGAGATGTGAGTGCCCGGGGAACACGACCAGCTCGCTGCCACGCACTTGCTGCTGCATCCGCTCGGCGGTCGACACCGGCGTGAGTTGGTCCTTGTCGCCCGCGATGATCAGTGTCGGCACCGTGATCGTCGGCAGGATGTCCCACGCATCGTGCTCGAGGTAGCCGGCCATGATCGCGCCCATCAAGTAAGGATCGAGGTCCGCGACGTGGCGAAACAGGCCCTCGAGAACGCTCGGCGGGCACGCGGTGCGGTGCGCGCCGCCCGACAGATACGTGATCTCGCGGGCGATGCGGGTGCCAAGCCGGGACTTGAGGAAGCCGAGCAGGGGACCCGCGAGCTCGGGTCGCGACAGCGCGCGCACGAGGCCGGCCGTCTTGCCGCGGATCTGGTTGAAGCCCGCGACATGCTGGAGCGGGCGGCCCGCGGTCCCGCAGATCAGCACGAGCGCGCGCACGCTCTCGGGACCGCGGCGCCAGACTTCGAGCGCGACCTGCACGCCGAACGACAGGCCGACGATCACGCTCGGCGGTAGCTTTGCCGCGCGCCACACCTCGAGCGCATCGTCGGCATACTGTCCGACGGTCGCGCCGCGTGTGTCCCGCGGACTCGCCTGGCCGCCATGCCCGCGGTACTCCCACGACAGCACCTGGCGCTCGCCGGCGAAGTGGGGCGTGAAGAACTGCCAGTGATGGATCGACGACACGAGACCGTGCACGGTCACGATCGGTGTCTTCGCGGTTGCTGCTCCGTGGAGCTGATAGGCGAGCGTGTCGCCGTCGTGGGTCGTCGCGAGCTGCACCGGCGGACTGTATCTGACGACATGGCTTCATGGCTCGGCGCGGGTCGGTGTCCGGTAATCGGACACGTAACCCGGCGCGTCTCCGGTGAAATTTGTCAGACGGCCGCGCTGGTGGATTCGGCTACACTGGAGGTGCAGCATGAACGGTAGCAACGGCAACATCGTCTCTCTGCTCGAGCGCTTGCTCGAGGAACAGGTCAAGACGCGCGAAGAGCTCGGCGGCCTGCGCGGCGACATGAATCGTGGGTTCGCGCAGGTCAACGCGCGCATCGACAATGTGCTCTCCATTGCCGGCGGTCATCACGATGATCACGAGGAGCGCATCCTGATCCTCGAGCAGCACGTCCTCGGCAAGTCGTCGGGCTAGCTAGCCGCGGCGACCGCGGGCTGCCGAACAGCTGCGGCAGCCAGTCGTCGTCTGGCATTGCCGGCCAAACCCCGCCCGGCGGCTCACTTCACGACAAAGGTCGCGGAGATCGAGCCGACATTGCCGGACGAATCCGCCACGCGAACCGCGAGCGTATGTGTGCCGCGCGTCAGGCCCGCCGGGAGGTCGACCCGCAGGTCCTCGGTCGCATCGTCGAACAATCCATCACCGGTGGTGCCGAGCTGCCACGGACCGTCGTCGACGGAGAACGCCATCTCCGAGACGGTCGACAGCGCGTCGCTCGCGCGAGCGGACGCCTTCGGATAGTTCACGGTCAGACCCTCGATGGTCGGGCGCGTGTTGTCGATCGCGAACATCGTCGACATCTTGCTCGACGTCAGCGCGCGGTCCGGCGAGTTGGCCGCGGCATCGGACGCCGTCACGCGCAGCTTGTACCAGCCATCGGGATAGGTCTCGGTGTTCCACTCCCACGAGGTCGCGGTGAGCGGGGTCTTGCCGGTGTGCAGCGGACGCCAGTTGGCCTCGCCATCGCGGCGCGCCTCGAGCACATAGGTCGTGTCGTCGGCGTCCGGGTTCTCGATCTTCCACTTGAGCTTGAGGATCGGCGAGCGCGGCTTCGCAGCGAGATCCTTGAGGGTCGGCAGGTTCTCCTTGGAGGACTCGATGGTGACCTCCTGGATCTCCGTCGCGCTGTTCTGCGGTACGTAGTAGGTCATCACGCGACGCACGCGCGCGTCGTCGTTCTCGAGCGACGTGCGGAACTGCAGGTAGCGACCGGGCGGCGAAGCGATCTTGCCGCCCTCGACACCACCGCCGACCTTGCCAATCTGCGCCGGCACCTGCCACTCGCTCCAGCCGACGCCGGGCTTGGCGGTGTTGCCGCTGCGCGTCTCGATCTTCACCTTGCCCTGGGCGATCCACGTGAGCTTGCCGAAGCGCGACACCGACTTGGCATCGAGTACGTCGCTCATGTACTTCGCCTTGTCGGCGCGGCTGGTCGCGCGATACATAGCGGCAGCGTCGTCGGTCGCGAAGCCCAGGAGGTTCTTGTCGAACCACAGCTGGCTGACCGAGCGCTCGTCGACATCGAACGCGGTCGCGACCGCATCCTCGGCATCGACCATGTAGACGCGGCCCTTGTCGGCGGCGCCAGCGTAGATGGTTCCATCGGGAGACACGGCGACCGATGTGAAGTAGGTCGCGGTCAGCGCGTGCAGCTGGTCGAGGCGACCGTCGCCACCGACGCGGAACAGCGCGCCTTTGCCCTTCTTGGCTCCCTTGCGGCCGAGGTCGG
>JBBQFU010000073.1:0-32960 GCA_038322185.1 Haliangiales bacterium
ATCAGCTCGCCGCGCTCTACCAGGTCAACCGCGCCACCACCGCGCGCTGGGTGGCGGGCGCCCGACTCGGCGTGATCACCCGGACGCGGGCCCTGCTGGTCGAGCGATTCGGGCTCGCGGTCAGCGACGTCGACAGCATTATTCGGCTCGTTCGCAGCCAGCTCGACGTAAGTGTCCGAGAGATCACGTCACTGAATCGCACTTAGTGATGCGACATTTCGCGGGTCGCCTCCACCAGGTGGTGATGCACCGCGATTCAGGTCCCCACGAGATCGACACCACCCCGTACGAGCTGCTCGGCGAGCTGTTCTGCCCGACCTGCGGCGATGCGTTCTGCTCGCTCGGCGTGTGCCCCGAGGATGGCACCCAGCTCATAGCGCCGTTCAGCGCGAGCGATCGCCATCTCGGTGTCGTGGTCGACGGCCGCTACCGCATCATGCGCGTGCTCGGCGAGGGCACGATGGGCGTCGTCTACGAGGCGGTGCAGCTGTCGCTCAAGCGTCCGGTGGCCCTGAAAGTCATCCGCGACGAGCTCGGGCGCGATCCGATCGCGAGCGCGCGGTTCCTGCGCGAGGCGCGCATGCTCACGTGCATCAACCACCCAAACATCGTCGAGGTGCTCGATCACGGCGAGATGCCGGATGGCTCGCTCTACATCGTGATGGAGCTGTTGCGTGGCAACACGCTGGACGCGCTGCTCGAGCACGAGGGCGTGTTCTCACCGGAGCGCGCCACGACGATCGCGCTCCAGCTCGCCGACGCGCTCACCGCCGCGCACGCGCAGGGCATCGTGCATCGCGATCTCAAGCCCGCGAACATCGTGGTGCTCGCCGGCGGCGATCACGTGAAGGTCGTCGACTTCGGCCTCGCGAAGCAGGTCGCCGAGGGCTGGAGCGATGTGACCTATACCGGCGCGCTGATCGGTACGCCGCTGTACATGGCGCCCGAGGTGATCGCAGGCAGCGCGATCGACACGCGCAGCGATCTCTACGCGCTCGGCTGCGTCGTCTACGAGCTCCTCGTGGGATCGCCGCCGTTCCCCGGCGACTCGAACGCGCTCGTGCTGGCGCGCCAGATCACGGACGAGCCGACGCCGCTGCCAAGCTGGATCCCGCCCGCGCTGGCGGGGCTCGTGGGTTGGCTGCTCGCGAAGTCACCAGACGATCGCCCTGCCTCCGCGGCGGCCGTGCGCGAATGGCTCGACCGCTGAACCTCGCCTGTAGGGGAATGGCTGAACAGCTGACAGCTGCATGTCAGTGTTCCAGCGCCTGACCGGATCGCCTGCTTGACACCTGAACAGGCGCTCCGTAGGTTGTGTCCCCTATGGCTCGTAGTCTCGGTCCTGGACGTAACGACCCGAAACGCGAGCCAGATTCGATCGTCATCGAGGGGGCGCGCGAGCACAACCTGATGGTCGATCACCTCGAGCTGCCGAAGCATCGGCTGGTCGTGATCACCGGGCCAAGCGGTTCGGGTAAGTCGTCGCTGGCGTTCGACACGCTCTACGCCGAGGGCCAGCGCCGGTACGTCGAGTCGCTGTCGGCGTACGCGCGCCAGTTCCTCGGCCAGATGGAGAAGCCGAAGTACGAGCGCATCAGCGGCCTGTCGCCGACGATCGCGATCCAGCAGAAGAGCGCGTCGAGTAACCCGCGCTCGACGGTCGGTACGATCACCGAGATCTACGACTACCTCCGCGTGCTCTACGCCCGCGCGGGCGAGCAGCGCTGCTATCAGTGCGGCGGCCCCGTCGGTGCGCGCACCGCCGGCGAGATCGTCGACGAGCTGGCATCGCTCCCCGAGAAGACGCAGGTCACCGTGCTCGCGCCGAAGGCCGAGAACCGCAAGGGCGAGTTCCGCGAGCTGTTCGTCGAGCTACGCAAGGCCGGCTTCGTCCGCGTGCGCATCGACGGCATGATCGTGCGGCTCGACGATGTCGACGCGCTCGAGAAGCAGAAGAAGCACTCGATCGAGCTCGTCATCGACCGGATCACGATCAACCCGAAGGACAAGGGCCGGCTCACCGATTCGGTCGAGACCGCGCTCCGCGAGGGCAAGGGCAAGATCATGGTCGAGGTCCCCGGCGAGAAGACGACACGGGTGTTCTCCGAGGCCAACGCGTGCCCGACGTGCGGCATCGGCTTTCCCGAGCTGAGCCCGCAGAGCTTCTCGTTCAACTCGCCACTCGGCATGTGCGTCGAGTGCAACGGCCTCGGCGATCGCATGGCCGCGGATCCCGACCTCGTGGTTCCCGACCAGACGCGATCGATCCGCGATGGCGCGGTCGCGGTGTGGGGCGAGGCGATCGCCAAGGACAGCGGCTGGACGTCGAACATCGTCAAGTCGCTCGCGAAGGCGTTCAAGATCGACCTCGACAAGCCGTGGAACAAGCTCAGCGAGAAGCAGCGCGACGTGCTGATGCACGGCACCGGCGACAAGCGCGTCAATGTCTCGTGGGAAGGCCGCCACTCCACCGGCGAGTGGGCGATGCGCTACGAGGGCATCCTCGCGCAACTCGAGCGGCGACACCGCGAGTCGAGCAGCGACCGCACCAAGCAGCACTACGAGCAGTTCTTCCGCGCGATCCCGTGCGTGGTCTGCCACGGCTTCCGCCTGCGGCCCGAGTCGCGCGCGGTGTTCGTGAGCAAGAAGGCGATCGTCGAGATCACCGGCATGACCGTGCGCCAGACCTACGACTTCATCACCAACATGAAGCTCACCGGCTCGCGCGCGCAGATCGCTGGCGAGGTCCTCAAGGAGATCAAGAACCGGCTGTCGTTCCTCCTCGACGTCGGACTCGACTACCTCACGCTGCATCGCTCCGCGGGTACGCTGTCGGGCGGCGAGGCGCAGCGCATCCGGCTCGCATCGCAGCTCGGCAGCGAGCTATCGGGCGTGCTCTACGTGCTCGACGAACCGTCGATCGGATTGCACCAGCGCGACAACGAGCGCCTCATCAAGACGCTCCACCGGCTCCGCGACCTCGGCAACACCGTGCTGGTCGTCGAGCACGACGAGGCCACGATCGAAGCCGCGGACTGGGTTGTCGACTTCGGCCCGGGCGCCGGACGCCACGGCGGCCGCGTCGTTGCCGAGGGCACGCCCGATGACGTCAAGAAGGTGACCACGTCGATCACGGGCCGCTACCTGTCGGGCACCGAGCGGATCGAGGTTCCCGAGGAGCGTCGCAAGCCCCGAAGCTGGGTCAAGCTCACCGGCGCGAAGGAGCACAACCTCAAGAACGTGACCTGCAACATCCCGCTCGGCGTGATGGTCGCGGTCACCGGTGTGTCCGGCGCGGGCAAGTCGTCGCTGATCAATGCGACGTTGCACCCTGCGCTCAACCGCATGCTGCACCGGTCGCTCGACCGCGTGGGTCCGTACGACGAGCTCACCGGCCTCGGCCAGATCGACAAGGCCATCGTGATCGACCAGCAGCCGATCGGCCGCACCCCGCGCTCGAACGCGGCGACGTACACCAAGGCGTTCGATCTGATCCGCGAGCTGTTCGCGCAGATGCCACAGGCGAAGACCTACGGCTACGCGGCAGGTCGGTTCTCGTTCAACGTGTCGGCGAAGCAAGGCGGCGGGCGCTGCGAGGCGTGCGAAGGCGCCGGTGTTCGCGAGGTCGAGATGCACTTCCTGCCGAACGTGTTCGTGACGTGCGAGGTGTGCAAGGGCCGCCGCTACAACGACGCCACGCTGCGCGTCGAGTACAAGGGAAAGAACATCGCGCAGATTCTCGACACGCCCGTCGACGAGGCGCTCGAGATGTTCAAGCACCACAAGCAGCTCGGTCGGATCATGCAGACGATGGTCGACGTCGGCCTCGGCTACATCGCGCTCGGCCAGGCGGCGACCACGCTGTCGGGTGGCGAAGCGCAGCGCGTGAAGCTCGCCCGCGAGCTCGCGCGCGTGCAGACCGGTCGCACGCTGTATCTGCTCGACGAGCCCACCACCGGCCTGCACTTCGGTGACGTGAAGAAGCTGCTCGAGGTGCTCGAGCGCCTGGTCGACAACGGGAACACCGTGCTCGTGATCGAGCACAACCTCGATGTCATCAAGCGCGCCGACTGGATCATCGACCTCGGTCCCGAGGGTGGTGCCGCAGGCGGCGAGATCATCGCCGAGGGCACACCCGAGCAGGTCGCGCAGGTCGCGCGCAGCTACACCGGGCAGCACGTCAAGCCGCTGCTCGATCGCGCGCGCAAGGGCCGATCGTCGTCGGCCGCGAGCGGCGGCGGTGGCGGCGGCAAGACGTCGACTCGCACCCGGCAGCCACGCGACCTCGAAGCGTCGGCGTAGCGTTACAATCGTCGTCGGAACGGCGACGATCCAAGCCTCGAACTGGTTCGGGCGTCTGACGCTTCGTGCTGTTACTCTGGCTCCTCGGGGGAGCGCCATGAAGCGAGACATCGTCCTGCCAGCGCTGGCAGGACTTCTATTTGTGTGGGGCCTGAACGAGGGCGAGGACGTGTGCCAGCGGGCGCTCTTCGAGCAGGGCATCGCGTTGCCCACCTGCCCGTCCGGTCGCATCCGTCAGACCGCCGAGCTGACGGTCGGCGACCTGCGGCGCGGCGTCGAGGGAAACATCTACCTCGGAGCGACCGCGCACTACACGGTCGCGGATTCGGAGTCCGTCGAGCACGCCCCGAACAACCGGTTCGATTCGGTCAAGGTCTCCTTCGTCGACGCGGCGGGCACATCGACACCGCTCAAGGTCCGCAACTGGCATCACTACGACGGCTACTCGCGCTCACAGGGGCGCCTCAAGCTGCCCGAGGTCCCCGACGGCGACTACAAGCTTCACGTCGACTACGCGACGAAGCTCGGCAAGGGCGCGCTCGATCTCGATATCCCCCTGTACACGCCTGCGCGGGTGCACGTGATCACCGATCGCCCGCTCTACGAGCCCGGCAACGTGGTGAAGTTCCGCGCGGTCGTGCTGCGCGCACGCGACCTCAGCCCGATCGATGGTCGGCCCGGTAAGTGGGTGGTCAAGGATCCGAGCGGCGAAGTCCTGCTCGAGGAGAAGGCGACCGCCGCCGACTGGGGTGTGGTGGCTGGATCGTTCCCGCTCGACAAGGCCGCAAGCACCGGTACATGGACGGCCTCGTGGGTATCAGCGGGTGCACACGACGACGTGCAGTTCACCGTCGAGCCGTTCACGCTGCCGCGGTTCCGCGTGGATGCGTCGCCGCCCAAGCCGTACTACCTGCCGGGCGAGACGCCGGCGATCCGCGGCGCGGTGGTCTACAGCTCAGGCGCGCCGGTCGCGAAGGCCGCGCTCGACATCGCGTGGAACATCCAGGGCGCCTGGCCACCGCCGCTCGACTGGGTCGACAAGAAGCTGCCGAAGAAGCTGGTCGCGGGTCCGAACGGGCGCTTCGAGATCGCGATGCCCGCGGTTCCGGCGGACCTACAGGGACGCGTCACGATGGTCGCGAACATCTCCGCGATCGATGGTGCGGGCGATCGCGTGGCGACGAACATTCCGGTGCTGCTCACCGAGCACGGCATCGAGGTCACGAGCGTGACCGAGCTCGGCGATGGGCTCGTTCAGGGCTTCAATAACCGCATGTACGTTCGCGTGACCACGCCGGATGGCCGTGTGGTGCCGAACGCGAAGATCAACGTGAAGCGCGCGTGGCAGGACAACGACCCGGGCCTCGACGCGCAGCTCGACGAGGATGGCGTCGCGAGCCTGCAGCTCGATCCAGGACCGCCCGTCAACGTCGTGATTCCCGCGGCACCGTATCGCCCGCAGCCGCGCGCTGCGCTGGTGACGCGCGGCGAGGTCAATGACCTGCTCGGCGAGGAAGGCGCATCGCTCGCCGATCAGATCGAGATGGACCAGTGGCTCAGCGCATTGCTGCCGTGTGCGAAGTGGGTCGGCGAAGCCGGCGCTGCGGACGACGATATGAGCGACTCGGGCGGTGGCATCACCGTCGGGTTCCGCGTCAACACGGGTGGCGCGATCCTCGCGGCCGGCGGCGGCAACACGCCGCTCGCACGCTGCGTCGTCGGGGTCGTGCGCGGCCGCCGGCTGCCCGCGGGCAGCGAGCGCATGTACACCGTCACGTTCAACTTCGGCGATCCGGATCTGCCGAGCCTGTCGGCAGCCGTCGAGAGCGCGCTCGAGGCGCCGGCCGGGCTGCAGGAGAAGCTCAGTGAGCTCGCCGCGGGCACGCGCGACTGCCTGCCGACGAAGAACAGCGAGGGCGCACTGCCGCTCGCGCTGACCTGGAGCGTGCGAGCCGGCAGCAAGGACGTCGACGTCGGCGGCTGGATCAAGGATCCGCAGGGCGCGCCAAACGCGGCGCAGGGTTGCGTGCAGTCGCGCGTCGGCGGCCGCATCACGCTCGCCGAGAAGGCCGAGACCGACTCGCTCGGCATCGTGCGCTTCAGCGTGCAGCTGCCACAGCGCATGGAGGACGAGCGCCCGCAGCCGACCACGATGCTCGGCTACGAGCTGCTGGTGTCGGCGGGTATCGAAGGCACTCCCTCGACGAAGCTGCGCGTCGGGCAAGGCGTGGTGCCGAACCTGCGGCTGCGCGTGAATCCGATCCTGGCCAAGGCGGGCGACACGATCACAGCCGAGCTGATCCGCGGGCCCGAGTTCTCCGGCACGCTGCCGGCCAAGCTCGCGCTCACGCATCTCGAGCTGAGCAAGCCCGTCGAGGCCAAGCTCGACGACGAGCGCAAGGCCACGTTCGTGCTCGATGACAAGGCGACCGGCTGGATCGAGATCACCGGCGCGGGCCAGCGGGCGCTCGTCTATGTCAAGCCGCAGGGCGAGCTCGCAGTCAGCGTCACGCCGGGCAAGGCTCGCTACGCCCCCGGCCAGATGGCCGAGCTCGCGATCAAGACGACGGTCGGCGGTCAGGGCGGCAAAGCCGCGGTCGGTCTCGTCGGCGTCGACGAGAGCCTCGGCCAGCTCGTCCCCCTGCCGGGCCCCGACTCGATGAGCCGGCTGCAGCCGCAGGTCACCACGACCGCGCCCGCGTTCGGCACGCTCGACGGCCAGGCGCTCGCGCTCGGTCGCATTCGCGGCGCGAATGCAGCGGCGGCCACGGTGCTTCGCGTCGGCGCCATCCCCGCGCCGCCCGAGCTCGATGCCGTGGTGCACGGCAGCACGAGCGAGCGTTTCGATCCGACCGAGGAGCTCACCGATCGGTTCTACGTGGTGCTCGCCGAGCTGCACGAACAAGCGCGCACCTGGGAAGCGAAGGCGCCGAAGGCCGAGAAGATGCGGCCCCGCGCGATGGCGAGTCTGTGGAGCAAGGCGCTCGCGGCGGTCGCGAAGCGCGGCGAGCGTGTCGACGATGCGTACGGTCGCAAGCTCAAGCTGTCATTGCTGCCGCAGGATCTGCTGTCGCTGGTCGATCCGCGCAGCGTGATCGTCGTCGGTACGCGTCTGCCCGAGGATGTCGAGAACTGGTCTGCCTGGGTCGCGAAGGAGAAACCATGAACATCCGCACCACGATCTACGCGGTCGCACTGATCGCGGCCTGCAAGAGTAAGGACGCGGCGCCTCAGCAGCAGGCGCAGCCGGTATCGTCCTCCAGAGACACCAGCCGCGTGGGCTCCGCAGCTTTCGGCGGACAGGCGGATACGTGGGCCGTGGCAGAGGCCGCACCCGCGATGGAGGAGAAGGCCGACGAGTCGGAGCGGAGGAAGACCGTGCGGAGCCCGGGGCCAACCAACAAAGCAGCTCCCAAGGGCGCTGCGGCCGACAGCAAGGACGCGGTCGCAGAGACCGCGACGCGCGCCTGGTTCCCCGAGACGTTCTTGTTCGAGCCGTTGGTCGTCACGGACGACACCGGTGCCGCGACCATTCCAGTCAAGGTTCCCGATCGGCTCACCACATGGCGCGTGCTCGCACTCGCGCACTCGCGGACCGGCGCCCAGGGCGGTACGGTCACGAGCTTTCTCGGCACGCTGCCGACGTACATCGATCCAGTCGTGCCGCCGTTTCTCATCGTCGGCGACGAGGTGCGGCTGCCGATCCAGGTCGTCAACACCACCGAGGCTCCCGTCGCGACCACGATCACCGTCGACGCAAAGGGCGCGACCGTGACGGGCGCTGGCGGAACCCGTGCGATTCCCGCGGCAGGCTCGGTCGTCGAGTACGCGACGCTGCGCGCGACGCAGGCGGGAACGGTGTTCCTGCGGACCGTGCTCGCGGGCACCGACGCGGTCGAGCGATCATTCGATGTCCTGCCCTCGGGCATGCCCGTCACGATCACGCGCACCGGAACGTTGGCAGCGCCGCGCTCGCTGACGATCGAAGGCCCCGCGAGCTCGGATCCGTCGACGGATCGCGTGCGCCTCCTCGTGTATCCCGGTGCACTCGCACTGCTCCGCTCGGAGCTATCGGCGTCGATGTCGCGCGGCGGCGTTGCCGACGATGCGTATGCGTTGCTGCTCGCGGGCAAGGCCGGCGCACTGCTCACCGCGCTCGGTGACAAGGCGGATCCCGACGCACTGCGCACCGCGACCATCGTGGCGAGCCAGCGCGCGATCCGCGCCGGACGCACGCTCGACGTGACGAGCGCGACGCTGCTCACCGAGGCTGCCCTCGCCCACCCGGGCAACGCCGTACTCACACGGCTCGGCGAGCGTGCGGCCGCGTATCTCGCGCAGAACCAGCGGCCCGACGGCACGTTCTCCGGCGCGACCGGCTGGACGCTGCAGCGCGTGCTTGTCGCGACGGCCGACGCCACGCGCGCTGTCGCCGCGGCGAAGACGACGTCGCAGGAGCGCCAGCGCGCGATGGGTGTCGGCGTGAAGGCCGGTGGCGCGTTCGAGCGAAACGTCGAGCACGTCAAGGATGGTTACACCGCAGCCGCGATCATCGCGAGCGGCGTCGGTGGCAAGCTCGCCGAGGCGCTTCGCGCGAAGGTCCTCGAGGGAATCAAGGACAACGCGGACGGCACCAAGTACCTCGACGTTCCGAGCGGCGTGGTCCGCGCCGATGGCAGCGTGCCGTCGCGCGCCGAAGCCACCGCGCTCGCCGTGCTCGCACTCGCGGGGGATCCAAAGGCGCCGCTCGCCGACCTCGGGGCGACACTGCTCGGCAGCTACGACCCGCTCTTCGGCTGGGGCGATGGTCGCGCGAACCTCGCGTGCATCACTGCGGTCGTCGAGCTGTTCAAGACGCCGGTGCCCGACAACGTCAAGATCACGCTGACGATGGACGGCAAGCCGGTGACGACGGGCTCGCTGTCGGGCGCGCAGCTGCGCGACGTGCTCATCCTCGAGGCACCAGCGCCGGGTCTCGCCGGCGCGCACACCTGGCAGCTCACGGCGGAGCCGGCGGTGCCAGGTCTCGGCTTCTCGCTCACCGCGCACGCGTACGCGCCGTGGCCAAAGCAGACGGTCAAGGGCGGACTCGAGCTCGCGATGCCTGCGACGCTGACTGCCACGGTCGGCAAGCCGCTGCCGATCACGCTCACCGCAATCGCACCGTCCGGGATGCCACTGCATGTCCAGCACGCACTCCCAGCTGGCGTGCAGGTCGACAAGCCGAGCCTCGAGGCACTCGTCGCTAGCGGCACCATCGCGCGCTTCGCGGTCGCCGACGGCAAGCTCGACCTCTACGTCTCGCCGCTCCAGCCAGGGCAGACCTGGTCGGCCACTTACCGTGCGGTTCCGTCACTCGGTGGGACCCTGCGCACGGCAGCCTCTGTGATCGAGGCTGGCGGCACCCGGGGATACGTTCCACCGTCGACGTGGACGATCCGTTAGCATCGATGACGCTTAGAACCGGAGCGTGAGGCCGGCGGTTCCACCATCGCCACCACGCACCGGAGCCACGAACGGAGTCAGGCTGCTGTACATCGGGACGGGAAGCCCGAGACGCGCGCGAAGCTGGCGCACCCGGCGGTTGTGCGACGACGGTGCGGCGAACGCATCGACCGTCTCCCAGACGCGGAACACGGTGAAGCTGAGCAAGCCGGCCACCATGATGCCGGCGCCGCTGTCGCTGCAGTCGTTGTCGTAGTTATTGTACTCGTCGTAGTAGCCGTCGCAGTCGAAGGCCTTCGCCACGCCGTAGAACATCGCGACGATCGAGACACCCTCGCCGACCGTGAAGATCCAGCCCTTATCGCCCCAGCGCCCCTGGATGGCCTGGCCGAGACCGAAGCCGAGCATCATAGCTGCGAGGCCGCCGCCGATGTGCTCGCCGTCCGAGATGTAACCGCGCTCGAGCAGCCATTGCTCGTCGACCGTCAGCTGCACCTGCATCGGCTGCTGACCGTACGGCTGCTGACCGTACGGCTGGCCGTAAGGTTGCTGGCCGTAACCCTGCTGTGGATACCCCTGCTGTGGATACCCCTGCTGGGGATACCCTTGCTGTGGATACCCTTGCTGCGGCTGCTGCTGGGGATAGCCCTGCTGCTGCGGATCCGACGGCGGCGGGGGTGGTCCGGGCTGCGTACCGGGCTGCGCCTGCGCGACCGAAGCCAACATCGCGATCACCATCATCGAGCTGAGCGTTCGCATCACGACCCCCTATACATCACATCAGAACGTAGAACGTATTTGGTTCCGGCCCGCACACTAACTCCTTCGTGCAGCATGTGGTGCTGAAACAGCAGCGCGCTGCCGGTTCGTGGGACCGCCGTCACGTCGAAGTCGAGGAACCCGGTCTCGCCACCGTCGAACCCCTCGTTCAGATAGACGATCAGCGTCAGCAGGCTGCGCTCGGTCTCGTTGCGCTCGAAGGCACCGTCGTAGTGCGGCGCGAATCGCTGGCCCGGCAGATAGCGGTAACACCGGAACCGCTCGTTCGCGCCGACCGGCTGCATGTCACACAGCGGTGCTGGGACCGTCGCAGCGATGCGGTCGAACACATCCTTTGCGAGGGCGACGTCGTCGAACATCACCCGCTCGTTGTTACGGATATCGGGACGCATGACGAATCCCGCCGAGGTCGTGATCGGCGCAGCCGCGGGACCGAGCGTCTCGATGCGATCGATGAGCGACGCGCACTCGGCGGGCGTCAGCACGCTATCGAGCATGAACGCCAGCGGCTTGGAGTGATCCAGAGAGTCGCCTTCGACATACGGACGGTCACGGCCCGGTACGAGAACCCGCATCCCATCCAGGGTAGCAAGTCGCTACAGCTCGGATCCGGAGAACGTGAGGACCTGATCGATCGCATCGGCACCAGTCGCGAGCATCACGAGTCGATCGAAGCCGAGCGCGATCCCCGCCGAAGGTGGGAGTCCCTCCGCCAGCGCAGCGAGCAGCTTCTCGTCGAGTGGATACACGGGTTTGCCACGCTCGGCGCGGATTCGCTGGTCGTCGGCGAAGCGTGCGCGCTGCTCGTCGGGATCGATCAGCTCGTCGAACGCATTCGCGAGCTCGATGCCGCCAATGTAGGCCTCGAAGCGCAAGGCGGTACGCGTGTCGCCATCTTTCCGACGTGCGAGTGCGGCGAGCGGCGCCGGCCAGTCCTCGAGGAACAGCGCGGTGTCGAGCGCCGCGATCGCGGGATCCACGCGCTCGAGGAACGCGGCGAAGAACGCGTCGTCCCACGCGGTGCCGTCGGCGATGTCGATGCCAGCCGCGCGGACCTTGCGAACGAGGTCGGTGGCCGGCTCGTCGCCATCGACCTCGACACCAGCCCAGCGGCGCATCGCTTCGCGCACGGTCATCCGCGGCCACGGTGGACGCACGTCGATCGCTCGATCACCGACGCGCGCATGATCGCCGCACACCGCGTGCACGAGCTGCTCGGTATCGGCGCGGATTGCATCGATCGTGTCGAACGCGCGGTACCACTCGATCATCGTGAACTCGCTCGAGTGGTGCGCGCCGCGCTCGTTCCCGCGAAAGCACTTGCACACCTGATAGATCTTCTCGAAGCCCGCGGCGAGCAGCCGCTTCATCTGATACTCGGGCGACGTGATCAGGTAGCCGCCGCCGGCGGGTACGGCCTCGAGATGAATCTCGAGCCCCGGGCTCGGGACGAGCAACGGGGTCTCGACCTCGAGGTAGCCGCGCTCGGCAAAGAAGCTGCGGACCTTCGCCAGTGCCTGTGCGCGATCGACGAGGTGGTGGATGCGCTCGGGCGGCATCCGCATGACCTCGGTGCCCGGGCCGGGATACTCGTCGGTCAGGCCGGGATCACGAATCACCGCGCTGGTCTCGAGATCCACGAGCTGGCCCACGCGCCAGGCCGGATCGGTGCCCAGGCGGCGCAGCTCGGTGCGGTCCGCCACCACGCTGATGAAGCGGGAGGCTGGATCGCGAGAGCGCAGCTCGGACGGGTCGCACCGGACGACGATCTGTTCGTCGTCGATCGCGATCACGCGCCCGTATCGCGCCACGCGATTACTTCGCGACGCGCTCGACGTACTCGTGCGTGCGCGTATCGATCTTGATCATGTCGCCGATGCGAATGAACAGCGGGACGGAGACCTCGGCGCCGGTCTCGACCGTCGCGGGCTTCTGAACGTTACCGCTGGTGTCACCGCGAACGCCGGGCTCCGAGGCCGTGACCTCGAGGAACACGAACGTGGGGAGCGTGATGTCGACGGGACGCTCGTTGAAGAACACCACCGTGCACGGCAGGTTGTCCTTCATGAGGTCGTGCGCGTCGCCGATCAGATCCTTGGAGATCGTGACCTGCTCGTAGTTCGTCTGGTCCATGAAGACGAGGTCATTGCCCTCCTTGTAGAGGAACTGCATGTCGCGCGTCTCGACATTCGCAGGCTCGAGCTTTTCACCCGACCGGATGTTCCGCTCGACCACGGCGCCCGTCAGCAAGTTCTTGAACTTGGTGCGAGTGAACGCCGCGCCCTTACCGGGCTTGACGAACTGGAACTCGATCACGGTGTACGGGTTCCCGTCCATCAGGACCTTGAGGCCTTTGCGGATATCAGACGTATCGTACATTGCGGGCTTCGTTTACCCCGCCCCCGACGACCGTGTCAAACCTATCCAGACGAGGTTGCCGCAGGGCCGGGTGTATGCGAAATCCTTTGCGGTGGATGCCGCTGCGCACTACCGCCAGCTGCTTCAGCTTGGGCGGGCTGACTTCCTTGCTGCGGCTGCGCCGTCGGCGCTTGTCCGCTATCGCAAGGACGGGGACGATGCCGCGGCAAGCGGAGTAACGACGCTCTCGCTCGATGACGAGATCGAGGAGACCCTGCCCCACGGGCGCGTCACGATCGACGAGGTCGACCTCCAGATCTTTCCGCTCACCAAGAAGCCCGGCGCGTCGTTTCCCGACCGCATCACGATCGGGCGCACGAACAACAACGACGTGGTGATCGCCGACACCTCGGTGTCCCGCCTCCATGCCTACGTCCGCCGCGACGGCACGGACTGGATCGTCGCCGATGCTGGATCCAAGAACGGCAGCTGGCTGCGCGGCGACATTCTCGAGCCGCGGCGGGAGAAGCCCCTGCTCTCGCGTGCGATCGTCAAGCTCGGCGACGTCGAGATGACCTTCTACACCGCGACGGATCTGTATTCCGCCCTCGGAGGGATTCCATGAGCGAGTGGGACCAGCGCGAAGTCTGTCCAGATGGTGCATGCGTCGGCGTCCTCGGATCCGATGGCACGTGCAAGGTCTGCGGCAAGCGTGGCCGCGCTGCCGATGCCGTCGAGACAACGGCGAGTGCCGAGGGAAGCGGCAACGCGCTCCGCGGCACCGAGGCCACCGACTTCGACGAGGACGACGAGTACTACTACGAGGACGAGGACGACGAGGACTCCGACGACGAAGACGAGGACGACGAGGGCGAGCCAGATGCCGACGAGGAAGGCGTTGCGACGGTCACGTGGACCGAGCGCAAGCTGTGTCCCGATGGAGCCTGCGTCGGCGTGATCGGCGATGCCGGCAGCTGCAAGGTCTGTGGGCGGAGGGCCGAATGATGCGCGCGACGGTCGTGGGTGCGGGCGGCCTCGGTGGCCCCCTCGCGGTGTCGCTGGGAGCCGCGGGTATCGAGCTCACGATCGTCGATCACGATGTAGTTGACGAGTCGAACCTGCAGCGGCAGATCCAGTTCACTCGCGACGATGTCGGCAAGCCGAAGGCCACGCTTCTTGCTGCCGTGGTGACCGCGCGTGGTGGTACGGCGCGCGGCTACCAGACGCGCTGGACCACCGACGATGCCGACGACATCTCGGGCGACACGGACTTGATCGTCGATGGCAGTGACGACCCCGCCACCAAGTTCGCGGTCGCGGACTGGGCGGTCGCCAAGGGCCGGCCCTACGTGATCGCGGCCGCGCTTCGCTTCGGTGGCAACGCGCTCGTCGGAGCGCCGGGTGCCGCCTGCTATCGCTGTCTGTTCGAGGAGCCGGTCGCCGCCGAGACCTGTGCCGCCGTCGGTGTGCTCGGTCCGGTTGTCGGCGCGATCGGTGGTGTCGCTGCTGCGCTCGCGATCGGGCTCGCCCGCGGTGACCGCAGCCACGCAGGCTCGATCTTCGTGTTCGACGATCTGCGAGTTGCCTCCGAGCCTCGCATCGTCCAGTTCAAGCCGCGGCCCGGGTGCACCAGCTGCGCTCAGGCCGCCATCCCACCCGGCAGCCGCGGCGTCGTCGTCGCCCGGCAGTAGGAGCTCTCATGCGTGATGAACAGGTCCGACGCTATGCGCGCCACATCATGCTCCCCGACGTCGGTGGGCTGGGCCAGACCGCGCTGATGGTCGCCACCGTCCGCATTCCGCTTCGCGAGAGCGAGCCGCTCGCCGAGCTCACCGCGGCGCGCTACCTCGCAGCGGGCGGTGTCGGAACGCTGATCGTCCAGAACGCATCCAACGAGCAGCGCGCCGACGTCGCAGCTCACGGTGCCGACACCAAAGTCGTCGGTGAAGGCTCGGGCCCGCCTGCGACCAAAGAGCTCACGCTCGCGCCGCGCCCCAGCTGGTGGCCGGATGCCGACGGTGACCACGTCGCGGTCGCCTTCTGGCGGGGCTCGCTCGCGGCCACCCGCTGGATGGGCGAGACGATCGCCCGCTAATCCGTGTGGTCTCGCGTTACCATGGGGTCGATGCGGGCCACCTTTCCGTCGCTGTGCCTCGTGGTCGGCCTAACCGCCGGCTGCGGTAACGAGTTCACGGTGCGGCCGATCGATGCGGGTGTCGACGCCGAGATCCTCGCGCCGTCGTGCTCCGACGGTATGCGCAACGACACCGAGACGGATGTCGACTGCGGCGGCAGCTGCGGCGCGTGCGCCGAGGGCAAGACCTGCACGGTTGGTCGCGACTGCACCAATGGCACCTGCTTCGCCGGAACCTGCGCCGATCGGATGTGGTTCGCCGAGTCGACCGGCAGCAACCTCGAGCTGCCCGGCGTCAACGGCTGGGTCGCCGCGCCGGGCGCGAGCGTCGAGGTGCAGCTGCACGCGGCGAGCACCGTGCTCGTCTCGTGGATCGGGACGTCGCGCTTCGTCGGTGGCGGCAACGGCGTGTGTCACCTCGGTCAGCGCTTCGTCATCAACGGCGTTCCGACCGGCGAGCCCACGTGGGGCGATGCGATCATGGTGCAGCGTGGCGCGACGCGCTGGCACGAGCCGTTCGCGCTCGAGCGCGTGGTCTCGCTGCCCGCAGGCACTCACACGATCAGCGCGCAGATGACCAACGGCGACACGAGCGCGCAGTGCAACCTCGACGGCGATGGTGGCCTACCGTACGACCGCTCCTATCTCGGCGTGGTCGCCTACGAGCCCACGACCGCCTGGTACGCGGAGTCGACCGGCGGTACCGGCGCGCTCGTCGGCGGCTCGGCGTGGACCGATATCCCCGGCGCCGCCGTCTCGATCTCGCTCACCGACGTCAACCTCGTGCAGGTGTCGATGAACGGCACGCAGCTCGCGCAGAGCGGCACGGTCGGTCACTGTGCCTACCGGCTCGTCGTCGATGGGGCGCCGCTCGGTGATGCGAACCACGGCCAGGCGATCTCCGTCGGCGATATCGCCGGTGGCTGGTGGTCACCCGTCGCGATCAAGTGGGGTGCCGCGATGAATCCCGGCAGCCACACGATCAAGGTGCAGCTCCGCAACAGCGGTGGTGCGACCGGCACGTGCGAGGCGGGCGCGAGCAACCAGGGCTACTCGAAGTTCCGTCTGTTCGCGACGATCGGTCCGGCGGGCGGTGGCAACGTGGCGATCGAGTCGACCGGCGCGGCGCAGTACTTCGCGTCGAGCAGCGCGTGGACCACCGTCTCGGGCATCGAGACCACCGTCAACGCCGGCCCGCGTGGTGGCAACGTGCAGATCGAGCTCGCGGGAACGCAGCGCACGATCACGAACCCGGGCTCGGGTCACTGCGCGTACCGGCTCGTCATCGACGAGGCGCCGCTGGGCAACGCGGGACACGGACAGGCGATCAACGTCGGCGATGGTGCCAACGCGTGGTGGTCGTACATGGGCCTTGTCTACGGCGCCAAGCTCAGCGCGGGTGCTCACACCGTGCGGCTCGAGGGGCGCAACAGCGGCACCTCGGGCGACTGTGGCGTCAACGGCGACAACTTGCCCTACGGGCGCGTTCGCATGCTCGTGCGTAATCTGTAGTGACGCCATCTGTCCGAATTCCGGACGATCTGTTGGCGGCAATTCTCGCCCACGCCGTCGAGGCCTTTCCGGCGGAGTGTTGCGGATATCTGAGCGCTACCGAGCTCATTCGATGCCGCAACGCCCAGGCAGACGGCGAGCACCCCACCCATCCCGAGCGCAGCGAGGAGACCGGGTTCGTGATCGCGGGCCGCGAGCTGTTCGAATTTGCGCGCTCGTTTCAGTCCGAGCGCCCCCCCGTGGCCGTCTACCACTCGCACACGAACGGCCGCGCGGACTTCTCGCAGGTCGACCGCATCAACGCCGTGGCCCGCAGCGCCCGTGGCGCGAGCGAGCCCGTCTACCCCGTCCAGCACCTCGTGGTCGGGGTCACCGCAGACGGGCCCACGGAGGTAGCGATCTTCGCGTGGTCGGACGACGAGGAGGACTTCGTCGAGGTCGCGCGGTTCGACGCCCGATGCTAGGCTCCCCCTCGATGTCGTCGAAGTTAGACGCGCTGCGCACGACACTGACCGGATACGGCCAGGTCGTGGTCGCGTTCTCGGGCGGCGTCGACTCGGCGTTCCTGCTGAAAGTCGCGATGGACGCGCTCGGCGACCGCTGCCACGCGGTCACGGCGGTGTCCCCCACGATGGCGCGCTCCGAGATCCAGGGCGCCAGCGAGCTCGCCGCGCAGCTCGGGCTGGGCAACCGCCACCACGTGGTGCAAAGCCACGAGCTCGAGGTCCCCGGCTTCACCGACAACCCCACGCACCGCTGCGCCCTGTGCAAGACGGAGCTGATGGACGTCGCCGGCCCGATCGCGGCGAAGCTCGGCGACGCGCCCATTGTCCTGGGCACCAATATCGATGACCTCCATGACGTACGGCCCGGCATCGCCGCGGCCCGCGACCGTGGTGCGTATATGCCGATGGTCGAGGCGGGACTCACGAAGCCGGAGATTCGCGAGCTGTCACGCAAGCTCGGGCTGCCCACATGGGACAAGCCGCAGCTGGCGTGCTTGTCGTCGCGGTTTCCCTACGGCACGAAGATCACGCCCGAGCGGCTGCGCCAGGTCGATGGATTCGAAGACGGCCTGCGCGGGCTTGGCTTCAAGCAACTGCGCGTGCGATTTCATGACACGATCGCGCGTCTCGAGATCGACAACGAAGACCTCGCGCGCGTCGTCGAGCCCGGCATTCGCGAACGCATCGTCGCGCTGGGCAAGCAGCTCGGCTTCTCGTACGTCGCGCTCGACCTCGCGGGCTTCCGATCCGGATCACTCAACGAGGTGCTACCGGCCGAGACGCTCGTCAAGCTGAGGCGCTCTTCGTCGTGAGCCGTGGCGCGGCATTCGTGGCGGTCGCCGTCGTCGCCGCGTGGACGTCCGTCGCGCACGCCGAGGACTACAAGCCGAAGAAGGACCGCGAGCGCGCTGCGCGAGTCCAGAAACACGACGCGGTGAAGCTCGCGCCCGGCAGCAAGCCCGCGAAGCTGATCAACCTCTACAACCAGTGGACCAAGGACTGGCTCGCCGTCGATCCGGCGGAGCTGCCGACGGTCGGCCAGGTCGACAGGTTCCTGCGCGATCACTTCACGAACGAGGTGACGCAGATGGACAAGAAGCTCATCGAGGTCGTGGTCGCCGCCGCCAGGCAGTTCAAGGCGGAGACGGTCAACGTGGTCTCGGGCTTCCGCCACCCCAAGTACAACCTGATGCTCCGCAAGAAGGGCCACCAGGTCGCGCGCGACAGCCAGCACACACACGGTAACGCGGTGGACTTCCAGATCGCGCGGGTCCCCGTCAGGAAACTCCACGAGTGGGCGAAGGCGCAGAAGCTCGGCGGCGTCGGAATCTATCTGAGCTCGGGGTTCATCCACATGGACACCGGACCGATCCGATTCTGGTCCGGCGAGTGAGTTACGATAGTCGCCATGTCGTTGTGGGCATGGTTCGGTATCGGGGTCGGCGCGTTCCTCACGGTCGTCGCGATCTACGACATCACACAGAAGCGTCACGCGATCCTTCGTAACTTTCCGATCGTCGGCCACTTCCGCTACTGGCTCGAAGCGATCGGTCCCGAGATTCGCCAGTACATCGTGTCTGGCAACGACGAGGAGCGCCCGTTCTCACGCGATCAGCGCCGGTGGGTCTACGCGTCGTCGAAGAAGGAGAACAACTACTTCGCGTTCGGGACCGATAATGATCCGGAACGCCCGGGCTACATTCTCGTTCGCCACAGCGCCTTCCCGTTGCACCAGCCCCACGCAGGCGAGCCCGACTACGACCCGAGCTACAACATCCCGGCGCGTCGCATCCTCGGCGGCTTTCGGCGCCGCAAGTACGCATTCCGGCCGAGCTCGATCGTGAACACGTCGGCGATGAGCTACGGCTCGCTGTCGGGGGCGGCGGTCGAGGCGATCAATCGCGGCGTCGGGCTCGCGAATGCGTTGCAGAACACCGGTGAAGGCGGCATCTCCGACTATCACCGCAAGGGCGGCAACGTCATCTGGCAGATCGGCACCGGCTATTTCGGCTGCCGCGACGAGCGCGGCAAGTTCTCGATGGAGCGCGCGCTCGAGTCGGTCGCGTCGGCGAAGGTCAAAGCGATCGAGATCAAGCTGAGCCAGGGCGCAAAGCCCGGCCTTGGCGGCGTGCTGCCAGCCCCGAAGATCACCCCGGAGATCGCCCGCATCCGCGGCATCCCGATGGGTGTCGACTGCGTCTCGCCGGCGAGTCACTCCTCGTTCACCGATGTGTCGAGCATGCTCGACTTCATCGAGAAGCTCGCCGACACCACGGGCCTTCCCGTCGGCATCAAGTCGGCGGTCGGTGACCTGTCGTTCTGGCGCGAGCTCGCGTCGCAGATGGACAAGACCAAGCGCGGTCCCGACTTCGTCACGATCGATGGCGGCGAAGGCGGCACGGGTGCAGCCCCGCTCGTGTTCACCGACCACGTCGCGCTGCCGTTCCGTCTCGGCTTCACCGAGGTGTATCGCGTGTTCGCCGAGGCCGGCGTGCATCACCAGACGGTGTTCATTGGCTCGGGCAAGCTCGGCTTCCCGGAGGCATCGCTGCTCGCGCTGGGCCTTGGCTGCGACATGATCAACGTCGCGCGCGAGGCGATGCTCGCCGTCGGGTGCATCCAGGCGCAGCAGTGCCACACCGGCCACTGCCCGACCGGCGTCGCGACGCAGAACAAGTGGCTCATGCGCGGCCTCGATCCGACGCTGAAGTCGGCGCGCCTCGCGAACTACATCATGACGCTACGCAAGGAGATCGGCTCGCTCGCGGCGGCCTGCGGTCATGCGCACCCTGCCCTCGTGCCGCTCGAGCAGCTCGAGATCGTCCTCAACAGCACGAAGACCAACGGGGCGGCGCACGTCTACAACTACCAGCCCGGCTGGGGTCTGCCGCCTGCATCCGAGGCATACGATCCGCCGGCGGTTGTCGCCGCGGTCGCGTAGCTGCATCCCGCGCGCAACTCCGGTAAGGTCCGGCCCATATGGCTGGCCCCGACGTCTTGGTATGGGTCGACATGGAGATGAGCGGGCTCGACGCGGAACGCGAGCGGATCATCGAGATGGCGACGATCCTCACCGATGGTCAACTCAACGAGATCGCGGTGGGCCCCGACCTCGTGATCCACCAGCCCGACGAGATCCTCGCGGCGATGGATGACTGGAACAAGAAGCACCACGGCGGCTCGGGCCTCATCGAGCGCGTCAAGGAGTCGACCATCAGCGAGGCCGAGGCCGAGGCGCAGACGATCGCGTTCATCAACGAGCACGTCGCGGCCAAGGAGAGACCGGTGCTCGCGGGAAATTCGATCCATCAGGATCGCCGGTTCATTCGCCGTTACATGCCGACGCTCGAGAAGCGCCTGCACTACCGGATGGTCGATGTGTCCACGATCAAGGAGCTCGGGCGCCGCTGGTACCCGCAGCTGGTCGCCAAGCAGCCGGTCAAGAACGAGAGCCACCGCGCGCTCGACGACATCCGCGAGTCGATCAACGAGCTGCGCTACTACAAGCAGCACCTGTTCATCCCGCTGCCGGTCGCCGCCGCGCCAGTGCCTCCGGCCACGCTGCCGGGCCATTAGCGCCGCGGCGCGTCACGTCCGCGATCCGGATCCACCAGCGCGACCCGCCGGCTAGTCCGGCAGCCACCCCTCGCAATCTGCTGAATGACAAGGGTGGCCGGAGCGCT
This sequence comes from Haliangiales bacterium, assembly GCA_038322185.1. Taxonomy (GTDB): domain Bacteria; phylum Myxococcota_A; class Polyangia; order Haliangiales; family Haliangiaceae; genus JABFXX01. The sequence goes on from JBBQFU010000073.1 coordinate 20,721, forward strand.
CCGGCGGGCATGTCCGTTGCTCGTCTGCCCGGCATGCGCACGACCGCGACTGCTGTACTTGCCGCCTCGCTCCTGTCCGTTGGCACGATCTCGCTGACCGGTTGCACCGGCGGCGCCGATGAGGCCGACGACCCCGAGGACAGCGTGTTCGTGGACGACAGCAAGGCCGACGACTTCTTCAGCACGTCGGCCGCCGAGTTCATCCTCGAGGGCAAGTCGACCGTCACCATCGACGCCGCGCTCGCGAGCGCCCCCCAGGCCGAGCGCCTCGCGGCCGCCAAGAAGCTCGTGGGCTACAAGCAGATCGCGGTCGCATGGTTCGTGACGCAGTACCTCGTCGCCAAGGAGCACGACGCGGCGAACGCCTCGTTCGGCGGCTTCTCGGGTCTCGCCAAGGCCGGCGCATTCCAGGACCTCGGCATCACCGAGCGCGCCGACAAGATCACGTTTGACTTCACGTTCCGCCAGCTCGCCGCGGGCGGCAAGAACCTCATGTCTCAGCTGCCGATCCGGACCGTCAACGGCAAGCCGTCGTTCGATCTCGAGATCGGCAAGCCGAGCAACACGCAGCTCGCGCAGCTCGAGACCAACAACGAGTGGTACCGCCAGGCGCCGTGGACCTCCTGGAACCCGGCCACCGTGTCGGCCGAGCAGAAGGAGAACATCACGTTCTCGATGACGCGCGAGCGCGAGTCGACCGACGCCTTCTTCGACATCGCCTCGCTCACCGCCGATGGCAAGCTCGACATCGATGTCCACTTCGGCTGGGACTATCACTCGGAGTACCACCTCAAGCATTCCCGCTCGTTCTTCACGTGGCTCAAGAATCAGGGCTTCAGCGCCCCGGTCGCGAGCTGGGACGTGATGACCCACGAGACCGGCGCGTTCAAGCGGACCGTCAAGGCCGACGGCAAGAACGTCAACGTCGAGGTCCGCTTCTACTTCGGCAAGCCCGGCACGGCGACCGACCCCGACACCGACGCGGGCGGCATCGTTCTCGAGAATCTGGCCCGAGCCTCGCTCAAGACCCGCGACGTGGTCGTGTACAGCGGCCACTCGGGCCCGTTCTACGGCTTCGCGCTCGCGAACTGGAAGAAGACGTCCGAGGGTGACCTCGACGACAGTGAGATGCGCACGATGGAGCTGCGCAGCGACTATCAGGTCGTGCTCGCCGAGGGCTGCGATACGTACCAGATCGGCGAGGCGTTCAAGGAGAACCCTGCGAAGGCTGGCAAGAACGTCGACGTCATCACCACGATGAGCTTCTCGAATGCCTCGTCGCCCGCGACGGTCCAGAACTTCCTCGCGGCGGTGCTCGCCCGCGACAGCGCATCCAACCTGCGGCCGCAGCCGGTCTCGACCCTGCTGACCAAGCTCGACAGCGAGACGTGGGGCTTCACGCCGATGTACGGCATGCACGGCATCGACGACAACCCGAAGGTGGTCCCGTTCGCGAAGACCGCGACTTTTGGCAAGACCTGCTCGGTCAACACCGACTGCGGTGGCCCGGGTAACCTGTGTGTAGGAACCACCGCCACCGGCGGGAAGAAGTGCACCGCCGCCTGCGCCGCCGACCCCGGCTGCGGTGCCGGGTACACCTGCAAGGCCGTTGCGAGCAGCGCCTCGAGCACGATCTACGGCCGGGCCTGCGCCAAGCTGAACTGAGCGCGATCGCACGATCTGGTGGCCTTCGAGCAGCCGAAGATTCTGCAGATCAACAACGAGACGGAAGCACTTCGCTTGCTACGATGATCATCGGAACGCGCTGATGAAAGACACGCTCGTGATGATCATGGCCGGCGGGAAAGGTTCCCGCCTCGGCCCCCTGACGATCCACCGGTCCAAGCCCGGCGTCCCGTTCGCCGGCCGCTACCGCATCATCGACTTCGTCCTCTCGAACTTCGTGAACTCGGGGTACCGGCGGATCTATGTACTCACGCAGTACATGTCGTCGAGCTTGATCAAGCACCTGTCGCGCAACTGGCGCCTGTCGGGATTCGGCGAGTACATCGAGGTCGTGCCGGCGCAGATGCGACTCGGCGAGTTCTGGTATCGCGGCACCGCTGACGCCGTGTATCAGAATCTCAACCTCGTCCGTGACGCGAGCGCCAAGCACGTCGCCGTGTTCGGCGGTGACCACATCTACAAGATGGCGGTCGATCAGATGGAGCAGCAACACCGCGAGCGCGAAGCCGATCTGACCGTCGCGGCGTTCCCGGTCCCGACCAAGGAAGCGAGCGCGTTCGGCATCATCGATGTCGATGCGAAGGGCCGCATCGTCGGATTCATCGAGAAGCCGAAGAACCCGCCCGAGATGCCTGGCCGTCCCGGCTGGTCGCTGGTCTCGATGGGTAACTACATCTTCCGTCGCGACATCCTCGAGCGCGTGTTCAGCGAGGAGACCAACGGGCAGTCGCGCCACGACTTCGGTCGCGACATCATTCCGCGTCTCGTCGCCGCCGGTGCGCGCGTGGATGTCTACGACTTCGCGCAGAACCAGATCCCCGGCGAGCCCGAGGGCAGCGAGCCATACTGGCGTGATGTCGGCACGCTCGACTCGTACTTCACTTCGAACATGGAGCTGCGAGCGCGAGTGCCCGCGCTCGATCTCTACAATCGCAAGTGGCGCATTCGCAGTGCGCAGCGCGACTACCCGCCCGCGCGCTTCGTGCGTGCCGGTGAGGGCTATCCGTCGTGCGAGGTCGATGACTCCCTTGTCTGCGAGGGCTCGATCCTGTCGTCGGCGACCGCGTGCGAGTCGGTCATCGGCTACGACTGCTTCGTCCACGCGGGTGCCACGATCCGCGATTCGATCATCCTGTCGGGTTGCGATATCGGTCGCGGCGCACACCTCAAGCGCGTGCTCCTCGACAAAAACTGCAAGATCGAGCCGGGCTGCGTGATCGGCGAGGATCCGGCCGAGGACGCCGCTCGGTTTCCGTTCATGACCGAGTCCGGAATCGTCGTCGTGCCGAAGGGCACTGTCGTCCCCGCCAAGGGGCCATGCATCCTGGCGAGCGATGTCGTCGAGCTCCTCGGCAACGACCCCGAGCTCGCCGAAAAGCTCGAGCCGGGCACGTTCACAGTCTCCGAATCCCGGCGTCACAGCTACGAATCGGCCGGTCCGCGCTTCAAGAAGTTCGCAGGCGACGGCATCTCGTAGTCTCATCATCGTTCGATGCGGGTTGTCCACGTAGCCAGCGAGGTCACCCCGTTCGCGCAATCGGGTGGGCTAGCCGACGTACTGGGCGGCCTCCCGCCCGCGCTCGCGCAAGCCGGCGTCGAGGTCGGCGTGATGCTTCCGCTCTACCGGGGTGTCGAGGCGAAGATCACCGCGGCGGGCGCCACCCTCGACAGTGGCACGCCCATCTCGATCACCGTCGGTCCACACGTGTTCGCCGGCTCTCTGCGCACGGCTCGTCTGCGCAACGTGACGTTCGGTTTCGTCGACTGCGCCCCGCTCTACGATCGGCCCGGTGGAATCTACGGCCCGACCGCTGTCAGTGACTGGACCGATAACCATCTTCGGTTCGCCGTCCTCGGCAAGGCGGCGCTCGAGCATGGCGCCAAGCTCGTCGGTGGAGTCTTCCCCGATGTCCTTCACGTTCACGACTGGCAGGCCTCGCCGGCTGCCGTCTACGCGCGGATCGCGAGGGCGCCGTGCGCGATCGTCGCCACGATTCACAACCTGGCCTTCCGCGGCATCTTCCATAAGTCGGTGATGACCGAGGTCGGTTTCCCGTGGGCGAAGTTCAACCACCGCGATCTCGAGTTTCACGATCAGGTCTCGTTCCTCAAGGGAGCGATGGCGGCGGCCGATGTCGTCACGGCGGTGAGCCCGTCGTACGCGCACGAGATTCTGACGCCTGCCTTCGGAGAAGCGCTCGACGGATTCCTGCGCAACGACATCAAGCGGATCGTCGGTATCGTCAACGGGATCGACGTCGACCGATGGGATCCGGAAACCGATGCGGCCCTGCCCGCGCCGTTCAGTGCGGCCTCGCTCGAGAACAAGGCTCTGTGTCGAAGCGCGCTCGCGGCGGAGCTCCGGCTGGACCTCGAGCCGCAGCAGCCGTTGATCGCGGTGATCTCGCGCATGACTGCGCAGAAGGGTCTCGATCTCGTCGGCGATATCGTGCCGCTGCTCCACCGGCTCGATGCAAAGCTCGTCGTGCTCGGCTCGGGTGAGCCGGAGTACGAGGCGCGATTCCGCTGGCTCGCCGAGGTATTCGGAGCACAGGTCGCGGTCGCGATCGGGTTCGATATCAACCTGTCGCGGCGGATCTATGCGGGCAGCGATCTGTTCCTGATGCCGTCGCGGTTCGAGCCGTGCGGGTTGGGGCAGCTCTACGCGATGAGGTATGGGGCGATTCCGATCGTGAACTCCGTCGGTGGGCTGCGGGACACGGTTGTCGACGTCGGCAGTGGCCGCGGCCTCAAGAAGAACGCCAAGGCTGGCGCCAGCATCGGGACGGGCTTCGCCTTCGCGCCTGCTTCCGCGCCGGCTCTGCTCGGCGCGCTCGAGCGTGCGGTGGGCTGCTTCCGCGATCAGGACATCTTCACGGCCATCCGGCGCTCGGCGATGGCGAGGGATTCGTCGTGGACCGTGTCGGCCGAGCAGTATCTGGACCTCTATCGCTCGCTGCGGACCTGACAGATCGGCGACGCGATCACCGCGCGAGGCGTGTCGGTATTCGTGACGTAGAATAGTGCGTGGACCTCTACAGCGTGGCACGCCGCCTCGGGCGCCCTTTCCACTTTCTCCCCGGCGAGGCGCCGGAGCTACCGCTCGACGCACGCGCGATCATCGGCAACGGACTGACCACCGCGTTGGTTCGCGTCGACGGCGTGATCGACTGGCTGTGCCTCCCGCGATTCGACAGTCCATCGGTATTCGCCGGGCTGCTCGACCGCGAGCGTGGTGGGCATACCGCCGTGAGCCCGACTGCGCGCCCGTTCTCGAGCGTGCAGGCGTACGACCCGGGTACCAATGTCCTCGAGACCATGTTCACGGTGCCGTCACAGGGCATCGCGCGCGTCCTCGACTTCATGCCGTGGGACAACGACCCACGCGCCGGGATCCACGAGATCCATCGTCGGGTTGACGTGCTCGAGGGGCAAGTCGACCTCGAGATCGTCTTCGATCCGCGCTTCGACTACGGGCGCGAACCGGCGGTGATGCAACCGTACCCTGCTGGGATCAGTGCGCGTGGACCGCAAGGACAGCGGCTGGCTGCGGTGTCGAATCGGGAGCACTGGCAGGCACGACCCGAGGGCGGCGTCCGCCAGCGGTTTGCGCTCCGGCGTGGCGAGTCGGTGTGGCTCGTGCTGTCGTGGGGCGACGAGGACCCGGAGCCGGTCGCGCACTATCGATCATACGAGCGGCTGCGAGTCACGCGACGCGCGTGGCGCGCATGGTCGAGTCGCCTCCACTACGACGGTCCGTGGCGTCACCACGTCGAGCGTTCGGCGCTTTGCATGAAGCTGCTGACGTACGCGCCCACCGGTGCGATGGTTGCTGCGCCCACGACCTCACTGCCCGAGTGGATCGGCGGTCCGCGCAACTGGGACTATCGCTACTCGTGGATTCGCGACACTTCGTTCGCGATCCGCGCCGTCAACTTGCTCGGCTACGCGGCGGAGGCGCGCGAGTTCTTCTACTTTGCGCGCGACGCCGTCGATCTCGAGCGCGGCCTCGATGTCATGTACGCCGTCGACGGCCAGCGGGTGCCGGAGGAGCTCGAGCTGACACACCTGCGAGGTCATCGCGGCTCGGTGCCCGTGAGGATCGGCAACGGAGCGCGCGATCAGCTTCAGCTCGACACGGTCGGTGCCCTGGTCGACGCGGCTCATCTCTACGAGCGGTTCGGGCACTCGCTGACATTGAGCTCGTGGCGAAAGATCCGTGCGGTGATCCAGGCACTGCGTCTCCGACTCCACGAGCCTGACGATGGTATCTGGGAGCCGCGCAGCGGCCGGCGCCACAACGTTCACTCGAAGCTCATGAGCTGGGTCGCGCTCGACCGCGGCGCCGGTCTCGCCAAGGCCTTCGGTGACAATGCGCTGCACAAGCAGCTCGTTCAGGAGGCAAGCCAGACGCACGCGGAAATCCATGCGCGCGGACTCGATGTCACGGGCGATCACTTCGTCGCCGCGTATGGCGCGAACCACGTCGACGCGGCGCTCCTCACGCTGCCGCTCTACGGGCTCGTCGAGCCTACCGATCCACGTTTCGTGCGAACCGTCGCGCGGATTCAGGCCGAGCTGGCGAGCGGCTCCTTCGTCTATCGCTACAAGTACGATGACGGCGTCGCTGGCGAAGAAGGCGCGTTCGGACTGTGCGGGTTCTGGCTCGCCGAAGTGCTCGCCATGGCGGGCCGTGTCGACGAGGCCGCGGCGGTGTTTGTCGATCACGTCAACGCGTCCAACCACGTCGGCCTGCTCGCGGAGGAGATCGATCCGCGGACTGGCGAGCAGCTTGGAAACTTCCCGCAAGCGTTCAGCCACCTCGGCCTGATCAACGCTGCGCTCCGCATCGACCTCGCTCTGCGCCTGCGCAACGAGGGTATCCGCGGCGAACCCCACCTGATGAGCGGCATCCATCGCTGGCTCAGCCCGAAGTAGGGCTGCGCCCACGACGCGCCGAGCGTCGACCCGGGCTCCGCGGCGAACCTCAATTGGTGAGCGGCGTCCATTGCTGGCAAACCCTCGTGGCACTCGAGCGACACGCTCTGATCGAGACGGCTTCAGTCCGGGCTGCGGACGTTCATGCGTCCAACACGCAAAGCCCTTTCCCAGTTCGGCAAGTGACGCATGGATGGATGGGGCGCGCCGCCGCACGCTCACGGTCCGGGGGACAGCGCCCACGCAGAACGTGACGCAGCGCCTGCTGTGTAGCGCCTGCGACCCGATTGTCTGCCGGTCGGACAGTCCATGCCCCAAACGGTCCGATCGGCGGACTGAAATGCAGGGGGGCCGACGCCGCGGGATGTCCGCTGGACGGACTGGAAGGCGCGCGGAGCGTCCGCAGCACGGACCGAAAAGTCCGTCTGACGGACCCCGCGTCCGCTGGTCGGACGGGCGGGTCCGCGAGGCGGACCTAGGTCGACCTATTAGTCACGGTGTGCGCGAGTGCTACACTCCGTGGACTCGGCTTCAAGATCGCTCCACAGCTGTGATCAGGCCTGTCAACAACTCCATCTGGAGGCCGGGTTATTCACAGCCCGTCTTGGACCTAAGGGCGCGATTTACAAGGATGCAAGCTCGAACGAAGAGCACGTGTGAATAACTTGTGATCCCGGTGTGTCGGGCGGTTCCGGGAGCGACAGAGCTTCAATAACTTACAGCATATGTGGCCCGATGTAGGTCCACTGGAATCGGACGACGGAATCTGCGTACTCAGGGCTCGAGGAGCGCAACGCAGGTCACACTTCGTGAGCGCTGCTCGTGCCCGATGCCCACCATCCATCGAGGTCACTCCGGAGATGCTTCCAGGTGCGCTCGACCAATGCTCGATAGGCGTGGTGGGAGAGCGTCCAGGGCTCTCCAGGAACCCCGCCACGCGCGCCGATGAGCTGCGCTGAAGCGCGGGCGACCTCAGCTGACGAACGACAGCAGCGCCGCTTACGCGACGGGCCGCGAGCAGCGTTCTCTGCTCCGGTGACCTGACCGAACGCTTCACCACGTCCGCGGGCGGCCAACGAATGTGCCAACCGCGCAACAGAAGGTTGCGCCAGGTCCGCGACGAGCGACGAGTGCGTCCGGACCTCTACGCGCAACAGAACGTTGCGTCACGCCCGCGAGTGCATCAACGGAACGTTGCGCCAGAGCAGCCGACGAATACGTGATCTGCAGCGAGAGTGACGAGTTGTCGGTTCTGCGTGCGACGCGCCAGGGCCGGGACGAGGGCGGCCGACGAATACGTCGAGGGCTATGCGCCGCCGGCGGCGCCCGCGGAACCAACACCTGCAGAGCCAGAGCCAGCACCGGCAGATCCAGCAGAGCCGGCGCCTGCAGAGCCAGCGCCCGATCCACCACCGCCGAGCTTGGCGAGTCGACACGACTCATCATCCTTTGCCGCGCATCCACGCTCGAGCAGCGCCTGGCCACGAGCACGATCCGCCGCGAGACCAGTCCCCACCATCATCATCGAGCCGAGGATCCGACAGCCCACGCCGTCATCACCGACGCAGGCGCGCTCGAGCCACACGACCGCAGCGCTGGTCGATCGCGGCAGGCCTCGCGCTTCGAGATAGGCAACACCGATCTGGCGGCAGCCCGTGGGATCGCCCGCATCACAACCCTCGCGGTAGTGCGCGATCGCTTCCTTCCACTGGGGAGCAGCAGCATTGGGCGCAGCCTTCGCGGCGAGCACGGAGTAGAGGTCGCCCGCATTGGTGCATGCGAACGGGACCTTTCCCTTGCACGCCGCATCGAGGAGCTTCGCTGCACGCGGCAGATCGGCCTCGACACCACGACCATCACGCAGCATCAGACCGAGGTTACGACACGCGAGCTTGAAGTCCTTGTCGCAAGCCTTCTGATAGATCTCGACGGCGCGCGCGGGATCCTTGTCGGTGCCGATACCCTCGGTGAGGGCGAGCGCGAGGTGATTGCAGGCGGACTGGTTGCCACCACTACACGCCTGATTGAAGAGCGCAGTCGAGCGACGTGGATCGGGCGAGACGCCGACACCCTCGGCGTACATCACACCGAGGTTGCGACATGCATCGAGATCGCCGGCGACGCATTGCTTGTCGAAGCGGCCCGCGATCTCGCTCGGATCGACCGCACCATCACCGGTACCGGCATCCTGCGGACGAGCTCGCTGCTTGCTCTTGCATCCCGCAAGCGACCCGACGAGAGCGAGAGCGAGAGCGAGAACGACTGCGACGGACGAGGCGCGCATCGTTGCAGTGGTATCACACGCGCCACACGCGCGGCGATCGCCTGGCTCAGGGCGACGCGGTGACAGCAGGCAACACGGTGCGTACATAGGCCCGCTCCGCATGCGACCCGGTGCCCGGGACGAGCGCGAAGGCAGCGACGATCGACGCACCGACGACGACGGCCACGATGGCCGCACGCCAGCCGAGCGCGCGCACCAGGCAAAAGCCGACGAGGGAGGAGACGATCGCGAAGAGCGGAATCACACTCGCCCCACCGAGGAGGTTGCGCAGTGGGTTTGGCGCCACCGCACCATCGGCCAGCAGGCGAAGCGTGGCCTCGTGGAGCGGGTTCTTCAGCGAGTCGGGCCAGTACGGGAAGGTTGCCGAGGTCGTCGTGTAGATCACGACCGCGGACACGATCGTTCCGCAGATCGCTCCCATCCAGAGGGCCGAGAGCCACGGCGAGCTGCGTTGCTGACGCGCTTGCAGCGCGCTGACAGCCACTGCGACGAGCGGCAGCAGGAACGGCAACATCGCCGTGACGTAGCGCGGGCCCACGCCCCACCCTCCTCTCCAGAACGTGATCGAGGAGACGAAGGCGATGAAGATGACGGCGATCGCGGTGCACACGGCGACTGCCGCGCGATCGCCGGGCGTGCGACGGCGCCAGAGGAGGATTGCGCCTGGGACTGCGAGGAGCAGCCACGGCGAGAGGGCGAGCAGACCGTTGTCGGCGGCGAACATCGAGCCCCAGAAGGCCTCGCTACGCAGCTTGGTGATGCCGAGGAAACCTTGCTGGTGATAGGCAGCCCAGGTCGTCGAGGCATCGTAGCCAGTACGCAGTGGGCTTCCGAAGCATGCGGCGTGATAGGCGAGCAGGATCGCAATCGGGATCGCCGCACCGACGATGGCGAGGCCGAGGAGCTGGAGCGCTTCGCCCCGCGGACGCGAGCGCAGCAGCGCGACGATGAGATAGATGGCGATCGGGACACCGGCGAAGGCCGCCTGGTAGTCGACGAGCGGCGCAGCCCCGGCGAGGAAGCCCGCGACGAGGAGCGCGAGGCGACCGCGCTTCCGATCGACAACATCGACCGCAAGGATCCATGTGCTCGCGATGCAGATCGCCGCGAGCTGGTGCGAGAAGTAGAGCAGCGTGTAGGTCATCGCCATCGAGCCGAGGCCGTAGGCGACGACCACGAGGCGCCGCACGTTCGGATCGGGCGCGAAGCGCTCGAGGAAGCGCGACAAGAGGAGCAGGAACAGCAGCCCGGGGATCACGCCCGCGATCACGCGACACAGCCACATCGTGACGCCCAGGCTCGGCTCGCCCACGACGGCATTGATGGCGGCGTAGACGGGGACGACCAGGAGCGAGGAGCCGGGGGCCTTGTTGGAGTAGTGGTGCCCGCCGTGCGGGGAGACATCGGCCGTGCTGCCCCATGTGCGGACGCCCCGGTCGATCGCGAAGGTGTGGTCGTGGACCATCGCCTTGACCAGGTAGACCCGGGGCAGCTCGTTGGCGCTCTGGATCCTGGGAAAATAGGGGAAGACGTAGAGGTACGCGAAGGCGATCGCGATCAGCCAGCCGTGACGTGAGAGGACCTGGCGAGCGCGTGCGGGCACGGAAACCTCGAACGTGATACCACCGGATCGATGGTCTTCGACACCGCGGGCTGCCGTGGGTGATCGCACGAACGCACAGCCGCGATACCGGTCGGTGCGAGACGGCGTGCTGGCTGATATCGGCCGTGCCATCACGATGGCAACCGGCGGCGCGATGGCGTTTGCGCCGATCGAGTACGCGATCACGTTGTGGGCGTATGCCGGCTCGTCCTCGATCGCGAGCAAGCTTCGGCTCGCTGCACTGACCGCGACCCTGTCGCTGTGGCTGTGGCTCGTTCTCGTGTGCGTGCTCGGCGCGGCCATGGCGGGCGCACGGCTGGTACGCGGTGTGTTCGATGCACAGGCGGCACGCGGCACCGGCTGGTTCACGCCCTCCCCGACCGTCGATGCGGTGCGGCCCGGTGTTCCGAAGCTGTGGGCGATGATCGCGACGGTGGGTGCCGTCGGCGCGCTCGTGCAGCGCGGCGCGGTGTGGGCGGACCGTCAGTATACCGAGCCCCAGCTGACCGCGGTCGTGATCGCGATCGTGGCACTGATCGCGTTTGCGTTCGCGGCCCTGCTGCGTCGCCTGTTCGGCATGGCCGCTGACCTCGGCGCGCAGGCACTCGCACCGACCCTCGGCGTGTTGAATCCATTGGGTCGCTGGCGCGCCGCCGGCGTGGCGCTCGCCGGACTCGTCGGCGCGTCACTCGTGGTGTGCTGGTACGCGCTGCCGCAGAGCCGATCGGTGCTGCCGGTGAGACTCGCGATCAGCGCGGTCATCATCGGCCTCGGCATGGGCATCGGCGCACTCGCTCATACGTACCCCGTGCGGGCGCCGCGCCGCCGCCGCGTGGCGCTCGGCGGAGCAGCCGGCGCCTGCGCACTGATCGTGGTCACGCTGCTGCGCTGGGGCGCCGACCTCGAGGCCAAGTACGTGGCGATCACGGCATCGCCCGCTCTCGATCAGCTGATCAAGCTCGTGCGCAAGGTCAACGACCTCGACCGCGATGGCTTTGGCTCCGTCCTCGGCGAGAACGACTGCAGCCCACTCGACAAGCGCATCCATCCCGGCGCGACGGACCTGCCCGACGACGGAACGGACCAGAACTGCGACGGTCGCGACTTCTCCCTCCGCGTGTCCGCGCCACCCGATGGACCTACCTTGCCGGTTCCGAGCCAGTTCAAGCGCAGCGACTGGAATATCCTGCTGCTCACGATCGATACCGTTCGCTACGACCACACGTCGTTCGGCGGGTACAAGACCGGGCCCAAGCAGCGCGACACGACGCCGCGCCTCGCCGAGCTCGTTCGCAAGTCGACCTCGTTCTCGTTTGCGAACGCACCGTCGGCGGGAACGATGGCTTCGATCCCCGCGATCCTGACGTCGAAGTTCTTCCACTCGGGCATCGCCCTCGACGAAACGCCGTCCCCCGGCAACCCGCCTCGCATCAAGCCGGAGAACACCACGCTCCCCGAGATCATGAAGCGCGGCGGCTACAAGACGGGCGTGATCGGATCGCACCACTGGTGGAATGACTGGGGCCTCGAGCAAGGCGTCGATGATTACGACAACACGATCGGCAAGACGGCGGATCCGTACATCGTCGCGGCACACAAGGTCACCGATCACATCCTGGCGTGGATCACACGCCAGCAAGCTCACAAGAGGTTCCTGTGGGCGCACTACATCGATCCGCACGGCCGCAATGTCGCGCACCCCGACGTCGTCGACTACGGCACCAGCGAG
>JBBQFU010000074.1:0-32808 GCA_038322185.1 Haliangiales bacterium
GTCCGACGTGTCGTAGTCGGTCGACACCGTCTCCGGGTTGCAGTTCACCATGATCGACTCGATGCCCTCTTCACGCAGCGCCATCGCAGCGTGCACGCAGCAGTAGTCGAACTCGATGCCCTGGCCGATGCGGTTCGGACCGCCGCCGAGGATGATCACCTTGCGCTTGTCGGTCGGCGCCGACTCGCACTCGTCCTCGTAGGTCGAATACATGTACGGCGTGTGCGACTCGAACTCGGCGCCGCAGGTGTCGACGCGCTTGTAGACCGGACGGATGCCCTTGGCGTGGCGCGTCTCGCGCACGACGGCCTCGCTCGCACCGGTCATCGCCGCGATGCGCCGGTCGCTGATGCCGAGGCGCTTGATCTTGCGCAGGTCGAGGTCCTCGACCTTCTTGCCGGCGAGTGACATCTCGGCGAGCGCGATCTCGCGGACGTGATGCAGAAACCACGGGTCGATGCGCGTGAGCTCGTGCGCGCGATCGAGGGTCAGCCCGAGCTGGAACCCGCGACCGACCTGGAACAGGCGATCCGGTGTCGGCGTCGCGATGGTGCGCTCGATGCTCTGCAGATCATCGCCGAGCGCGGCCATCGGGAGATCGAAGCCGGCACGGCCGGTCTCGAGCGAGCGAATCGCCTTGCCGAGTGCCTCGCGGAACGTGCGGCCGATCGACATCGCCTCACCGACCGACTTCATCTGCGGGCCGAGGGTGTTCTTCGCCGACGGGAACTTCTCGAATGCAAAGCGCGGCCACTTCACGACGACGTAATCGATCGTCGGCTCGAACGAAGCCGGCGTGACGCGCGTGATGTCGTTCTTGAGCTCGTCGAGCGTGTAGCCGATCGCGAGCTTCGCGGCGATCTTCGCGATCGGGAACCCGGTCGCCTTCGACGCGAGCGCCGAGCTGCGCGACACGCGCGGGTTCATCTCGATCACGAGCATGCGGCCGGTCTTCGGATCGACTGCCCACTGCACGTTACTGCCACCGGTGGTGACGCCGATCTCGCGCAGGATCGCGATCGAGGCGTCGCGCATGCGCTGGTACTCCTTGTCGGTCAGCGTCATTGCGGGCGCGACGGTGATCGAGTCGCCGGTGTGCACGCCCATCGGATCGAGGTTCTCGATCGAGCAGACGATGACCGCGTTGTCCTTGCTGTCGCGCACGACCTCGAGCTCGAACTCCTTCCAGCCGAGCACGCTCTCCTCGACGAGCACCGAGCACACCGGCGACTGGTCGAGCGCGAACTGCACCATCTTGTCGAACTCGGGCCGGTTGTAGGCGATGCCGCCGCCCGAGCCGCCCATCGTGAACGACGGCCGCAAGATCGCCGGGAAGCCGATCTCGTCGACGATCTCGCGCGCCTCGGCGACGGTCTTCACCATCACGCTCTTGGGACACGCGATACCGATGCGCGCCATCGCTTGCTTGAACAGCTCGCGATCCTCGGCCATCTCGATCGTCTTGACCGTGGCGCCGAGCAGCTCGACGTTGTGCTTCTCGAGCAGGCCCGCCTTGGCGGCCGCCATCGCGAGGTTGAGGCCGGTCTGCCCGCCGAGCGTTGGCAGGATCGCGCTCGGCTTCTCCTTGGCGAGAACTTTATCCAGGACCTCGACCGTGAGCGGCTCGACGTAGGTCGCGTCGGCGAGCTCCGGGTCCGTCATGATCGTCGCCGGATTGGAGTTGATCAGGATGACGCGGATGCCCTCCTCGCGGAGTGCCTTGCACGCCTGGGTGCCCGAGTAATCGAACTCGCAGGCTTGTCCGATCACGATGGGACCGGACCCGATGATCAGGATCGACTCGAGATCCGTCCGACGTGGCATCGGGACGACGGTCTACCACATCGACGGGCGGATGTAGCTAGCGCGCCCGGACGATCCCGGCGTCGACCCTGAACGATTCGGCGAGCGGGCCCGTCAGCGCGTTCGCGACTGCCGTCACACGGTCTCCGAGCGGCGCCTTGGTCTTGGCGAGGACCTCGACGACGGTGCGCCGGATCCGGCCTGACTCCTCCTCGGGGCGCACGAGCGCGTCGACGAGGGGGCCGACTGTCTTTTCGGGCGCCACGCGGGTGAGGCCCTCGATCGAGACGAAGCGGACGTTCTCGTCGAAATCGACGAGGTAGGGCGTGACGCGTGCGACGATCTCGTCGTCGGTGGCGCCCTTCCACTCGGTGAACCACTTGATGAGGTCGATGCGGCGGTCCGGGAACCGCGCGTAGCCCGGCGGCTCGCTCTTGAAGATCTCGTCGACGACCTGCACGGCCTTGTCGTGGTCGGCCACGCGCTCGAGGACCTTGAGCGGGAACGCGAGCTGGTCGGCGCCCTTCATGTAGCGAATCAGGGCGGGCAGGCAGCCGGCGCCCTTCTCGGCCATCACGTCGACGACCCAGTTCTTCTCCTGTTCGTCCTCGACGCCCTTGTAGCTCGTCACACCCCAGCGCTTGCACAGCCCAAACAGGGCGTCCTCGGTCCCGTCGTCCCGAAGCTTCTCGAGGGCGGCCCACCGGTCGGGCTGCTGGGCGAGCTTGTTGGTCGCCTTCTCGATCGTCTTCTGGAGACCTTTTTCTTTGGAGAACAGCCCGAACACCATGCGTAAGCTCCGAGGGTACAATGCAAGGTCCAGCTTTGCTGGACCGCGCAGCAACGCCGAAGGGCGTTGCGAAGGTACAATAAGCGGGATGCGATTCAGTCTACTGCTTGCTGTTGCCGTAATGGCTTGCGGCGCCAAAAGCAAGCCTCGCGACACCACGGCAAAGAACGATGATTGCTTCTACGGCTGCGAAGGGTCCGCACAAGCTGCGCCTTCGCCGTCGAAGACGCCAGCGGCAGCGCCAGCGAAGGGTGGAAAGCTGACTCCCGCTGGCGAGCGCGCGGCCCTGCTCCGTCAGGCAGCGGACCTGCTCGACAAGGCGGGTGACCAGCTCGCCAACGGGAACAAGAATCTCGCGGAGCAGCTGTTCTCGACCGCCGAGCTGCTGGTCGGCCCCGAGGCGCTCGCCGCGCTGGCAGGCCAGTTTCGCGAGGGCGCGCCGCCACGCGTGACCACGCCGACGATCGCCGTCGACAAGACCGCCGCGCCGCAGCCCAAGGCCGCGGGCAGCTCCGAAGCCGAGGACGAGAAGGAGAAGGTCCCGCCGCCGCCTGCGGTCGGTAGCCTCACCGGCAGCGTGCAGATCGAAGGCAAGGCAGCCGCGGGGGCATATAGCCTCGTGACGCTCGAGCCCGCGAGTGGCAAGTGGAAGCCGCGCACGCCGAAGCGCCACGTGATGGAGCAGCGCGGTCGCGAGTTCAACCCGCGCATCATGGCCATCTCGGTCGGCTCGACCGTCGCGTTCCCCAACTTCGACGGTGTGTTTCACAACGTGTTCTCGAGCTCGCCGCAGGCCGCGTTCGACCTCGGCATCTACAAGGCCGGCGAGGCGCGCGAGTTCAAGTTCGAAAAAGAGGGAATCATTCGCCTCGGCTGTAACCTGCACGCCAACATGAGCGCATACCTCGTCGTGGTGTCTCAGCCTTCGTACGTGATCACCGACGACAAGGGCGCGTTCAAGTTCGGCCGGCTCGCGCCGGGCAAGTACAAGCTCAAGGCGTGGAGCGAGAAGAGCAAGGCGCCGATCACGCAGGACATCACGATCAAGGCCGGCGCGAACACGGTCAGCGTTGGCGTCGCGGCCGATGCGCCCGCGGGCCCGCCGCCCGACAAGTTCGGGGTCAAGCGTGGCTAAGCCGGCGCTCATCGCGCTCGGTGCGGCGCTGCTCGTCGCCGGCGGTGCACTCGCCGGTTACGGCATCACGCGCAAGCCGATCGGCGGCATGACGCCCGCGCAGAGCGAAGCGATGGGCAGCGCGATCGCGCAGCTCGACGGTGATGTGAAGGCCGCGCGCGGCATGGTGAAGGAGCGCGCGCAGACGCTGGCGAACATCCAGGTCACCACGGCAGCCGTATCGACCGATCCGGGCACGGCCAAGGACATGATGACCGAGGGCGAGCTCGCGTTTCAGCCGAAGGCGGGCGAGGTCGTCGAGGTCGGTCGTGTCGCCAAGTCTCCCGGCGCGTTGCCCGAGGTGCTGCTGATCCAGCCCGAGAACGCGATGCGTAATCCGCATGGCGCGCTCGTCGGCAGCTACGCCGATCTGATGGGTGACCAGGCCGTGATCATCGAGGTCGTGACGGTCACGCCGAAGTACGACGCGGACAAGCTCGTCGGCTACGTCGCGGTCAGCCGCCCGCTCGATCTCAAGCCGGCGTTCGATCGCCTCACGGCGGCCGGTGTCAGTGGTGTGCTCGACGTCGCCGGCAAGAAGCGCACGATTGGCTCGCCGCCGCCAAACGCCGAGACGCGCGAGATGTCGCTGCCGTCGCTGCCCGACGTGAAGCTCATCGCGTCCGTCCCCGCCAAGACCGGCGGAGCGAACATGCCGCTCGCGGCCGGTGGTAGCGGCGTTGCCGTGCTCGGCCTCATCTTGCTCATCGTCGGCTTCGTCGGTGGCAAGGCCGGCGCGGGTGCGGGCGCATCGCAGATCGCACCGATGACAGGCATGGGTGGAACCGGCGCGTCGTTTGGCAACGCGCAGACCCAGGCATCCAACCTTGGTGTCGCGAGTGGCACGCCATCGCCCGTCGATGCGGGCGCGTCGCTCGTCGTGCCCACCAACCTCGGTCCGGGCGCCATGGTTGGTCGCTGGGAGATCATCAAACGCCTCGGCTCCGGCGGCATGGCGGACGTCTACCTCGCGCGATCGAAGGGCGAGGCGGGCTTCGAGAAGATCGTCGCGGTCAAGGTCATGCACCCGCACCTCGCGCGTAACAGTCGCGCGGTCGATCACTTCCTCGACGAGGCGCGGCTCGCAGTGTCGATCACGCACCCCAACGTCGTCGCGATCCAGGACCTCGGCAAGATCGGCAACGACTTCGTGATCGTCATGGAGTACGTCGACGGCGTCGATCTCGAGCGGCTGCTCACCGCGGCGCGCGCGGGCGGTCGCGCGGTTCCGGTCGATGTCGCGCTCGGTATCCTGTGCCGCATCTGCGATGGTCTCAACGCCGCGCACACCGCGCTCGCGAAGGACGGCACGCCGCTCACTATCATCCATCGCGACGTGAAGGCGGCGAACGTCCTGGTGTCGCGTCAGGGTGGCGTGAAGGTCGTCGACTTCGGTATCGCGAAGGCCGCACAGCAGGTTCACCACACCGTCGTCGGCGAGACCAAAGGCACGCCCTCGATGATGGCGCCCGAGCAGCGTGTCGGCGAGCAGGTCGATGTTCGCGCGGATGTCTATTCGACCGGCGCGGTCGCGTTCGAGGTGGTCACCGGCCACGCGGTGAACCTCGATCTCGCCGCGCTCGCGCATCTCGGCGTCGAGAACTGGCCGCACCTGCCGCTACCGTCGTCGCTGCGGCCGGATTTGCCTGCCGAGCTCGATGGTCTGCTCCTCGGTGCAATGTCGTTCGAGCGCACGAAGCGCCCGGCGAACTGCGCGGTGTTCGAGTCGCAGCTCGAGGCGGTCATGAAGAAGAACGGCCTCGGCTGCAGCGACAAGGACATCGCGCGCTGGGTCGCTGCCGAGCTGCAGCACATGCAGACACAGCAGGGCCACGAGTCGACCGCGCTGCAGACGCCGGTTTGATCAGAAGCGGACGCTGACGCCTGCGCTCGTCGGCGTGATCATCGGCGAGACCGTGACCTCGCTCTCCTGCGATGCGCGCCAGAAGAAGTAGCTGGCTCCCACGGCGCACGCGCCGGTGATGCCGAACGCGATGATCGACAGCAGCTGGTAGCGCTCGCCCTCGTCGACCAGATCGTTGTAGCGACGGCGGGTGTTGGCATCGAAGCGCGGCGGGTTGGAGCCCGACGATACGTAGAGATCTTTGAGATCCTGCTCGGCCGACGACGTCGAGTAGGCGAGCACCGTGGCCGCGGTCGCGAACGTGATCGCGCCGCCCACGAACAGCCACGCGGCATCCTTGTTGCGCGACGGCGTCACCGCGTCGGGCACGGCGGGCAGTGGCGCGGCGAGCGCGGTTGGATCGACCGGGGCAGGCTCGGCAGGCGGCACATCGGGTGTCTGCGCCGCTGGCGTCTCCGGGGTCGGCGCGGGCACGGCCGGCTCCGGTGGCGGCGCGGGCTCCGGGGGCGCGGGCTCCGCTGGCGCGGGCGGGGGGGCGGCGGCCGGCTGCGCATGCGTCACACCTGCGCTCAAAAGCCCGGCCAAGATCACGGCGCGCATCGGGCAAGCGTACAGATCCGGCGCGGTATGCGCTATACCGCCCCACGGAGTAAGGCATGGCCAAGATCGACATGGTCCGCAACCTCGGTGTCGTCGCGCATATCGACGCCGGCAAGACGACGGTCTCGGAGCGGTTCCTGTTCCATTCCGGAAAGATCCACAAGGTCGGCGAGGTCCACGATGGTGAGACCGAGATGGACTGGATGGAGCAGGAGCGCGAGCGCGGGATCACGATCACCGCGGCCGCCACCACGTTCGAGTGGAAGAAGCACGAGATCCACCTGATCGACACGCCTGGACACGTCGACTTCACGATCGAGGTCGAGCGTTCGCTGCGCGTGCTCGACGGCTGCGTGGTCGTGTTCTGTGGCGTTGCGGGTGTTCAGCCGCAGTCCGAGACGGTGTGGCATCAGGCCGACAAGTTCCGCGTGCCGCGCATCGCGTTCATCAACAAGCTCGATCGCGTCGGCGCGTCGTTCCCGGGCGCGGTCGCTGACATTCGCGAGCGCCTCGGCGCCAACGCGGTTCCAATCCAGCTGCCGATCGGCAGCGAGGACCAGTTCAGCGGTTGCATCGATCTGGTCACGATGAAGGCGTACATGTTCTCGGGCGAGGTCACCGACAAGCCCGACATCGAGGAGATTCCCGCCGAGCTCGCCGCTGCGGCGGCAGATGCCCGCGATCAGATGATCCAGGCGCTCGCCGATCTCGACGACACCATCGCGGCCAAGTACCTCGAGGGCCAGGACATCACCGAGGCCGAGATCAAGGCGGTCATCCGCAAGGCCACGATCGACGTGAAGATGATCCCGGTGCTCGCCGGCACGGCGCTGCGCAACAAGGGCATCCATCCGCTGCTCGACTCGGTGATCGATTATCTGCCGTCGCCTGCCGATGTGCCGCCGGTCTCCGGCGTCGATCCGCGCAATACCGAGGAGAAGTTACAGCGCGCGCCGAAGAACAACGAGCCGTTCGCCGCGCTCGCGTTCAAGATCGCGATGGACGAGGGGCGCAAGGTCGTGTTCATGCGCATCTTCAGCGGCACGATCGAGGCCGGCGCGGAGCTGCTCAACGTCCGCACCAACAAGAAGGAAAAGGTCGCGCGCCTGTTTCACGTCCACGCGAACAAGCGCGAGCGCCTCGAGAAGGGCCTCGCCGGCGAGATCGTCGCCGCCGCAGGGCTCAAGGATGCGACCACCGGCGACACGCTGTGCGATCCGAAGTCGCCGATCCTGCTCGAACGCATCGACACCTACGAGCCCGTGATCTCGCAGGCGATCGAGGCCGAGAACCAGGCCGCCAAGGAGCGCCTCGATCTCGCGCTCGGCAAGATGGGTGAAGAGGATCCCACGTTCCGCGTGAAGGACGATCCGGACACCGGCCAGACAATCATCTCGGGCATGGGCGAGCTCCACCTCGAGATCATCGTCGACCGCATGAAGCGCGAGTACGGCGTGCAGGCGCGCGCCGGCAAGCCGCAGGTCGTCTATCGCGAGACCGTGCTGTCCGAAGGCGACGGGTCTGCCACGTTCGAGCGCGACCTCAAGGAGCAGCAGATCTACGGCGAGGCCTCGTGCACCGTGAAGGGCCGCACGCGCGGTGCGGGCATGGAGTTCAAGAAGACGTTGCCTGGCGCTGCTGCCCTGATCTCGCCCGTCGTCGTCGAGGCCGCGATGCAGGGCCTGCGCGACGCCGCGTCGAGCGGTCCCGATGGCTACCCGCTCGAGGATGTCGAGGTCACGCTCACCAACGTCGGGGTGCGCGAAGGCGCCAACGCCGAGATCGGTTGCCGCGCGGCCGCCGCCGAGGCGTTCCGCCGTGCGGTGCAGGGTGCGCATCCGTCGCGGCTCGAGCCGATCATGGCCGTCGAGGTCCAGGTCGATGACGAGTTCCTCGGCGCCGTGATCGGTGATCTCAACCAGCGCCGCGGTCAGGTGCAGGACGTCGGCGCCAAGGGCGTCAAGCGCGTCGTGCAAGCGCACGTTCCGCTTCGCAACATGTTCGGTTACTCGACGCGCCTGCGCAGCCTGACCGAGGGCAGGGCGACGTTCTCGATGGAACGTCACTCGTACGACACGCTGCAGTCCGCTTAGACTCCGCAGTTGCTGATGTTGTCCTGTGCGAAGCCCGGGGCGTCGCAGATCGAGGTCTCCTCGCCGCCGCCGTCGCAGTCGGTGCCGTTGGCGTCGAACACGATCCTGAGCGGCACCAGCATGAGGTCGGGAGACGCGAAGAACGGTGTGATGCCGAGCAGAATCCACTCGGAGGAACCGTTCACCACGGTACCGCCGTCGAAGAACAGCGTGATGGTGCACGAGTCGCCGCTGCTGATGATGCTGCCGTTGAACTGAGCCGTCGATTGCGCGAGGGTGAAGTCTTTCATCGTCGATAACGACACGAGCGGTGTCGCAAGCCGGCGTGCGGTGTAGCCCGCGCAGGAGAACGGCAGCTGCATGCTGGCCTTGGAGCCAGGCCTGCTGGGTCCACACGCGACGCCCGTGGACGCGTCGGCGTAAAACCGGCACGTGACGTGGCTGACGCCACTACTCTCGAGCGCGACATCGATGCACGATTTCACGCCGAACGGGCCGTCACAGAGCTCGCACAGCTTGTCGGGGACGCAGGTCTGGGGCGGTGACAGCGAGCTAGCGCGATCGGGGATGAAGCACGTGTCCTCGTCGTCGGTCCCGTCGCGACACGTCGAGACTCCGAGCACGCATGGAGACGCCGGGTCGAGGCGACGCGCGACGCAGGAGGCCTCCAGGCTCGTGTTGCGATGGTAGTACTGCGTGTCGCACTCGACCTCCGGAGCCACGCCATCGCAGTCGTGATCGCTCGCCGGCACGATGAACTTGGACTTCCACTCCGAGCCGACCCACTCCTGCATCACGAGGCAGCGCGAGCTGGCCTGCTCCTCGTCGCTACCATCGCGTCCCCACACCGCAGCGCGCTTGCGTGCCGGCTCCGGCGGCGGTTTCAGATCGTGGTCCGCTAGATCGATCGCTTGTAGCGTCACGATCCAGTGCTCGGCCGTGTGCTGAGGAATCGCGTCCTTGATCACGGCGAGCGAGCGCGCCTGGCCCGCGCCGTCGAGGCCGACGATCGCGATCATCTTGGGGGTGGCGAGCTGACCCTCGGCGACCAGCCGGATGGTGTAGCGGCTGCCGTCCTTGCTCGCCTCGGGCATGAGGCGAAACTCGAGCTGGTTCTTGTCGCCGTCCTCGCGATAGGTCTCGAACAGCTCGCCGGCGACCGGACGCTGACCGTCGAGCCACGCGAGCTCGTTGCGACACGGCGTCTCGACGTCGAGCACTTCGTCGCGGTCGGTGCAGTGAAAGCTACCGACGAAGATCTCGATCGTCTCGATCGGGACCTCGGAGTGGATCTCCAGATCGACGCCGGTCTCGCTGCACGCTGCAACGCAGAGCAAGGAAAGCACCCACCGCATCGGTCCACGGTATCACCGACGCTTTAATAAGAACAAAACGAAGCGACATGCGTCGCAGCCAAAAAATCGCCCGCGTGATCAGCCCCCTCGACGATTGCCGACATGGCTCAACGTCAGAGGGTGACGCGGACATCTCCGCGCGTCGTCCCGCAGGTTCATGAAGTCGTCGCATCTCCAGTGGTCAAGTGGGTGGGTGGCAAGACCAAGCTGCTCCCGGAGCTCCTCTCGCGCTTGCCGGAGAAGTTCAACCGCTACTACGAGCCGTTCGCCGGTGGCGCCGCGCTGTTCTTCCGGCTCGCGCCGCGCCGCGCGGTGCTCGCCGACTTCAATCACGATCTGATCGGTCTCTACACCGCCATCGCGAACGATGTCAGCGCCGTGATCCGGCGGCTGCAGATGCATCGCGAGGCGCACGACGAGGCGCACTACTACGAGGTGCGTACGCGCTGGAACGATCGCGAGGTGTCGTGGTCGACGCCCGAGCGCGCGGCCGCGTTCATCTACCTCAACAAGACCTGCTTCAACGGGCTGTGGCGCGTGAACCGCTCCGGCGCGTTCAACGTGCCGATCGGTCGCTACACCGATCCGCCGATCTGCGTGCCCGACGGGTTGCGGGCGGCGCAGCAGGTCCTGGCTCGCGCCGAGCTTCGCCGCGCCGACTACCGCACCGCGGTCGCCGATGCCAAGGCCGGGGACTTCCTCTACTTCGATCCGCCCTACGATCCCCTCACGCCGACAGCGAACTTCACCAGCTACACGACCAACGTGTTCGGCCCCGATCAGCAGCAGGAGCTGGCGGACACGGCGCGCGAGCTGGTCGCGCGTGGCTGCCGCGTGATGCTGTCGAACAGCGACACCCCATTCATTCGCTCGATCTACAAGGGCATGCAGATCGATCGCGTGAAGTGCTCCCGCGCGATCAACTCGAACGCGGCCAAGCGCGGCGACGTCGACGAAGTCATCATCACCGCCGGCTACTGAGCCGAGCGGCGAAGCCGACTACGCAAGCGCAGTGGCTTCGGCGTACTTCTGCGTGCGCGGCTCGTAGTCGAGCAGCGTGCCGACCACACCGGCGGACTTCGCGATCCGGACGATGTCCTCGCGGTTACCCTTCACCACCATGCGGGGCTCGGCACCGTCGAGGGCGGACTCGGCCAGAAACTGGCGAGCCTTCACGACGTTCTTGAACACGAGAAGATAGGTCTGGTCGTTGCCGGCGCGGCACATGACCGGAACGCGGCCAGCGGCATCTTGCGCGCTGAGCTCGCCTTCGTTCGACACCAGCAAGACCCACAAACCGTCGAGGGTCTGGGTGGTCGTCGTTTGCATCATATTTCGGGGGGATAGATGCGGCTTTTCGGCCGATCTGTCAAGAACGTTTGTTACCGGCCGATCGCCCTGACGTATGCTCCGCTGCGAGCGTGTCGCGGGTCCATCTTCCAGTCGTCACGGTGCAGGCCCAACCGGGTCCCGTGCCCCGGGATCCGCTGCTCGACACGTTCGCCCGGCGGATCCGCTATTTGCGCGTTTCGGTTACTGATCGCTGCAACTACCGCTGCACGTACTGCATGCCCGAGACCCTCGAGGATCGCATGCAGTTCCAGCCCAAGGCAGCGCTGCTGACCTTCGAAGAGCTCGAGCAGATCGTTGGGGTGTTCGCCGGCCTCGGCGTACGAAAAATTCGCTTGACCGGCGGTGAGCCCACGGTCCGCCACGGCATTGTCGATCTCGTCCGCCGGATGGCGGGAGTACCCGGGATCGAGCAGGTCGTGATGACGACGAACGGTCACCTCCTGGGAGATCTCGCAGAGCCGCTCCGTGCAGCCGGCCTGAGCGCGATCAACGTCAGCGTCGACACGCTCGACCCCGAGCAGTTCCGGTCACTGACGGGTCGCGGCGATCTCGCGCGCGTGCTCGCCGGTATCGATGCCGCGGTCGCGGCCGGGATGAAGGTCAAGACCAACGCGGTCGCGCTCGCCGGCATCAACGATAACGAGGTCGTGGCGCTGTGCGAGGACGCCTGGCGCCGGGGGGCCATCCCGCGCTTCATCGAGCACATGCCAATGTCCGACGGTGCGCTCTACGACGCGGCGCGCGGGCTCTCGGCGGCGGTCATCCGCCGCACCGTCGAGGCCGCCCTCGGTCCGCTCGTGGCTGCGGACGACCTGCCGCGTGACGCAGGACCTGCGCGCTACTGGGCCCTCGCCGCAGACCCCACCAAGCACGTCGGAATCATCTCGGCGATGACCGAGCATTTCTGCGATGACTGCAATCGCTTGCGGTTAACTGCGACGGGCGAGCTCCACGCCTGTCTGGGGCACGATGACGCAGTGAGCCTGCGCGACGTCCTGCGCGGCGGTGGGTCGCAGGACGACCTCGTGAAGGCCATTGCGGGCGCGGTCTCGGGTAAGCGCGCTGGGCACATTTTCGAGGACAAGGCCCCGACAAAGCACATGATCGGGATCGGGGGGTAAGTGCCTGGAATGCACCCTGACCATGCTACGGTTGGGCTCGTAACGGCATGCAGAACCGCACAATCGCAAAGCTCGGTCTGACTGCTGCCGTCGCCCTCGGCGGCGTTGGCTTCCTCCTCTACTCGTCGAGTGAGGCCGCTCAGCACTACGAGATGGTCGACGCCCTGATCACCAAGGGGATCGACGGCTACACCGACAAGTCGCTCAAGGTCCACGGGTTCGTCGAGGCCGGATCGATTATCGAAGCGATCATCAATCAGGAACAGAAGCGGACCTTCGTGCTGCAGAAGAGCGGCAAGAAGATCCGCGTGTTCTCGACGGGCCCGGTGCCCGACACGTTCAAGGATCAGTCCGAGGTCGTCGCGAGCGGTCGCTTGCTCAAGGCGGGCGAGCTCCAGAAGCTCGCCGACGACATCTGCAAGAACACCAAGGTCCCGGCAGGCTGCCCGATTCACACCGACGCCGAGCAAGCGTGGGTGGTCGAATCGACGGAGCTGATGGCGAAGTGCCCATCGAAGTACGACGGCGCACCCAGCAACAAGATCGACACCAACTTCAAGTGAACGGCGGCCCACCGTGACTGACCAAGGCGTCCCGTTCTCGCCGATCGCAATCGTCGGCTCCATCTCGCTACTCACCGCGTTCATCCTCGGTGCGTGGTGCATCGCAGCCGGCATCGCCGGTAACGCACGCAAGAGTCGCCGGCTGGTGACATCGAGCGTGTACGGCCTCTATGGCTTCACCGCGCTCGTCAGCCTCGCGTCCGCGCTGATCATCTACGCGTTCGTCACGCACGACTACTCGATCAAGTACGTCTCGTACACGAGCGATACGTCGATGTCGATCTGGTACAAGGTCACCGCGTTCTGGGGTGGCCTCGACGGCTCGCTGCTGTTCTGGGTGCTCGTGCTCGGGTTGTTCTCGGCGGTCGCGATCGCGGTCAACCACAAGCGGCACCGCGACATGATCGGCTACGTGGTCGCGACGATCATGGTCGTGCAGGTGTTCTTCCTCGCGCTCCTGATCTTCACGAAGGATCCGTTCTCGACGTTCCTCACCACCCCGCCTGTCGACGGCAAGGGTCTGAACCCGCTCCTCCAGAACTACTGGATGGTCATCCATCCGCCGTCGCTCTACATCGGCTTTGTCGCCGCCACGATCCCGTTCGCCTTCGGCATCGGCGCGCTCGCATCGGGCCGGCTCGACGACAAGTGGCTCGGCAGCGTTCGCTCGTGGATGCTGATCTGCTTTGGCTTCCTCTCGCTGGGGCTCATCCTCGGCGGCCGCTGGGCGTACGAGGAGCTGGGCTGGGGTGGCTACTGGGCGTGGGACCCGGTGGAGAACGCCGGGCTCATCCCGTGGTTCACCGCCACCGCGTTCCTGCACTCCGCGATCATCCAGGAGCAGCGCGGGATGATGAAGACGTGGAACCTCTCGATGGTCATCGCGACGTTCTTCTTCACGATCTTCGGCACGTTCATGACCCGCTCCGGCGCGGTGCAGTCGGTCCACGCGTTCGGCGAGGACAACGTGCTCGCGCTGAACTTCATCGTGTTCATGGCCGTGATCCTGATCGTGTCGATCGGGCTCGTGGTCTATCGCTCGCCGAAGCTGTCCAAGAAGACCGAGTTCGACAGCTTCTACTCGCGCGAGTTCGCGTTCCTCCTCAACAACTGGATCCTGCTCGCCTGCGCGTTCTTCGTGCTGTTCGCGACCATGTTCCCGACGATCTCCGAGGCGCTCGACGGCTCGCGCGTGTCGGTCGGTCCCGAGTTCTTCAACAACTGGATGACGCCGTTTGGCCTCGCGCTGCTCACGCTCGCGGGCGCGGCACCGCTGCTCGCCTGGCGCCGCACCACGCGCGAGCGCCTGTGGTCGCAGTTCATGATCCCGCTCGGGATGGCAGCCACGACGGTCGTCGTGTGTCTGATCTTCTTCCCGCAGACCAAGACGGGCACGTCGATCTTCGCCGACCAGCTCCAGCTGCCGGTGTCGCTCTTCAACTTCGCCCTCGTCGCGTTCGTGTTCGGCTCGATCGGTCAGGAGTTCATCCGAGGCGCCGGTGTGCGCCGCAAGCAGACCGGCTCCGATCCGATGACGTCACTCATCGGCCTCGTGCTGTCGAAGCGCCGCAAGTACGGCGGCTACATCGTTCACCTCGGCGTCGCGGTCTTGTTCATCGGGTTCGCTGGCAAGGCCTACACCCGGATGACCGACCGCACGCTCGAGAAGCCTGCGATGGGGGAGGCGTCGACGTTCAAGTTCGGCGACTACAACTTCGTCTACGATCAGCTGTTCCACAGCAGCGACGAGAACAAGGATTCGGTCACCGCCGCGGTCTCGGTCTATCTCGACGGCAACCTGGTGGAGACCGTCTATCCGGCCAAGTGGGACTACCACAAGGGCGACGAGCAGATGACGACGGAGGTCGCGATCAAGGTGCGCTGGAACGAGGACGTCTATGTTGTCCTCACCGGCTTCGACCTCGAGACCAAGCTCGCGAACTTCCGCGTCTACATCAATCCGCTGATCTTGTGGGTGTGGATCGGGTTCCTCGTGATGGCGCTCGGAACGCTCATCTGCTTGATCCCGCAATCCGTTGTCGACAAGCTGCAGTGGAAGCCGAAGACCAAGCTCGGCCGCGCCGCCGACATCAGCGTGCTGGTCGGCATCGTGTTCGCAGCGATCATGGGCATCGCGAGCCAGGCCCACGCCGCGCGCGGTGACGACAAGGCGAACGCCGCGACCGAGCACGTGCCCGCCGGCATGGGCATGGGCAACGCCGGCGCCGGCCACGCTGCGAAGAACCGGCCCGACACGCCGACCGCCGACCGGGCGATGAAAGAGCTCATCTGTCCGTGTGGCTGCGCGCGACAGGATATCCGCGATTGTGACTGCGGCACCGCCGCTGACCTGCGCGCGAAAGTCCTCGGGATCCTCGCCAACTACGACCTCAAGACAGATGCCGGCAAGAAGCAGGGCTACGACGCCGTGCTCGCCTCGTTCGTGAAGGACTACGGCGAGATGGTGCTGGCGACGCCCAAGAGCAACTTCCCGTGGCTGGTGCCGACCGCGGCTGCGATCGGGAGCCTCGCGCTCCTCGCGGTTGTCGGCCGCCGCTGGACCAAGCGCGCCAAGAAGAACGCGGCGCCTGCCGCCGAGACGACGGCTGCCCTCGACGAGAAGTACGTGGACAAGCTCGACGACGAGCTCGCGGAAACGGACTGACCCGTGGCCACCGATCCGATGCGGTGGGTGTGGCGCGGCATCACGGGCGCAACGCTCGTGTTGGGCTGGCTGTTCATCCTGTGGCAGAACAAGTTCCATCTCGACCCGCCGGTGGTCATCGTGATGCTCGGGTACCTCGCGGTCGTGATGACGGTGACGAACCTGTGGCGCGTCGGGGCTGCAGCGGTGGCGCCCGCGCGCAGCGATGACTCGTGGGCCCGCCCGCTCGGCGCGTACTGGGAGCTCGAGAAGGAGAAGAAGACCCTGCTCAAGCAGATCAAAGAGGCCGAGTTCGACCAGGCGATGCGCAAGCTGTCGAAGGCCGATGCCGAGCAGCTGATCCTGATGTATCGCGCACGCGCGATCGAGGTGATCAAGGAGCTCGATCGGCTCGAGGCGGGTCACGCCGAGACGCCACGCCAGGCGATCGAGCGCGAGCTCGCCGCACGCGTGCTGGTCGAGACCGAGAAGAAGAAGGGTGACAAGCGCGCGAAGAAGAAGGTTGCCGCCGCGCCCGCAGTCGCAGCCGCTGCCAGCGACGAGCCGGCCAAGCCGGTCGACGACGTCGTTGCCGCCGCTGATGACGATGACGACAAGCCTGTAGCCGCGGAGGACGCATCGTGATGAAGCAATGGCAAGGTCCGGCTCTGCCGGACCGCGCAGCAACGCCGAAGGGCGTTGCGAAGGTACAGTTGCTCGTTGCGATCATGCTCGCGGCGTCGGTCGGTCCCGCTCACGCCCAGATGGCCGACGCGATCGGCAAGCCGCTGCCGGCGCCTGATGTCGAGGCCGGAACCGTCAGCGTGCGCATCGTTGCCGGCAAGCCGAGCAGCCCGGTGATCGGAACCGAGGTCACGCTCGTCGTTAACGGCGCGACTCGCATCGCACGGACCGACACCGCGGGACGCGCGTTCTTCAAGGATCTGCCGCCCGGCGCACAGGTGCAGGCCAAGGTCCTCGACGACGACAAGAAGGAAGTCAGCTCGGAGGTGTTCGCGCTGCCGGCGAGCGGCGGTACCCGCCTCATGCTCACGACGCGGCCGTGGACCTCGACCGCTGGTGGCAGCTCGGAGATGCCAGCGGGCGGGCAGGGGATGCCAAACCCGAGGCAGATGAGCGGCGAACCGCGGCCCGAGGGCGCCGACCAGCCGGGCACGCTGACCGCGCGCCTGACCTACGACGACTTCAAGGATGCGCCGCCGGTCGGCGTTCCGGTCGCACTCGTCGGCTATCGCTCGAACGACCTCGTCGATCTTCAGGTCGTCAACACCGACGCCGAGGGCCGCGCCGCGTTCAAGGGGCTCGACCGCACCGGCGGCACCGCGTACTTCGCGATGACGCTGCTCGAGCGCGGTGGCAAGTATGATCGGCTCATCTCGGTCCCCGCAGTCCTCGACTCGCGCGCAGGCGTGCGCGTGATCTTGTCGGCTGACAAGCGAACGTCCACGGCACCGTCGCTCGACGACCTCACGCGCTTCGAGAAGCAGGAGAGCGCGCCAGCCGCCGGCAAGATTCGCGTCGGGCTCGAGGGTGGCGTCGAAGCGACCGCGCCCGTGTCGCTGGTCGAGATCACCCAGCTCCCCGGTGTGGGCGGCAAGATCGTCAACGAGCGCCGCGTGTTCGCGACCGGTAAAGCAAAGGCCGGTCCGCCGGATCCGAGCGAGATCCAGGCGCAGGCCGAGTTCACGGCCAAGCCCGACGTGCCCGTGAACACCGTCGTGGTGTCCGTGCACGGTGGCGTCAATGCGACCAACAGCGCGATCGAAGGCATCGCGATCAACGTCGCGTCCGCGGCTACGTTCGAGAAGGAGCAGGGGCGCGTCGATGGGACCACCGATGCGAGCGGCTCGACGAAGATCACCGTCGATCCCAAGACCGCCGGCCCGTTCCTCGCGACCCTCACCATCAACGGCAAGACACTCACGTCCAAGCCGTTCGAGCTCACGACCAGCGGTGGCGTGCTCGACGTCGAGGCGCATTGGAGCAGCGAGGGCAAGCCGCAGGTCGAGTTCGACCTCGTGCCGCGCCCGGGTCAGGTGTTCTACGCCGAGACCGTGATGCACAACGTGCTGTACCGGTCGCTGCCGTTCCAGCCGGTGCCCGAGCGCGGTACGCGGGTGTCGCTGTTCATCTATCCGCGCGTGCTGTTCACGTTCAGCCTCACCTCGCGCGTTGACGACGAGTACCTCGGCGTCAACGGTCGCTTCGAGGTGTCGAACAACGCATGGGCGCCGTATCTCCCCCCGAACAGCGACGGCATCCTGCTGCCGCTGCCGAAGGGCTTCGTCGGCGGTCAGGTCGCAGAGAAAGATCAGACCGATGTCGCGCTGGTGCCGGGCGAGGGATTCCGCATCGTGCGGCCGCTCGCGCCTGGTGCTCGCACGTTCCATGGTGCGTTCTCGCTGACCGTCGAGGACGGTCGCATCTCGTGGCGGCAGGACCTGCCGTACGGCCTGTTCAACTCGGGCATGGAGATCCTCCAGGCGCCGGGGATGACGGTGACGACGCAGCCCGGCGTGACCGGCCAGACGATGACGGTCCCGCAGGGCACCTACTTCGTGCTTCCGAACCTCTCGCTCATGCCGAAACAGCAGCTGGCGCTGGTGATCACGGGCTTGCCGCAGCCGCCGGCATGGAAGATCTACCTGCCTCGCGTGGCGGCCGCCATCGTGGTGCTGCTGCTGGTCGGCGGCATCGTGTTCACGATCTACCGCAAGCGCGATCCGACCGAGGGTGAGCGTGAAGAGCGCCGCCAGAAGCTGATGGACGAGCTGGTCGAGCTCGAACGGTCAGGCAAGGACGCCAAACGTCGCGAGCAGATCATGGCCGAGCTCGAGTCGCTATGGGACGCGGCCTAAGTCGCGTCGACATCAAGAAAGTCGCCAAGCGCTACGGCAACGAGCGCGCGCTCGCGGGCGTGACGCTCGAGCTGCGTGCGGGATCGATGTGCGCGCTGCTCGGTCATAACGGCGCCGGCAAGACCACGCTGCTGGGCCTGCTGTCGACGCTGGTGCGCCCGAACAGCGGCGCGATCACGTACCAGGCCGACGGCAAGCCCGTCGAAGGTGACGAGGTGCGCCGCGAGATCGGGATGCTCGCTCACGCGTCGCTCTGCTACCCCGAGCTCACCGCGATCGAGAACCTCGAGCTGTTCGCGGGGCTCTACGACCTGCGCGACGCCAACATCGGCGCGCTGCTCGATCGGGTCGGCCTCGAGGAGCGGGCTCGCACGCGGCCGGCCCGCACGTACTCGCGCGGCATGGTGCAGCGCCTCGCACTCGCGCGCGCCCTGCTCACGCGGCCGTCGCTGCTGCTGCTCGACGAGCCGTTCACCGGGCTCGATCGGGGCGGCGCCCTCGCGCTCGGCGCGCAGCTCGGCGAGCTCAAGGCCGGCGGCGCGATCGTCGTGGTCGTCACGCACGACCTGGAGGCGATCGCGGATCGCACCGATCACATCGCCATCTTGCGGCGTGGCAGCCTCGTGTTCGAGGAGCGCGGCGACGCGTACTCCTACGAGCAGCTCAAGACCATCTACCATCAGCACGCGAACTGACCATGTCCCTCCTTCGTCAAGCCGGCCGCATCGCGTGGAAGGACCTGCGCGTCGAGCTCCGCAGCAAGGAGATCGTGCTGACGATGGTGTTCTTCGCGGCGCTGCTCGTCGTCGTGTACTCGTTCGCCTTCCCGCGCGACATGCGTGCGGTTCGCGGCGCGACGCCGGGCATGCTGTGGGTCGCCCTCGCGTTCACCGGCACCATCGCGCTCGGCCGTGCATTCGATCGCGAGCGCGAGAACGATACGATGCGCGCGCTGCTGCTCTCGCCCGTGCCGCGGCTGAGCGTGTTTCTCGGCAAGGCGCTGTCGATGGCTGCGCTGATCCTCGCCGTCGCCTTGGTCGCGGTGCCGTTGCTGGCGCTGTGGCTCAACGCGCCGCTCCTGGACTACCCGGGCGAGCTCGCCCTCGTGATCGTGCTGGGCGTGTTCGGCATCGCCATCGTGGGCTCGGTCTTCGCAGCCACGCTCCTCAAGGTCCGATCGCGGGACGTGCTGCTGCCCGTGATCCTGTACCCGCTCCTCGTGCCGCTATTCGTGGCCGGCACCAACACCACGGCTCAGCTGGTCGCCGAGATCCCGAATCTGGGCATCGCGTGGTACTGGATTCAGTTCCTTGCCGTGTATGACGCCGCGTTCCTGGTACTGTCGCTGTGGATCTTCGAGTCGCTGGTGATCGAATGAAGAAGCTCGTCGTACCGGTGCTCTCCGTGATCGCGGCCGTTCTGTTCGCGGTCTCGCTCTATTTCATCTTCATCAAGGCGCCCGTCCAGTACGGGTTCACGGCTGAGGGCGGGCTCAACGGCTCGAGCCTGTTCTTCAACCAGAAGATCTTCTACTTCCATGTCGCGCAAGCGTTCATGCTGTTCGCCGCCGTCGGGGCTGCGGGCGTGACCTCGGCGATCTTCCTCAAGACCCGCGATCCCAAGTGGGACGACATCGCGAGCGCCTCGGTCGATGTCGCCGTGATGTTCGGCGCGGTCGTGCTCGTGACCGGCTCGATCTGGGCCAAGGCGGCGTGGGACGTGTGGTGGAACTGGGAGCCGCGATTGACCATGTCGCTGCTGCTGTGGCTCATCCTCGTTGGCTACGCGCTCGTGCGGAAGTTCGCCGGGCCGAGCGCCGATCGCGTCGCGGCCGGCATGGCGATCTTCGGCATGGTCGGCGTGCCGTTCATCTACAAGATGGTCGGCAAAGACAGTCACCCGCCGTCCGGCGCGGAGGGCGTGGTGATGAACCTCGGCCCCGACTACAAGATGGCGTTCAATCTGTCCGTGCTCGCCTTCTTGCTGTGGTTCATCGTTCTCACGATCTCGCGGGTGCAGAGCACGCGCGCAGAGCGCGAGGTTCGCGAGCTGCGTGAACGCGGTCTCGATCTTGGAGTGCTGCAATGAACAAGCTGATCGTCCTTCTCGTCCTGATGATCGGTGGTGTCGCCGTCGCGCAACCGACGCCTCCGCCCGCGCCGAGCGCCGAAGCCGAGGCGCTGCGCAAGACGTGTGTCGACGCGATGAATGCGAACCCCGCGTTCGCGAAGTCCGTGGTCGCCACGGCCGACAAGCAGATCGACGCGCGCACGATCGCGGCGCACGAGCAGGCAGCGGCCAACATCGCCGAGAACGAGCGGCACGTGCTGCTCGCCTACGCGGCGATGTGGATCATCGCGGCCCTGTTCGTCGTGTACCTGTGGCGTCGCCAGCAGGCGCTCAGGCTGGAGATCGCGCAGCTGCGCAAGGACCTCGACGCGGCAGGTAACAGCTGATGATGCCCACGTCGAGCCACATCCTGTTCATCCCCGGCGTGCTGCTGATCGGGATGTTCCTTGGATTCATCCTCGGGACGCGAGCTGCGCGCAACCAGTTCGATCTCATGCGCAAGCGCCAGGAAGAGCGCGAAGCGGTACGCGCGGCGAGGGCGGCAAAGAAGTCTGACGCTGCAGCAATCGCCGGCGCCAAGGACAGCTAAGTCAGTTGTCCCACGGGGACGCACGCTCTCAGTTGTCCGTGAGCGTGCGCAGCGCTGCACCGAGCTCGGCGGCCGTCTGCGTGCGCGTTGCTGGATTCTTGACGAGCGCGGCCTGAGCGATCGCATCGAGCTCGCGATCGGGGAGGGCAGGCGCAGCGTTCTCGATCACGGCCGCCATCGAGAGCCACGACGGGCCGCGATGAAACAGGCGCTTGGCCGCGACGAGCTCCCACAGCACGACGCCAAGCGAGAACACGTCCGTTGCGGTCGTCCACGCTTCACCGCGAACTTGTTCCGGCGCCATGTACGCGTGCGTGCCGCGCACCGCGCCGGCCTCGCCGATCCGTCGCGACACGCCGAGATCGACGAGCACCACGCGATCACCCTGTGGTTCGGCGTGAACGAGCACGTTGCTCGGCACGATGTCGCCATGCACCCAGCCCAGCCCGTGCAGATGGGAGGCGGCATCGCACATGCTCGCCACCACGGCGATCGCGCGAGACCGCGGGATGGGGATCTGGACCGTCGCGGGCGCTCCCGGGGTGGCGGTCGGAGACACGATCCGGCGTAAATCTTCACCTGGAAGCAACTCGAGCACGACGTACGGACGTCCGCCGACGTCGCCGCTCTCGAGCCCGTGGACGACATTCGGATGCCGCGGCAGACTCGTTGCGAGGTCTTGCTCGACGGAGAACTGGCGACGAGCCTCGGCATTGCGCGCGAGGTGGGTGTGAAGACGCTTGAGCGCAGCGACCGTCGAATCACGTCGCGCTCGCCAGACCTCACCGAGACCTCCAACGGCAACGAGCGACTCGAGCTCCCAGCTTCCGAAGCTCTCCGACATGTAGGCGGCATCGTTGTAACACAGCGTCAGGATTCGACGATGCGCTTGATCCGATCGGCGCGGTTCTGCGACGATCTTGAAATGGGTGACGAGCGTCTGGGGCGGTACACGGTACTCAAGCATCTCGCGTCGGGCGGCATGGCAGACGTGTTGCTCGGGCGGACGGATGGCATCGAAGGATTCGAGCGCCACGTCGTGCTCAAGCGCATTCGCGCCGAGCACGCCAAGGACAAGCGCTTCATCGAGATGTTCCTCGACGAGGCGCGCGTCGCCGCGAACCTGCACCACCAGAACATCGTGCAGGTCTACGACATCGGCGAGTCCGGCGGCGAGTACTTCATCGCGATGGAGTACATCCACGGCGAGGATCTCCGGAAGCTGCTCTCGGTCGTGTCCAAGAGCCGCACGCATATGCCGCTCGGCTACCTCGTCTCGATCATGAGCGCCGCTGCCGCCGGTCTGCACTACGCGCACGACCGCAAGGACAACAAGGGCAAGCCGCTCAAGATCGTTCACCGCGACGTGTCGCCGTCGAACATCCTCATCGGCTACGACGGAGCCGTAAAGGTCGTCGACTTCGGCATCGCGAAGGCCGCGATGCGCCAGGTCGAGACGAAGTCAGGCAGCCTCAAGGGCAAGGTCTCGTACATGTCGCCCGAACAGTGCAAGGGCGAGGATGTCGATCGCCGCGGCGACGTGTGGGCGCTCGGCGTGTTGCTCTACGAGCTCGCGACCACGACACGTTTGTTCAAGGGCGAGAACGATTACATGCAGATGGACGCGATCGTGCACGGCAAGGTGCCGCTGCCGCGCGTCCGGCGCCCGGACCTTCCGAACGAGCTGTCCTCGATCATCATGCGCGCGCTGTCGGTCGATCCGGCTCGCCGCTATCAGACCGCCGACGAGCTGCGCATCGCGCTCGACCAGTACGCGATCAAGGCCGGCCTCACCGCGTCGACCTCGGCACTCGCCGGGTACATGAACAAGATGTTCGGCCAGCGTCCCGAGCCGTGGCTCGATGACGCGGAGGGCACGAACATCGATGACGACCCCATCAACGTCGACGCCGAGGCCGTGACCGAGGCCGCGCGCAACAGCTGGACCGAGATCCCGCGCGACGAGATCAACGCAGCTGAGAAGGAGCAGTCGTCGGAGAACGCGAAGACGCGCACCGACGGTAAGCGCCGCCGCAGTGGCGTCGTCAACTCCGTGGCCACGGCTGACACGATCGCGCCGCCGCTGGCGAGCAATGCCGAAATCATTCCGCCGCGCGAGACCCGCACGAGCATGAACATGGCGTTCGAGGCGCAGGCCAAGATGCCGACGGCTCGTCGCAGCAACAAGGCATTGTTCGTCGCCGTGCCGATGCTCGGGCTCTCGGTGCTCGCGGCGTGGCAGTTCTTGCTGAAAGATCCGAAGACCACGCAGACGGTCGCAGGGCAGCCGACGCCGACCGCACCTGCGCCAGCTCCCGCAGCGCCCGACGCACGCGAGGTCCCGGCGGTTCGTGTCGCTGGATTCGAGCAGCCCGATCCGGTGGTCGAGGTGAGCCCACCGCCCGTGGCCGAGAAGAAGGCGGTCGCGAAGAAGCAGACCCCGGCCCCGGCCCCCGCGAAGACCCCGACGAAGGTTGCGGCCGCGCCGGTCGCTGCGCCGACGCCGGCACCGACGCCGGCACCCGCACCCGCACCCGTGCCCGTGGCGGTAGCGCCTGCGCCGGCTCCGCAGCCTGTGGCGCCTCCCGAGCCCACGATCGCGATGCTGTCGAACGCGACCGTGTCAGCGGTTGCCTCGGATCACGCACGCCAGCTCACGAAGTGCGAGGGCACCGAAGAGCTCCACGGCGACGTCTCGATATCGTTCCAGATCGACGCGAACGGTAAGGTCGTCAAGAGCCAGCTCGCGTCGAGCATCAAGAATCCGAAAGTTGCGGGCTGCATCCTGAAGGCGGTCCAGGGCTGGCAGTTCCCCAAGCCGCCGTCGGGTTCCGCCAAGGGCGTGTACTCGATCAATTACCAGTGAGTTAGAGTCCGGGCCTCATGGCCCTCGACCTCAGCTTCACTGAAGAACAGCAAGCCCTCGTCCAGACCGCGCGCGACTTCACGCGCAAGGAGATCATCCCCAAGGCGGGACACTGGGACGAGACCGGCGAGTTCCCCAAGGAGCTCATGAAGAAGGCCTGGGACACCGGGCTGATGAACATCGAGATTCCCGAGGCCTATGGCGGCCTCGGCGGCAGCTGCCTCGACAACTGCCTCGTGCAGGAAGAGGTCGCGTTTGGCTGCGCCGGCGTCAACACGTCGATGGCGGCGAACTCGCTCGGTGCCACGCCGCTGCTCGTGGCTGGAACCGAGGAGCAGAAGAAGCAGTACCTCGGTCGCCTGACCTCGGAGTTCGGCTTCTGCGCGTACGCGTGCAGCGAGCCTGACGCGGGCAGCGACGTCGCCGGCATGCGCACGCGCGTGACCCGGCACGGCGATGACTACGTGCTCAACGGCCAGAAGCGCTGGATCACGAACGGCGGCGTCGCCAACTTCTACACGGTGTTCGCCACGTTCGACCCCGCGATGAAGCACAAGGGCATCGCGTGCTTCGTGGTCGACGCGAGCACGCCCGGCGTCAAGGCCGGCCGCAAAGAGAACAAGATGGGCCACCGCGCGTCGAACACGACCGACGTGATCTTCGAGGACGTGAAGATTCCCAAGAGCGCGCTCGTCGGCACCGAGGACGGCGGCTTCAAGGTCGCGATGAAGACGTTCGATCGCTCGCGCCCGTGGATCGCCGCGAGCGCCGCTGGATTGATCCGGCGCTCGCTCGAGGAGAGTCGTGACTACGCGCTCGAACGCAAGACGTTCGGCGTGGCGATCGCGCAGCACCAGGCGATCCAGTTCATGCTCGCCGAGATGGCGATCGCGTACGAGTCGACGCGCCTGCTCACGCACAAGGCGGCATGGCAGGTCGACAAGGGCGATCTGTCGAGCATCGTGTCGGCCTACGCGAAGGCCTACGGCGCCGACGCTGCGATGCGCTGCGCGACCGATGCGGTCCAGATCTTCGGCGGCTACGGCTACACGAAGGAGTACCCGGTCGAGAAGCTGATGCGCGACGCCAAGCTGCTGCAGATTTACGAGGGCACGTCGCAGATCCAGCGCATGGTCATCGCGCGCAACGTCCTCGGCGGCAAGTAGCAGCGTATGCTCGTGGGATGGGCCACGAGCTCGACTCGACTCTCGCCAGTTTTCCGTCGTACGCCGAGCTATCCCAGACCCAGGCGTGGCACTCCGCTGCGCCGCGCGTAAAGGCTGACACCAACGAGGCTGCCGAGGCCGCCGAGGTCTCGCACGGCTCGCGCTACACCGAGGGCGCGGTGCTCGGCACCGGCGGGATGGGCAAGGTCTTGCTCGCGCGCGATGCGCGGATCGGACGCGACATCGCGCTCAAGGTCCTGCACCCCGAGCGCGAGCTGGATCCCGACGACCGCGCCCGGTTTCTCCGCGAGGCGCAGGTGCAGGGGCAGCTCGAGCATCCCTCGATCGTGCCGGTCTACGACATCGAGCGCCGGCTCGACGGCACCACGTTCTTCACGATGCGTCGCGTGCACGGCCGCACGCTCGGCGCGATCCTCGACGACCTCCGCAAGGGCGTGCCCGCTGCCAAGGCGCGCTTCACGCAGCGCGAGCTGCTCACCGCGTTCGGTACCGTGTGCCTGTCGATCGACTACGCCCACACGCGCGGCGTGGTGCATCGCGATCTCAAGCCGGCGAACATCATGCTCGGCGAGTTCGGCGAGGTCTACGTGCTCGACTGGGGCCTCGCGCGGCTCGTCGACGAGGCGGGCGACACGTTCGAGGAGCCGCAGGCGCGGATCTCGATGCCGGGGTCGTTCCTCGGCACCCCGCTGTACATGGCACCGGAGCAGATGGCGGCGCCCGAGGTCGGACCGACGGCGGACGTGTACTCGCTGGGCCTCATCCTGTTCGAGATCCTCACGCTCGAGCGCGGGCGCGATCCGAATGCGCTGTACGTGCCGGTCGATGCGCGACCCAGCGTCCGCGTGCCGCACCGCAACATCGCGCCGGAGCTCGAGACCATCTGCGTGAAGGCGACCGAGGGGGATCCGAAGGATCGCTATCCATCCGCGCGTGCGCTGCAGGAGGCGATCAATCGCTACCTCGAGGGGGATCGCGAGATCGCGCAGCGCAAGCACCTGGCGAGCGAGCACGTCAAGGCAGCTCGCATCGCGCTCGGCAAGGCCACGCAGAGCGGGACGAACATCGAGAAGGAGCGCACCGTCGCGATGAGCGAGCTCACGCGAGCGGTTGCACTCGACCCGACGAACACCGAGCACGTCGCGATGCTCGCCGATTTCATGGCGAACCCGCCGCCCACGCCGCCGGCAGCCGTCGTCGACGAAGCGCGACGCGAGACGATGCGGATCCTCAGGCTGGGTGCCCGGCAGTCGATCATCGCGATGTTCATGTGGTTGGCGTGTCTGCCGATCTGTCTCTATATCGGATTTGCCGACGCGCAGCAGACCTGGATCGTTGCCGTGCCGATGGTGCTCACCGCGCTGGTCTCGTGGCTGGTCACGCGAGAGGCGCGCATGCGGCGCTGGACGCAGTGGGGCTCGATCATCATGGTGATGGCCACGGCGGTCGCCGCCGCCCGAAGCTATGGACCGTTTTTGGTCGTGCCCACAATCATCGTGACCAATGCGGTCGTGCTGCAGGCTCACCCGGTCCGGTCGATGCAGCGGTTTGGGGTCGCGGCAGCGATCGCCGCGACGCTGGGCGCGATCGCGCTCGAGTACTTCGGGGCGTGGCCCCAGTCGTACGTGTTCGAGGACGGCAGCTGGCGGATCGTGCCGCAGCTGCTCCAGCTGCCCCGGGACGGCACGTTCCTGTTCCTCACCGTCGCAGGCATCGCGATGATCATCGTGCCGAGCTCCTTCATCGCGCGGCTCCGCAACGACCTCACCGATGCGCAGATGAGACTGGCCACCCAGGCCTGGCAGTTCAAGCAACTCGGTGCCCAACTGGTGAGCAAGCCCGAGCCCACGTGACGGTATGATCGGCGGATGGTGGATGAGCCGACGCAGCCGAGCTTTCCGTCCTACGCTGCATTGACCGAGACCCAGGGTGGGACGTCACGTCGACCATGGTGGTCGGCCCGCTCGCGTCGGCGGCGATCACCGGCGAGCGCTACACCGAAGGGCAGGTGCTCGGGGTCGGCGGCATGGGCAAGGTCGTGCTCGCCCGTGATGCGCGCATCGGCCGTGACGTGGCGGTCAAGGTCATGCACGGAGACCGCGAGGTGTCCGACGAGGATCAGGCGCGGTTTCTCCGCGAGGCGCAGGTGCAAGGGCAGCTGGAGCACCCGTCGATCGTGCCGGTCTACGATATCGACCAGCGCGCGGACGGCAGCACGTTCTTCACGATGCGCCGCGTGCTGGGCAAGACGCTCGAGCACATCGTCCACACGCTGCGGACCGGCGACGCGGTTGCGCGGGCGCGGTACACGCAGCGCGAGCTACTGACCGCGTTCGCGACCGTGTGCCTCACGATCGACTACGCGCACACGCGCGGCGTGATCCATCGCGACATCAAGCCGGCCAACATCATGCTCGGCGACTTCGGCGAGGTGTACGTGCTCGACTGGGGCCTCGCGCTCCTGGTCGACACCGTCGCGCCTCGCTCGACGAGCGAGCCGTCCGAGCGACTGTCGCGGCCGGGCAACATGATGGGGACGCCGCTGTACATGGCGCCCGAGCAGATGGGCGACTCCGATGTCGGGCCCGGTGCTGCCGTGTTCTCGCTCGGCGCGATCCTGTTCGAGCTGCTCACGCTGCAGCACCTGCGTGATCCCGCGTCGCTGTTCGCACCCGTCAACGCGCGCGCCAGCGAGCGTGCACCAGCGCTGCGCATCGCGCCCGAGCTCGAGGTGATCTGCATCAAGGCGACCGCCTACGATCCGGCGGATCGCTACGCCACGCCGCGTGCGCTTCACGACGCGCTCGTCCGCTACCTCGAGGGTGA
Organism: Haliangiales bacterium; assembly: GCA_038322185.1. GTDB lineage: Bacteria > Myxococcota_A > Polyangia > Haliangiales > Haliangiaceae > JABFXX01. The sequence continues at coordinate 27,778 of JBBQFU010000074.1, forward strand.
TCGCGACATGGAGCGGCGACGCGAGCTCGCCCGCAAGTACGCCGAGGAGGCCTCGGTCGCGCTGACGGCGGCCGAACAGGGCGGCTTCGACGAGGAGGAGCAGCGGCTCGATGCGGTCCGCAAGCTGCGCAGCGCGCTCGCGCTCGATCCGAGCAACGCCGAGAACGTGCGTGTCCTCGGGGCGCTGATCATGACGCCGCCCAAGACGCTGCCTGTCGAGGTGCAGGCCGAGCTGAGCGCGCAGGAAAATCTGCTGGTCCACACGGGCGTGCGTTACTCGGTGCTCGCGTCGCTGATGTGGTTCGCGTTTCTGCCGCTCGTGATGTGGATGGGGCTGCGCGAGCCGACGCATGTCGCGTATGTGCTCGGACCGTCCGCGCTGGCGGCCGTGCTGTCAGCGGCGGCGACGCGCTATGTGGTCATCCCGTACTGGCTCCAGCTGGCGGCCATCGCGGCCACCATTATCGGGGGCGCCGCGACCACCACGATGTTCGGTCCGCTCGTCCTCGCGCCGACGCTCCTGGCCACATTCACGGTCGTGCTGCAGGCGCACCCATCCGGGTTGATCCGGCGGAGCACGTGGATGTTCGGCTGCGTCGCCCTCGCCGCCGTTGCGGTTCTGGAGCTCGTGAATCCGATGTCCTACGTCGAGGTGGGTGAAGCGCTCGCCATCATGCCGCGCACCCACGATCTGCCGCGCGAGGGCAGCATCATGCTGTTGCTGTGCGCGAGCCTCGCGATGACCATCGTGCCGTGCCTGTTCATCGGGCGGATCCGCGAGGCGCTCAACCAGGCGCAGCGGCAGATCCTGACCCAGGCATGGCAGTTCCGGAGGTTTGGCGAGGACCTCGTCGACCCGCGTTCCGGGTTAAAATGAGCCATGCCGACGTGCCGCGAATGCAAAGACGAGGTCGACAAGCTGGTGAGCGTGAAGGTCTCAGGCAAGGTGCAGAAGCTGTGTAGCGACTGCGCCGACCGCGCGCGCGAGAGCGGCGAGATCGCCGAGGCGAGCGAGGGCGTCATCCAGGGGATGATGGGCTACAAGGGCCGTCGCTGAGCGATCAGTCCGCGCCCTTGATCGACATCGCCTCGCACGCCTTGGCGAACGCCGGTGCAGCCGCGGCGACCTGCGCCTCGAGCGTCGCGCCGCAGGTGGAGTAGCGACGGGCGCCGTCAGTCCACGATGCGTAGCGCACGTAGGTCTTGTCGCCCTTCTCCGCGATCATCAGGTGGCTGGTCTTGCCGAGCTCGTCCTTGATGATCTTGCCGCCCTCGCGGAACTGCGCGAAGTCGACCTTCTCCGAGGTCTTCGCCCAGTCCTTGGGCTCGCACGTACCGTCGCAGTTCGTGCCGACGTCGAGCGACGTCATGAAGCCCATGTCGGTCTTCGGCTTGAGCTTGGCGAACATCATGCCGTCCTGCACCCAGTCCTTGGGCCCGGCGAGCGTGTACGTGATCGTCTTCTTGCCGCGCTCTTCCTTGACCTCGCGCTGCTCGAACACGAGCTTGTCCTTGAGGTCGGCCGGAACCAGCGCGTTGACCGCCGCCGGATCGATCTTCACGGCCGGTGCTGCGCTGTCGCCGCGGCCGGACTTGCCACACGCCACGAGAGACACCGCGAGCAGGAAGTGCTTCATGCCGACGGGCGTACCACGCGATCAGCGACGCGGGGTGACCATGACGCCACCGTTCGAGCGGTCGGTCCCGCGGTCGATCGAGGCGGGACGCGCGGGCGCCTGCTGCTGCCAGCCACCCTGGTTGTAGGTGCGGCGGCCGCCGTTGGTCGAGTAGCTGCCCTGTACGTAGACGTGGCCCGAGCGCTGCGTCTCCCAGCGACCGGTGCGCCACTGGTAGCCGTTGTTGCCGTAGTCGTAGTAGCCGTCGACGTAGACGTAGCCGGGGCGCGGATCGGCCCAGTAGCCGTCGATCCAGACGTACTGGTTGTTGCGCGACTCCCACGAGCCCTGCACCCAGTACGAGTTTTGTCGCTGCGCCTGGTAGTAGCCGGGCGACCACACCCACAGGTTGCCGTTCCAGGTGTGGCGGCCGTTGACCCAGACGTAGCCGGGGCGGGCGTAGCCGTGATAGCCGACGTCGACCGTCATCGGCGGCGGGTTGGAGGCCGCGACCGAGTTGGCAACCACCGCGACCGCGACGCCGGTGACCAGCAGGCTGGCAACCGGGTTGAAGTTGCCGCGGGCCCGAACCACGCAGCCAGACGCCGTAACCGCCAGCAACAACACGATCCCGAGCTTGCGCATCTGACGAGGATGGCACGATGTCATAGGCGTTTGGCAGGCTGCACCCGTGCAGACCGAGACCGACGTCACGTCACCCACCCAGGCGCGCAGCGAATCCCCGGCTCCCGGGGCAGAGGTGCCAACGATTGCCGCGGGTTCGGGCCCGACGCAGCAGGGCAAGAACGTCCGTGGGCAGGCGCCCGACGTGTTCGGGAACATCTTCATCGGGATCGCCGGGATGATCGGCGCGGGCAAGTCCACGCTCGCCACCGCGCTCGGCCAGCACCTCGGGATCGATACGTACTTCGAGCCGGTCGCCGACAACGAGTACCTCCAGGACTTCTACACGGACACCGCGCGTCACTCGTTCGCGATGCAGGTCTATCTCCTCAATCGCCGCTTCCAGCAGCATCAGGAGATCATCTGGCGCGGCCGCTCTGCCGTGCAGGATCGCACGATCTACGAGGACTCGATCTTCGCCAAGATGCTCGCGAAGCAGGGCTTGATGGAGGAGCGCGACTACCGCACCTACGTCGATCTGTTCCGCAACATGAGCAACTTCATGTGCAAGCCGAGCGTGATCATCTATCTCGATGTCTCGCCCGACTCGAGCGCCGAGCGCATTCGCATGCGGAGCCGCGACGTCGAGTCCAAGATTCCCATCGCGTACCTGCAGGCGCTGTACGACGGCTACCAGGAGTTCATCGCGAGCATCTCGAAGGTGATCCCGGTCATCCGGATCGACTACGAGCGCTTCGCGACCGCGGAGGAGATGGCAGAGGTCATCAAGCGCGAGTACCTCGACGCCTCATTCCTCAAGCAAGTCACGCGGTTCGACCCGGCTCGCTAATCCGAACGATTGTTTGTCACCGAACGCGGCCTGGCCTCGTTGGTCTCTCGAAAAGGAGATCACGATGCCCCGCCCCTCGACGTTCTTTCAGCGCCTGTTCACCAAACGCGCCGCTGCCCACGCGGCTGCCGCCCCCGTTGATCGCAGCCACACCCAGACGATCGAGCGAACCGCCTCGATGGCCCGCGACGGCGGCGCCCGCTCACTCGCCAAGAAGCACGGGCTCGAGATCCTCGACCTGACCTGGGAGGACACCGGCCGCTTCAAGGGCTCGTGTGTCGGTCCCAACATCAGCGACATGACGATCCAGGTCGCGCACGACGCGCAGGTGACCTGCATGCCGATCATTCGCTATCCCAACTTCAGCGACAAGACCGCCGATGTCGCGATCGACGACATCAAGCTCCGCGTCGGGAACGAGCGCGACAAGTCGCTGCGTAACGTGTCGCTGCGCGACTACCTGCGCGACCTCCGCAGGTATCTCAACAAGCCCGCGTCGTGGACTGGTAGCGAGACCTCGCTGCTCGCGCCGCGCGAGAAGGACGTGCTGGTCTCGGCGCAGGCGTGCTTCCTCCCGATCCCGGCGAGCGATGCCGCGACCTTCAACCCGGTGCTGTTCAACTACCAGTCGCGCTCCGGTGCGCCCGCGGTGCTCGCGATCGTGGCCACGCGTGAAGGCACGAGCGCGACGATCATCGACAACACGCGTGATGGCTTCAAGGTCAACGGCGGTCGGTGGGGCCAGCGCCTGTTTCACAACGACGACGGCGAGCGCGCGAGCTTCACGGGTGGGCGGCTCAGTGAGTTTGTCGCGGCCGGTGGTGACGAGACCGATGCGGTCAGCGCTGCGACGAACACGGCGGGCCTCAGCTGCGTGATGCTGATCCAGGTGCCGCTCGAGCAGCCCGAGCCGAAGCTGCGCGCGTCGTTCGGAATGATGCCGCCGCCGATGTGCGCGGCGATGCCGGGGGCGGCGCCACGCAGCAAGTCGATGTCACTCGAGGACTCCGATGTCGACGAGGCTGTGATCGGTCACGGCGAGGTCGAAGGTCCCTTCACCGAGATCGATCACCTCGCGATCAAGCGTGACGCGCGGTTCCCGATTCGCATCACCGTGCAGTTCTACAAGGCCACGAGCAACGGTGTCGTGACCGCCGCCGACATCGCGACGATCGCGAAGCAGATCCAGTCGGTCTACAACGATGCCAAGGCGGTCGGCAGCCTGGTCTGCGATCCGGACACGGGGCGCTCCACCGAGTACGACGATGAAGGGAAAGGCAAAGCCGAACCCACCGACTGGTGGCCGAAGTTCTGGAAGACCCAGGAGGCGGCGACCGGCAAGACGCGTGACCAGCTGGTGCGTGACCTCGAGATCCTGCTCGGCCGCCGGCCAAACCAGCGCGAGCTCGAGGATGCGATCCGCCGCGTGTTCGGCTCTCCGGACTGATCATGGGCCAACTCGCTGCTCGCGTGGTGCACGCCTGCGTGCTCGTGGTCGGTCTCCTGATCGCGATGATCCTCGCGATGTTGCTGCTGATCTCGACCCCGCCACGCGACCTCACGCTGATCGTCGCCGGGGTCGCGTGGGCCGCGTGCAGCTGCGGCTGGGCGGTCGTGATCGCAGCGATCGCCGCGCTGGTAGCCACAAATCCAATCGCGCTGTCCGTCGTGCTCCTGCTCGCACTGGCTGGACCTGCAGAAGCGCGCCGGCACCGACGCTGCTCTTGCGTGCGCTAAGGGTTGTCCCGCAATAGGTTGTCGTACCCATGATGTAGGGTCGGTGCCATTGAAAACCGAATTAGGGGCGGCAAGGCGCCCCGTCGAGTAAAACGCAATTCCGTCACGCTGCCCGCACCTGCGGGGCCTGACGAGCGCACACCGAGAGCATCGGTGGCTCGGCGAACGTCGGCACGGCCAAGTGACCAACCCCGGATGAGACCT
>JBBQFU010000075.1:0-32655 GCA_038322185.1 Haliangiales bacterium
CCGATGCGATTCATGATCGGCCCCAAGAAGGGCAGGTGGAACACGGTGTCCTCGACGAGCGGGCGCACGTCGCGCCGCGCCGGATGATCGCGACGCACGGCGTGCATCACCATCGCGCTGTCGTACGGCAGCGTGCCGGCGTGATTGGCCACGAGCAGCGCGCGGCCCTGGTCCGGGATGTTCTCGAGGCCGGTCGCCTGCACGCGGAACCAGCGCGAGTAGAGGAACTCGAACAGCCATTCCCAGCGCGCGGTCGCCCGCGGGTCGCGACCGAAATCGTCGACGACATCGCTGCGACCCCACATCGCGAGCTGTCGCCAGCGGCGCCACACCGCCTCGAGCGGCAGGTGCTTGCGGATGTCGATCCAGACCGGCGTGCTCTGCTGTTCGACCCGGCGCTCGAGCTCGCGCAGCTCGGCTTCGCCCATGCGGTAGTCGCTCGGGATCGTGCTGCCACCGAGCTCGGCAGCGATCGCCGCCTCGGCGCCGAGGTCATCGAAGCCGGCCCACGACGTCGCGGCATCGGGCACGCGCGGATCGGCGTCGCCGTACCATTCGTCGTCGGTATCGATGGGATCGTCGGGTGGATCGTCGGTCATGGCTAGGCCTGGGCCCGTGCGATGTCGGTCGCGCCGTCCTCGGGTGCGACGCCGAGGAAGTCGAGGATCGTGCGCTTGATCGACAGCCGCGGCGAGAAGCCGAGCTTGCCCTTCGCCTTGTTGCCGTCAGCGACGCACAGGTAGAGCAGGAAATCGAGGAACGACGGCGGCGAGCCGACGAGCTGCGTGGCCCACAGCAGCTTGCTGACCTGGCGCGCCACGAGCTGCGGCATCGGCACCGGCACGCGGCCGAGCAGCGCGAGCACCGTGGTGTACGGCAGCACGCCCTTGCCGACGATGTTGAACGCGCCCGTCGCGTGCGACTCGACGGCCTTCTGCAGCGCAAACGCGGCGTCCTGCTCGTGGACGAACTGCATCAGCGGATCGTGGCCCATCATCACGGGAGCCACCGGGCGCGAAAAGAAGCGCGTATACATGTTCGAGACCGACGGTCCCAGGATCGGCGCGAAGCGCAAGATGCAGACCTCGACCTTGGGGTGCTCTTGCGCGAAGCGCTGCACCTGCTTCTCGGCGCGGACCTTGTCGTTGACGAACCGCGAGTCACGATGGCCGCGCAGGTCGGCTTCCTCGGTCAGGAAGTTCGGGTTGTTCGCGTGCGCGCCATAGACGAGCGTGGTCGAGATCATGACGAGCCGGCGGGGCTCGACGCCCGCACATGCGTTGAGCACGTGCATGGTGCCGACGTCCTCGAGCTCGTGTGCCCACTCGGCGGCGTGCGTGGGATGCGACAGGAACGCGCCGTGCACGAACGTGTCGACGTTGTTGGTCGACAGCAGCGTGGCGAGATCGCCATCGACCGTGGGCTGCGTCAGGTCGAGCTTGACGAACTCGATCTTGGTGCCGCGGACGGCGGGCGGCCGGATGTCGAGCGCGAGCACGCGGCTGTAGCGCGGATCTTCTTCGAGGCGGCGGAGCAGCTCCTTGCCCAGGAACGTGCAAGCACCGGTCACCGCGACGACGCGGCCGCTGGGCTTGGACGTGCTCGACATGATGGAGCTTATCCCACGGGGACGCGCTCGCGCCAAGGGGCCCTGGAACGCCCCGAGCGTCGTTCCAGGGGCATCTGTTGCGCTCGCTTGTAGCCCATTTTCTGGGGAGATCAGGGGGGCGTGATACGCCCTCCATGTGGACAGTCTGATCGCGGTCTTGCCGGCCCATGTCGTCGACCAGATCGCGGCCGGTGAGGTAATCGAGAGGCCGGCCAGTGTGGTCAAGGAGCTGGTCGACAACGCGATCGACGCCGGCGGCCAGACGATCTCTGTCGAGACCCAGGCCGGCGGCCGTGCCCTGATCCGCGTCGTCGACGACGGCCGGGGCATGAACCCGCGCGATGCCGTCCTGGCGTTCGAGCGCCACGCCACCTCCAAGCTGCGTGCAGTCGACGAGCTGTGGTCCCTCGCGACCATGGGCTTCCGCGGCGAGGCCCTGCCGTCGATTGCCAGCGTCTCCCGCGTGACGCTCACCACACGGCAGCAGTCCGATCTCGCCGCGACCCGCGTGCAGATCGAGGGCGGGCGCCTCATCGGCGTGACCGAGGTCGGTGCCCCGGTGGGCACGACCGTCGAGGTTGCGGATCTCCTCTACAACGTCCCCGCGCGCCTCAAGTTCCTCAAGGGCGAGACGACCGAAGCCACGCACATCACCGACTTCATCTCGAAGATCGCGCTCGCCTACCCGCAGCTCCACTTGCGCCTGCGCCACAGCGGCCGGGTCTCGCTCGACACGCCACCCGATCGCGATGGCTTCGCGCGGGTCCACGCACTCCTCGGTGCGCGCGTTGCGTCGCGGATGATCGCGGTGGCCGGCCAGGAGGCAGGCATCCGCGTCGTCGCCTACCTCGCCGCGCCCGAGCTCGCGCAGACCACCGCACGTGGCGTGCAGCTGTTCGTGTCGCGCCGGCCGATCCGTGACCGCGGCCTGCTCCACGCGATCGCGATGGGCTATGGCGAGCTCGTGCCGCGCGGTCGCTACCCGGTGGCGATCGTCTTCGTGGATGCGCCGGCCGGCTCGGTCGACTTCAACGTCCACCCGCAGAAGCAGGAGGTCCGCTTCGCCGATCCCGGTGCGGTCGCTGCCGCCGTGCGCCACGTCGTGCAGACCGGCATCGCGCGCGCCCCGTGGCGCGACGAGATCGGCGGGGCAGGGCCGGTGATGATGTCCGCGATCGCGAGCGTCGCGCCGCCGCGGCTTCCGCTCGACGCGCCTGCGACCCAGCTCGCCGCGCAGTACTCACGCGAGCTGCGCGAGATGCGCGAGCGCCCGCAGGCGATGTTCGGGTTCGACACGGCGTCGCGCCAGTGGGCGCAACAGATCAAGGATCGCGTGCGCACCTCGCGTGCCGCCGAGGCGGAGGAGGCCGCACGGGATGCAGCGGCCCTCGCGCGTGCCGAGGGCGAGCACCTATACCGACGGACGGCGGACGGGCGCTTCGTCCGCGACGAGGGGTCAGAGCACAACTTGTACAACGTAGCCCCCGAGTCGCATGAGGCGAACGCATCGTCCGGCGAGCTCTTCGCCCGCGGATCGCTTGCGGCCGCCCGCGAACCTGCTCGTGGCAACGACGGTGAGCTGTTCACGCGCGCATCGGCACATGCCGCCCCCGGCGACGGCGTCGACGGTGCGCAATTCTCCGTCGCTTCCGATGGCGAGCTATACACACGCACCGCCGCCGGCACGTTCGTTCGCGTCGACGTTCGATCGGATGACGCGACGGCGATTCGCACGAACGCACTTGACCACGGCGTTGCATCGTCTTCGCCTTCTGGTGACGCGGCGCCGTGGGACGAGGCACAGCTCGCAGACGGCAGTGGGCCCCGTGCCACGCCCACGTTCTTCTCGTCGCTGCGCTACCTCGGCCAGCTCGACTTGACCTACTTGATGTGCGAGGGCGACGGCGAGCTGGTGCTGATCGATCAGCACGTGGCGCACGAGCGCGTCGAGCTCGCACGCCTGCGCAAGGGCCACGAGGAGCGCGCGATCGCGACGCAGCGGCTGCTGTTCCCGACGACGATCGAGGTCTCACCTGCGCTCGTCGAGGTTGCCACGCGAATGAGCGACATGCTCGCGCAGGTCGGCTACGAGGCCGAGCCATTCGGCAAGACGTCGCTCGCGGTGAAGTCCGTGCCCGGCGCGCTGCGCCATGGCGATCCCACGCACTTGCTGCGCAAGCTGCTCGGCGAGTGGGCCGAGGATGGCGCACCGAGCGAGGCCGAGCGGCTCGATCGCGTGCTCGCCGAGATCGCGTGTCACTCGGTCGTGCGCGCTGGTGATCGGCTGTCGCCGAGCGAGGCCGAGGCGCTGCTGCGCTCGATGGACAGTGCGGACTTCGTCGGGCCCGGGCCGCACAATCGCCCCGTGATGCTGCGCATGTCGCTCTCCGATATCGCGCGTCGCTTCGGCCGCTAGGGAATCGTCGACGCGGTGTCGACGTAGAGGAACTTCGGGCCGACGACATTGGTCCGCAAGCCGGGATGCGTGCGCGGCGTCACCGGTGCAGTGGCCGTTATCCTGCTGCCGCCCGTGAGGGCGCAGATGATGTCGCCGTCGGTGGAGATCAGCTGCAGGCGCAGCGGGTTGGGCGGCGCCGGGATGGAGAGGGTCGCGCCCTCGGTGTTGAGCGTCCAGCCGCTCGAGCTGTAGAGCACATAGCAGAGGTACTCGGGCGTGCCGACGCTACGATGAGTCTGGATCCCGGCAAAGCTGTCGGGGACGGGATCGAGCGCGATGCCTGTCTCGATTCGCCATGCCGGGCCGTTGACCTCGACGTGGCGATTCCATATCCCAAAATCGAAGCTGCCGGGCGTCTCCGTCGGCATCACGTGACCGCCGGTGGCGCTCCACTCGACCGTGCCTGGAATCCAGTCGTTGCCGAGCGTGGCGAAGCCGTCGAAGCGATTGCGCCGCTGCAGCGTTGAACTGTCGTCGCAGAGGTCGCCGAGGTCATCGCCATCGGCGTTGATCTGGTCATCGTTGGCCGTGTTCGGACAGTTGTCGCAGCCATCGAGCCACAGGTCGCCGTCCTCGTTGTGGTTGGAGCCTGTCGGACACTCGTCACAAGCATCACCGATTCGATCGCTGTCTTGATCGGCTTGCGTGGGATTTGCGACGGTCGGGCAGACATCGATGATATCGAGCACACCGTCGTCGTCGCTATCGAGGTCCTCCTGGTCCTCCATCTCGACGAGGTCGGTCTCGGGGATGTCATAGAACTGATTGCAAGCGGCCAACATGGCGAGCAGCCAGGCGCGGGCAAGCGCGGCGATTGACACCGTTGAATTCTGGCACGCGTCGGCCTCCGCGTGCCTGGCATGCGACTGATTGCGACCTGCGACACCGCAGGTTTGTCGCACGGTCGCGTGCGCAACTCGCTGTACGTCCGGCTGTCTCGACCGTTACAAAGGAGACACCATGCAAGAAGCTTTTCGACTGGGTGGATGGGGCATGTATCCGACGCTGTTCGTCGGGGTCGTGTTGATGATCGCGGCAGCGAGGTTCGCGGCAGATCCGCGCGGCCGCCTGCACACGATCATCGCGCTCGGGGTGCTGACGTCATTCGTCAGCTGCCTCGGGTTCGTGACCGGGGTGATCAAGACGATGCTGAGCGCAGGTGACCTCGAACCGAGCGCGCCGGGTCACGTCGTGATCATCGGCGTCGGCGAGTCACTGCACAACATCGGGCTCGGCCTGTGCCAGCTCGTGATCGCGACGCTGCTCGTCGTGGTCGGCCTGTCGCGCCGCTCGCGAAGTGGCGAGGCAGCAGCGGTCGACCCGCATAGCGCTTAACGCTCAGCGCTTGTGCGCCGTGAACCACGCCATCAGGGTCGGCGCGATCGTGTCGTTGAAGATCGGGATGTGCCCCGAGCCTTCCATCGTCCACAGATCGATTCCGACGCCTGACGGGCAACCGCCGAGCGTCTCGCCCTTGGTCTCGGTACCGGCGACGTTGGTGTCGAGATCGAGCGTCACCGTCGCGGTGCGCGCGGTCTGGCAGCCATCGTGACCGGCCCACTGCTCGACGCTGCTGAGCGCGCCGACGCCGCCCAAGCCGGATCCACCGGCGTACGGCACGGTGGCATCCGCGGTGCCGTGCATGTGGAGCACGCTGACCGGCTTCTCCGGGTTGCACGCCGACGGTACGGTCGCCGCGTTGCCGGCGAGTGACACGATGGCGGCGATCCGGTCGGCGCGCTCGCACGCCATCCGGTAGCTCATGTAGCCGCCGTTCGAGTGGCCGACGAAGAAGATCTGGTTCTCGTCGATCGGCCACTCCTCGACGATGTCGTCGACGAGTGAGCCCAGGTAGCCGACGTCGTCCGGATTCTGGTTGTTGAAGTCGCAGCACGCTTCGTCGGCGTTCCAGAACTGCTGACCCGCGTTGTTCGTGGTGCCGTCGGGCGCGATCCACAGTGCGGCATCGGTGTTGGTCAGATCCTGCATGTGGAAGTACGCTGCCTGCGCGAAGCCGTTGGCGGTGAAGCCGTGCAGCACGACCACGAGCGGGTACTGCTTACCCGCGGTGACCTCGGTCGGGGTCTTGAGCACCGCCGGCCGATCGCCGCCGAACGTCTTGGTGCTCATCGGCTTGGACTCGTCGCCGCCACACGCCGCAGCAAACAGCATCACTGGCAGGATTCGTCGCATCGCCCGGCAGCTTACTCGATCGTACACTCCACATCATGTCCTCGCGCATCGTCGTGATCGTCGGCCCGACGGGTGCCGGCAAGACACGGCTGTCGCTCGCACTCGCCGAGCACGTCGGTGGCGAGGTCATCTCGGTCGATTCTCAGCAGGTCTATGTCGGCATGGACATCGGCACCGGCAAGGTGACGGCCGAGGAGCGCGCGCGTGTGCCGCATCACCTCATCGACGTCGTGCGTCCCGACGAGGAGATGACGATGGCGCGTTACATGGATCTCGCCGACGCGGCGATCGCCGACGTGCGGGCGCGCGGCAAGTCCGCGATCGTGTGCGGCGGCACCGGGCTCTACGTGCGCGGCTTGCTGCTCGGCCTGTTCGAGGGACCGCCCGCGGACCTCGAGCTACGCAAGGAGATCGCGGCGCTCGGTGGCGCGGCCATGCGCGAGGAGCTCGAGCGCATCGATCCCAAGGCCGCCACGAGGATCGATCGCAATGACGAGAAGCGCACGATCCGCGCGATCGAGGTGTTCCGGCTCACCGGCGAGCCGATGTCCGTGCACCAGGCACGTCACGACTTCAAGACGATCGCGCCGCGCTACGAGGCCAAGGTCGTCGGGGTGAACCCCGAGCGCGACGCGCTGTACGCCGCGATCGATACGCGCGTCGACCACATGATCGAGGCGGGGCTCGAGGCCGAGGTCGCCGCGCTGCGCGCCGCCGGCTACACGCCCCCGATGCGGTCACAGCAGGCGATCGGCTATGCCGAGCTCCACGCCCTCGCGGCCGGCGAAGTGGATCGCCCCCGCGCGATCGAGCTAATCAAAAGGAATTCACGGCATTACGCCCGCCGGCAGGTGTCGTGGTACCGGCCCGACCAGACGATCACATGGTACCCCGCAGCCGCTGCCGTTGACCTCGCCGAATTGCAGCGGTACCTAGCAGAGCCCTAGTGTCGACGACCGAGCCGCCTCCGCTGTCCGAGCGCATGATCCTCGAGTTCGAGCGACCGATCATCGACCTCGAGCGCAAGATCAGCGAGCTGCGCGGCCTGTCCACCGAGACGGTCGACTTCAGCGCCGAGATTCGCAAGCTCGAGCAGAAGTCGCGCAGGCTCCAGAAGGAAGTGTTCGCCGACCTCACGGCGCAGCAGAAGGTCCAGCTCGCACGCCATCCTGCGCGGCCGTACATGATGGATTACGTCGGGCTGCTCATGGACGATTTCGTCGAGCTGCACGGCGACCGCGGCTTCCGTGATGATCCGGCGATCATCGGCGGCCTCGCGACGTTCGACGAGTGGGAGGTCCTCGTGCTCGGCCATCAGAAGGGCCGCAACACCAAGGACAACATGCACCGCAACTTCGGGATGGCGCGTCCGGAGGGTTATCGCAAGGCATCGCGCCTCATGCGCCTGGCCTCACGGTTCCGCCGGCCGATCATCTGTTTCATCGACACCCCGGGTGCATATCCGGGCCTCGGTGCCGAGGAGCGTGGCCAGGCCGAAGCGATCGCCAAGGCACTGCAAGTGATGTCGAGCCTCGAGTGCCCGATGCTGTCGATCGTGATCGGCGAGGGTGGCAGCGGTGGCGCACTCGCACTCGGCGTCACTGATCGCATCCTGATGCTCGAGTACTCGATCTACTCGGTGATCTCGCCCGAGGGTTGCGCATCGATCCTGTGGCGCGACCCGGCGAAGATCGGTGAGGCCGCCGCGCAGCTCAAGCTGACCGCGCCCGACCTCGTGTCGCTCGGCGTGTGCGACGAGATCATTCCGGAAGCCGCCGGTGGCGCGCACCGCAGCCCCGCCGTGACCGCGGCGAAGATGCGCACCGCGATGAAGAACCATCTCAAGGAACTGGTCGAGCTACCGCCACACGAGCTGGTCGAGCAGCGCTACCAGAAGTTCCGCAAGATGGGCTCGTTCATCGAGACCCCGTCGTAGGCGCGGCATGTACTACGAGCTCGCGCTCATTTCGATCGTGATCGGGAGCGGGTACTGGGGCTTCCACTTCGTCCGCGAGCAGCAGCTCCGCGTGTACGGCGCGCTCAACCTGATCGCCGCCGGTCTCGCGGCACTCGGGTTCTACGGCTCGCGCGAGGGCGACGGTGGCTTCGGCATCCCGGGCGCGATCGGCGTCGGCGCTGGCCTGTGCCTGCTCGTGCTCGGGCCGCTCGCTCGCGGATTCGCGCGCCGCGCAGCGGGCAGCGAGCGCTTCGGTCTCGCGAAGCATCTGCTCGATGTCGCCGACGTGCTCGCACCGGGCTCCGGTGTCGGCGACGAGAAGGCACTGCTCGCCGCGATGCGCGACATCAGAGACGGCAACATCGAGCAGACCGTCAACGCGCTCACCGCCGCGAAGCAGCGCGCACCCGCCGACGCGCGTGTGGCGATCGATGAACGCATCGCGATGCTCTACCTCGCGTCGTATCGCTGGGACGAAGCGATCGCGCACGCCGAGGAGCACCTGTTCGGCGCGGTGACGCCGAGTGCCGAGACCAGCGGTGTCGCCCTGCGCCGTGCACTCGGCCTGTCGCCGCCGGTGTGGGTCGAGCTGCTCGGTGCCTACGGCTATCGCGGCAATCTCGAGCAAGCCGCCCGCATGCTCGCGCGCCTCGAGGATGTCTGCGCCGATCGCCCCGAGGCCGGCCTGTGGCTGCATCGCGGCCGCATGGTGTTCCTCGCGCTCGCCGGTCGTGTCGGTGCGGTGAAGGCGCTCGTCGAGCCCAAGCACGCGCGTCACATGAAGCCCGCTGCGCGCACGTACTGGATCGCGGTCGCGCACGAGCGGCTCGGCGAGGTTGCCGCGGCCGAGGCGGCGTACGCGAAGGCGCGTGCGGGATCGCGTGGCCGCCCGCGCGTGTTGATCGATCAGGCGATCGCGCGGTTGCCGACAGTGAAGCCGGCCGAGCTCGGCGCCGACGCAACCGAGGTGGTGTCGCGTGTCGAGACCGCGCCGCCGCCACCGGTGATCGAGCAGCAGCGTCCGCGTGGTCCGGTGACCACGCGTGTGCTCGTGCTGGTGATGCTGATCATCTCGGCGGTGATCTCGTTCACCGTCGGACCGACGAGTGACATCGGCGTCCTCGTCCGCGACGGTGCGATCGTTCGCGGCCTGGTATCCGAGGGCGAGTGGTGGCGGCTCGTGAGCAGCGCGTTCATCCACGTCGGCGGCATTCACCTGCTATTCAACGCGACCGGCCTGTGGTTTGTCGGCCGGCTCGCCGAGGATCTGTTCGGCGCGTGGCGCACCCTCGCGATCTTCGCGCTCGCCGCGATCGGTGGCGCGACCGCCAGCTACCTCGCATCGCCGGTCGGGCTGTCCGCCGGTGCATCGGGCGGCCTCATGGGCATCGCGGCGGCGGTGTTCGCGGAGCTCACGCTGCATCGCAAGCATCATCGCCAGGCGTGGTCGCGTGGCGTGTGGGGCGCCATCGGCATCGTCACCGTCGGCCAGCTCGCGCTCGGTTTCCTCTATAGCGCCATGGATCAGTGGGCGCACGGCATCGGCCTCGCCGTTGGTGCGCTCGCCGGTGCAGCGCTGTCGCCGAATCTACGCATCGAGCGAATCACGTGGCACGTAGCCCGCGTGGTCGGCATCGCGTTCATCGTGGTCAGCATCGTCGCTGGCGTATGCGTGGTGCGGACTTCGATCGCCGACAGTCTCGCGCGCCAGCCGCTCGTGCGGGCCGCGACCACGCGCGTGTCCGTGAACGTCCCGGCGTCGTGGGAGCGCCTGCGCGACGAGATGTACGATCCGGACACGCACGCGATGCTGCTGCCGCTGCGCGTCGCGCCGAACGGCACGCTGACCGAGCAACTCGCCACCTGGCAGGACAACGAAGTGCGACGCGCCAAGGAGCGCCAGTTCGAGCGCGTCGTCGAGGCGACCGATCGCGTGGTGCCACTGCCTGCGGGCTGGGAGGGCAGCGAGCTGATCGCCACCGCCACCGACGACCTGGGCAGCGTGCAGACGTTCCGCGTGATCGTCGCGATCCGGCCCGACGGCGATGACTCCGTGATCCTCACCAGCCTCTACGTCCCCGAGACGCTCGCGCGCGCGGCGCCGGCCTACTACGGCGCGATGCTGGCCTCGATCCAGCCGCTCGCCGAGTAGCCAAAACTTGATCGGGCCATCCAGGGGCGTACGCTCGCAGAGTGATGCGTCTCGTGCTCGTGGTCGCCGTGCTCGCTGCGTTCGCTGCCACCGCACGCGCGGACTCGACCGATTGCTACGACGAGCTCGACGCACGCCGTGTCAGCTACAAGCGCGCGAAGAAGCCGGGCATCGTGAACGGCGTCGAGATCACCGGGCCGCTCGGTGGTGTGAGCTTGAGCGGTCCCACCGCGCTCGTGATCGACTGCTCGCTCGCGGTGTCACTCGACGAGGTGGGGCGCTACTTCCGCGCGCTCGGTGTCGACAGCGCGACGTTCTCGTCGGCCTACTCCAAGCGCACCATCCGTGGCACCAACCGGCCCTCGAAGCACAGCTTCGGCCTCGCGATCGACATGCACTCGATCACCGGCAAGGATGTCGGCACGCTGCGGATCGACCGCGATTACGAGCAGGGCCTCGGCGACGCGATCGATTGCGTCGGTACGCCGATGACGCAGGGCGGGGCGGTCCTCAAGATCCTGCAGTGCCAGCTGGTTCGCTCGGGGCTGTTTCATCTGGTGCTGTCGCCGGACTATGACGACGCTCATCACGATCATTTTCATCTCGAGGCAAAGCCGTGGCGAGAGCGAGCCGCTCTGCGTTCCGGGATGCTCGCGATCCACTGACGCGTAGCGCGACGTAGAGCACGCCGAGCGACCACGCGAGCCAGATGATGGCCCACGTCCACACCGCCCAGCGCTCGGACGTTCCGAACGTGTTGAGCGCCATGTTGCCGGCGTCGGACATGCCCGCGAGCTTGCCGTCGACGACCTGCGATGGGCGCAGCAGCACGCGGATGTCGAGCAGCGCATTCACACACGCCTGCGCCGCGATGAAGTGCGCGACGAGCACGCGAACCCGTGCGGGTAGCAGCACCGCCGCCGCGGCGAAGCCGACACCGATCATGGGTGTTGCCCACTGGCCGAACCGATCACCCTTCGGGGATGGCGCGACGACGAGGATCGTCGTGCCGATCAACAGCACCGCGAGCACGAGCATCGCGCGACGCGCGGACTTTGCATCGGGGGTCACGACGAGCAGGGCAGCGCCCCACAGCGGCGTGCCCATGTATCCCGCGGCCGCGATGATCGCCGTGCCAAACGATCCGACCGTGGTGTACGCGTACGCGAGGCCGCTCGTGTCGCGATAGATAATCACGTGATCGAACCCGGCGCCGGTGAGGATCATCGCGAGGCCGTGCGAGAGCTCGTGGAGCCACGTCGCGAGCAGCTTGAACGGGTAGAGCAGCACGCCGCCAAACGGCAGATTCCACAGCAGCAGCGACGCCAGCAGCGCGACGGCCAGTGTCGACAGCTCGTGGCGTTCGCTCTCGCGCACGTTTTTAGTCTAGCGTCACTTCGGCGTGGTGGGCGGAGGCGGCTTTGGCTCGCCGGGGGGCGGCGTGGCGGCGGCATCCTTGCCCTCGGTGGGCGGCCGCTCCGCGGGCTCGAAGATGCCCTCGAACAGATTCGTCGTGCGCTGCCTCACGGCCGCGCCGAGCTTGATGAGGTCCTCGGGATCGAGGAGCTGGCGTAATGCTTCGCTCGGCCGCTTGATCGCTGCGGCCATCACGTCGCTGATCTTGGCGGGCGCAGCACCGCCGCACACAAAGCCGATCACCTGGCCGCAGCCCATGCCGATCAGCGCGCCCATCGCGGGCATCACGAGCCACAGCAGGCCGCGGTCGGGCAGGCCGCCATGCGGCACCGTCGCGATGATGATGAGCCCGGCGCTCGCAACCCCGTGCGCGCGACGCGCGACCCGCATCGCCTGGCGGCGGCCGCCGTGCTTTTCGACCGAGGCATGCGCCGCGAGCCGGCCGACCCCGGCGGCGGTCAGCACGGCCGCAATCCCGGCAAATACGGCCGTCAGCCTCAGAATTCTCATGAACGCGGCGTCGGGATCTCCAACACCTACACGCGCCAACAACCACACGCCTGCAGCAAGCGCGGGCACTTCGATGACTGCACCGGTCAACAGCCCCTTGAAAAACGCCCAGCGCGGCGGGAAAGCCGGTGGTAGTCGGGCACTTACTGAGGGTAGCCTGGGATCGACCATAGAAGCGGTCCCGAGGAAGACCGCACACCTGCGGACCGTAGCATGCTGAGAGCCGGACCTCGCGGGGCGCCCCTCGCGCCTATACAATCCCAAGGGTCGAAAGAATGTCCAGTACACAAAATCGCGCGTATGCAGCCGCCCACTTTGCCCTGGAGCTAGACGGCAAAGATGCCGTGGGGTTGTTTCGCTCGATCGAGGGCGGAGGCGTCCGAGCGGACGTCATGACCTACCAGAACGGTGCGAACTACGATCGGTGGCGCCAGCTCGGCAAGCCGAAGTTCGAGGACATCAAGCTGCAGGTCGGCATGTCGATGTCGCAGCCGTTCTACCAGTGGCTCACCGACTTCATGAAGGGTGTGCCCACCCGCAAGACCGGCGCGATCGTCGCGGCGGACTTCTATTACAACGAGCGCGCTCGCCGCAATTTCAAGGCGGCGATGATCAAGGAGCTCACGTTCCCCAAGCTCGACGGCTCCGACAAGGCAGCCGCGTACATGACCGTCGCGCTCTCGGTCGAGGACATCGAGTTCCTCAAGGGCACGGGCAAGAAGCTCGAGGCGCCCGCCGGCTTCGACGGCCAGAAGCTCTGGACCTCGTGCAACTTCCGCTTTCGCCTCGATGACTACGCGGATGCGTGTCAGCGCGTGACGAAAGTCGACTCGTTCACGGTCAAGCAGAACATCGCCGAGTACCACGCAGGTGGTTACAAGGCGGCGATCAAGACGCCGACCGCCGTCGAGTTCCCGAACCTCGCGTTCTACGTGCCCGAGGCCGACGCGCAGCCGTTCTTTGACCACGTTGCTCGTCGCGTGGGCTTTGGCGGCAAGGGCAACGGCGAGGTTCGCCCGGCGACCAAGATGCACGGCACGATCGAGACGTTCGACAACGCCGACAAGACGCTCTTCACGCTCGAGTTCTTCGGCGCGGACATCATCTCCGTCACGCCCGACCGCTCTGACGCGACCTCCGAAGAGATCAAGCTGGTCAAGGTCGAGCTGTACACCGAGAAGATGGCGTTCAAGTACGGCTGATCGCCGTACGGTCGAGTCGATTCAGTTACGGACGGCTTCGTCGCGCAGGGAGAACCAGCGCTTGATGGCCTCCTCCTTGGCTTCGCCGAGGATCTCGGTCACGGCCTCCATCTCGTCCGGATCGTCCGCGTGGGCGAAGGCCTCGGCCGGGGTCAGCACGAACGCGAGCACGTCCCGCGCGCTCTTCGGATCCGGCTGATAACTACTGCTGTAAAGCGTTTCACCCACGTCCCGACAGTCGGTTACGGAGATCGACGCGGCAACTTTTCGGCGCTACGGTCGGCGCCATGGAGCGCTCCCGGGTAGCTGTCATCAAGGTCCGTCCGGATCACATTCTCGAGGACATCGACCGGCTGTACGAGCTGGGCGGGGTCAAGACGGCTCTCAAGCCGGGCGCCCAGACGATCCTGAAGGACAACATCTCGTGGCACTTCCCGTTCCCGGGCGCCAACACCACGCCGTGGCAGCTGGAGGGATCGATCCGGAGCCTGCGCGATCGCGGCTATGCCGATCTCGTCTGCGTCCAGAACAAGACCGTGGTGACCGACGCCTTCAAGGGCGAGGACCTCAACGGCTACCTGCCGGTCTTCAAGCGCTACGACATCCCGGTCCGCTACAACTTCAAGCCCGAGATGACGTGGTCGGTCTATCGCCCCAAGGCGAAGATGAACGTCCTCGACACGATCTTCCCCGAGGGCATCCAGATCCCGGACGAATTCCACGGCACGAACATTGTTCAGCTGCCGACGGTGAAGTGCGTCGCCGGCGATACCGAAGTGATCCTCGGCGACGGCACACGCACCACGATTGCTGCGCTCGTGAATGCGCAACTGCAACGCGCTGGGCTCGCCGCCATCGAAGCGGACGGGACGGTTCATGCACCCGGGAATGCGGTCGTGTTTGCGATGGATGAGAAGGGACGCGTTCGGCCGCTTCACGCGACGCATTTCGCGCGCACGCGTCTGAACGGTCGCAAGCTGCTGCGGCTGCGGACCAAGACGGGCCGGCACATCACGGCCACCGCGGACCACCCGCTGTACACGGCCGCGGGTTGGACCAAGCTGGGTGAATTGAGTGTCGGCGAGAGGCTCGCGATCGCGCGCTCCAACCCGGTCTCGAATGCGGCATCCCAGCCGCTTCCACAGACGCACGCGGCGAAGGTTGCCCCGACGATCGTCGCGACCGGAGGCCGTACGTACACCGCCGAGCTCGCTCAGCATGTTGTGGACAGCTACCAGAACGGTCAGACCGTCACCGCCATCGCGGCGCAGGTCGGTGTGCGCTGGCAGGCGGTGCAACACGTGCTGAAGCGGCACGGCGTTTCGATGCGACGCAATGTGGTTGCGATCGACGTCCCGTCGAAGACGAGCGTCGAGTTCTGGCGCTGGCTCGGCTACTTCGTTGCCGAGGGCTGCACGGAAGATCTGGAGAAGGGCGCCGGAAAGGTCTGGTGGACCAACACCGACGTCGGACTGCGCGCCGATTTCGTGAAGCTGACGCAGTCGCTGTTTGCGATCGAAGCCCGCGAACGGAATGCGGCGCAGGTCTCGATCTATTCGCGCGACCTCGTGCGCTTCCTCGAGGAGATTGGCCTCGGAAGCCCGTGCAACTCGGGGAACAAGGCCGTCCCGCCGCTGCTGTTCCGCTGTCCCGACGACGAAATTGCCGCGTTCCTCTCGGCCTACGTCGACGGTGACGGCACGATTTCCGCCCGACAGGCAGAGCTATCGGCGGTCACCAAGAGCGAGCGATTGGCTCGTGACCTGGTGACGCTCTTTGCTCGCCTGGGCGTCGTCGCTGCGATTCGGCCCGTTCAGCAGCAGCTCGAAGGCTGGAGCGAACCCCGGACCTACCATTCGGTGGTTGTCTCCGGCGCTCAACTCGCCATGCTTGCGACGAAGCTCGACCTGCGGCACCCGACCAAGCGAGCACGCCTGGCCGAGCACGCTGCGCGGCTGGCAACGAGCAAGCAGCCCAGCAACTGGGACGTCGTGCCCCTTCCGGGCTCGACAGTGCGCGCGATTCGCGAGGGGCTCGGACTGACGCAGGCCGCGACCGGATACGCCGCCTCCATCAACAACGTCGAGAACGGTTACACCCGGCCGACGCCGCGGATTGCGCGTCAGCTGATCGACGCGCTCACGGCAGCGGACGGCGGTGGACTGTTTAGCGGGGACCTCGAGAAGCTTCGAACCCTGGCGAGCGAAGACCTCGCCTGGGATCCGATCGTTGCGATCGACGAGGTGTTCGAGGACATCGAGCTGTTCGACATCACGGTTCCCGAGGCTGGCTCGTTTATCGCGAATGGAATCGTCGCGCACAATTGCCACATCTACACCACGACCACCGGCGCGATGAAGAACGCGTTCGGCGGCCTGCTCAATACGAAGCGGCACTACACGCACTCGTGGATCCACGAGACGCTCGTCGACCTGCTCGCGATCCAGAAGGAGATCCACGCGGGCCTGTTCGCGGTGATGGACGGCACCACCGCGGGTGATGGCCCGGGGCCGCGCACGATGCGTCCGGTGATCAAGGACGTGATGCTCGCGTCCGAGGATCAGGTCGCGATCGATGCGGTGTCGGCATCGATGATGGGCTTTGATCCGATGTCGCTGAAGTACATCTCGATGGCAGACGAGCAGGGGCTCGGCAACGGCCGCCGCGAGAACATCGAGGTCGTCGGCGACGTCGAGCTCGCGAACCAGCGCTGGGGCTTCTCCGTTGGCGACAACGGCGCCTCGATGATCGGCGACGTGATGTGGTTCGGCCCGCTCAAGAAGTTCCAGAAGCTGTTCTTCCACACGCCGCTGGTCAACCTGTTCGTGATGGGCTCGGAGGCCTATCACGACTACTACCGGTGGCCGCTGCGCGACCGCCGCATCTTCGAGCAGTGGCGTGCGCAGACCACGTGGGGCCAGCTGTTCGACCACTATCAGTCGCACGGCACGCTCGCGCCGGCCGACGCGTCGAAGACAGCGTAGTGGCGTAGACAATCTCCCGCGTCGCGCCCGTGTGGGCGATACTGGTGGGGTGAGGGCTCTCGTCGTCGTCGTCGTCGTCGCTGTCGCGGGCTGCGGGTTCACGCCCGGCTCGCTGGCGGGCCCGACCGACGACGCCGAGATAACCGTCGAGGATGCGGCGGTCGATGGCAGCATGCAGATCGCGACCGATGGGGCGGTGGATGCGCTGATCCCGCCGACGCTGATGTGGGTCGTGATCGATACGATCACGGTGCCCGCGAACGGCAACCAGGTGATGTCGACGGTGACGCTCAGCAATGGCGTCGCGTACCGGCTGCGCGCCGAGGGGGAGTTCGTGATCCAGAGTCCCGCGGGTACGCCCGGCGATGCCGAGTGGTGGGACTACAACAACGTGATGCAGGATGGCGTCGCGGGCGTCGACGTCGGGCTCGCGGTGAACGACACCAACGTCGACACGAACCGCACGCCGAAGTGGGGCGCGTATCAGGCGAGCCACATCTATGAGGTCGACTGGACCGGCAACGGGCAGAAGCTCGTGGCGATGCTGCACGACGGCAACTTCGCGAACAACACCGGCAGCCTGACGCTCAAAGTCCTCGCGCTGCAGTAGCTCAGGTCGCGATCGAGAGTGCGAGCGTGGCGGTGAAGTCCGCGCCGATCACGCCGGTCATCGTGCAGAGCTGCGTGCGCGCGTTGTCATCGCGGAACACGCCGTCGCTGGCGATCGTGACGCGCGAGACGTTGGTGACGCTCGTCTCGTAGCCCGCGGTTGCGTACACGGCGGTGCAGGCATCAGCCGGAAATGCGAGCTGCGAGACCGCGACCGTGTTTCGGCCGGAGATCGCTGCGTCGAGGGACGCGTAGATCTCGAAGTGGACGTGCGGCCAGCGACCGGGATAGCAGCCGGGGAAGATCGTCTGGAACGTGGCGCGGCCGTCGGCGTCGGTGGCTTGCACGCCACGCAAGTAGTTCTCGGGCTGCGCGGCGCCGGTGTACATCGAGTAGTCGGTGTCGCGATCGCACTGCCAGACGTGGACAGCGTAGCCGACGAGCGGCATGCACGTGACGGCATCGGTGAGCACGAACGTCATCATCAGGTCGACGCCAGGTGCGGTGCCGGAGGCGGGTGCGACGCTCGAGCGAATGTCGCTGCGCACGATCCCCGCGAGGGTGAGCGCGTTCGCGCCGTTGGTGCCGTTGCCTGGGAACGGACCTGCGGTCTCGCTCGCGATGCGCTGGCAGGTGTCGGTGGAGGCATCGCGCTGCATCGACGCGGCGTCGTCGCCACATGCGCTGGCGAGTGGCGTGAGGGCGAAGCTCTTGAGGACGGTGCGGCGGGTGAGGGTCATGTTCGGTAGTTGTCGATGACGCGGTAGCGGCGGGCGTAGGCCCGGAATGCGAGTGCCGCAAGGAATGCGAACACCGCGAAGAAGAACATGAGGAACGCGGTCGGGCTGATGCCGACATCGATGATCGCCGAGGTCATCGCCTCGCCCTTGACCGTGTGCTTCGACAGGATGACCCACAGGTTTCCGACGGTGACCGCGAGGTTCCAGAAGCTCATGATCGCCCCCTTCATCGCGAGCGGTGCCTGGCTGTACGCGAACTCGATACCAGTCGCCGAGACGAGGACCTCGCCGGTCGTGAGGAAGATGTAGGGCAGCACCTGCCACACGATCGAGAACTTCGTACCGCCGTCGATCACGAGCTGCATGCCGCCGACGATGAGGTACGAGATGCCGGCGAGCGCGATGCCGATCGTCATCTTCGAGAGCTGCGACGGCTCCTTGCCGCGGCGGCGCAGCGCGGGCCACAGCACGATGTTGTTGAACGGGATGATCATCATCACGAGCATCGGGTTCAACGCCTGCATCTGTGCGGGCGAGAACCACGATGGCTTCGTCATGTCGTTGGCCTGGATCACCCAGGTGGATGCTTTCTGATCGAATAGCGACCAGAACGGCGTGACGAGTGCGAACACGATGAGCAGGCGGAGCACGGCGCGCACGCCGTCGACGGCCTCGTCGCTGTGCTTGCCACGCGCATTCTCGAGCTGCATTGCGGTCGCGGCGCCGCCGAACGCGAGGATCACGACGAGCATCGTGCACAGCACCGGCACGATGTCGTGGAGCCACTGGTAGAGGCCGAGCGAGGCGATGGCGAGCACGACGCCAATCCAGAACACGATGCGACCATTGTTGGATGCGCCCGGCTTGGTCGTGAACAGCGCCGTCTTGACGACGTTCATGAACGAGTCCGGGTTGCGCGGCGCGGGCGCGATGCGCACGTACCGGTTGCGGCCGGCCCAGAACACGACGGTCGCAACGAACATCAGCGCGCCCGGGATGCCGAACGCGACGGCGGGGCCGAAGTCGCGCAGGAAGATCGGCATCAGCAGTGACGCGAAGAACGAGCCGAAGTTGATGATCCAGTAGAAGGCGTCGAACACCATCTTTGCGAGATGCTTGGTGCGCGAGTCGAACTGGTCGCCCATGAAGGACGCGACGAGCGGTTTGATGCCGCCTGATCCGACGGCGATCAGCGTGAGCCCGACATAGAAGCCGTTGGGTTCGTCCTCGAACAATGCGAGGCAGCCGTGGCCTGCGCAGTAGATCAGGCTGAACCAGAGGATCGTGTTGTACTTGCCGAAGAAGCGGTCGGCGATGAACCCGCCGATCAGCGGGAAGAAGTAGACGCCGATCACGAAGTTGTGAAAGACGTCAGACGCTGCGAGCTCGCGAGCGGCCTTGTCGGGGATCGCGGTGAACAGCAGCACCGTCGTGAGGAACGGCGTCAGGATGTTCCGCATCCCGTAGAAGCTGAATCGCTCGCAGCCTTCGTTCGCGATGATGAACGGGATCTGCGGAGGCATCCGCGCTTTGGGCTCGGTATTCACGCGCCGCGGATACTACCGGATCGTGACCCGCTGTCGATCGATACCGTACTTGGTCGCCACGAACTCGGCGGTCGCAGCCACGAGCTGCTTCCTGCGCAGGCCCCGCGGATGGACGCGCATCGACACGCTCGCGCTATCGGTCAGGCGCGTGACCCAGATGAACACGGGGACTTTCCCGACGAGGAACGAGTCCGGGATCGCAGGATCGGCAGCGTGCTCGCGCGCCTTGCGCGGCTTGGGCAGCGCGGCGACCTCGTCGACGAGCAGGCGCAGGAAGCTGGCGCGCTCGGCGTCGACGAGGGGCCGGGGCCGGCCTCGCTCCTCGATGCGCGTGTAGAGCCGGCGCACCGAGAGCAGCGCACCCTTGTGGAAGTAGAGCCGGTCAGCGATGCCGTCGCGCGTGGAGCCCCACGGCTGGTCGAAGATGAAGTTGCCGAGACCGAAATGCACGAACGCACCGGCGTGCACCTCGAACGGATGCGCGACGTGCGCCTGGCTGCCGAGCACGGCCGCGGCACCTGCGCGGGCGAGCCGGCGGAAGTCGTGAACGAGCGAATGAGGTGGGGCGTGGCCTTTCACCTCGTTGTGCTGGATCGAGACGATCGGCGTGAACCCGCGTGCGCGCAGATCGCGGACCTGCCAGTCGAGCCGTTCGAGATCGCAGAACGCGACGTTGGGCCCGTTGACGATCGTGGTGTTCTCCGACCGCGGCACGTTACAGCCGAGGAACGCGAGCTTGTTGCCGTGATGCTCGATGACCAGCGGCCGCGTCGCTTCGATCTGATCGCGACCGCCGCCGAAGAACTGCCAGCCGCGCGCCTCGTACATCTCGATCGTGCGGCGCAGGTGACGCAGGCCAAAGTCGATGAGGTGGCTGCCGGTGAGCTCCACGATGTTGACGTGCAGTGCTGCGAGCAGCTCGATGTAGTT
Organism: Haliangiales bacterium; assembly: GCA_038322185.1. GTDB lineage: Bacteria > Myxococcota_A > Polyangia > Haliangiales > Haliangiaceae > JABFXX01. Next base: position 20,308 of record JBBQFU010000075.1, read on the forward strand.
GTCGCGGGAGCAGAACGAGCGCTCGCTGGGATCGAACTTCGGCGCGCAGCTCTCGGTGAACGACACCTCGTTGCTCGCATGCACGAAGTCGGCTTCGCCGAGCCAGCCGGCGACGTCGCGCGCTGGATAGGTCACGCCCTTGGTCTCCATGAGCTGCGCGGTGAAGCGCGTCATCGCGGTGACGCCGGTCATCGCGACCGAGGTGAGCGCGCCAGGATCGATGTTCGGCGTGCCACAGATGTGCGTGACGAGGGGCCCCGTCGCGTCGGGCGCGAGCGGGTGTGCGCCGTCGACGGTGATGACCTGCCAGTCGGGCGCGAGCTCGTGCGCAGGGACGATCGCCCACTGCGTGGCGGTGGGCTCCGCGAAGGGCGGGCCCGCCGGGGCGGCGAGGGCGGCGCGGGTGGCCGCGGACATGCCGACGCGCTGGTTGGCGAGCAGCGCTGTGAGATCGGCGGCGGTGACGTCCTCGACCGGCGAGTACAGCGGGGCGATCAGCGCGTAGCGGTAGGCCGAGAGGATGCAGCCGGCAGCAGCGGGCGCGCGGGTCGATGTCGCGACGGTCGTGGGCTCGGTAGGCCCACGACACGACAACGCCACGCACACCGCCACCAGCGGCCACCCCATCGTCCGATCATAACGCTCGAACGGAGCGGGTTGGTCTTAGAACGTCCAGCCGACGGTGGCCACGCCACCACCGGCCTTCGGCGCGACCTCGACGTTCGGGAGTACCCGCGTCGGACGGTTCATGATCGCGAGCACGAGGCCCGTCAACATCACGCCACCGCCGACGGCCATCATGCCGATGCCGATGCGTCCCTTGAGGATCGCACTATCACGCTGCGCGGCGAGCGCGCGATGCTCGGGCGCGGTGAGGCCCGGCTCGCAGCCGTCCTGACACTGCTGTGTGAAGTCGGCGTCGAACTGATCCATCTGGTTCTTGCCAAGGAACCACGTGCCCGCGCCGCCAAGTCCAACGGCGAGGCCCATGCCGACCATCGTCCACGGGATCCAGCGACGGTAGGGATACTTGAGGATCACCGCGCTATCGAGCGGGACGAGCTTGGCGTTCTGTTTCGAGGTCTCGCCACCGACGACGACGAAGTTGTCCGAGTAGGTCAGGAAGCCCTGCTTCTCGGCAACGATCGTGTGCTCGCCCGCGAGGGTGCGCACCGTCTTCTTGCCGGGGCAGGCGAACCACGGTTTGCCGTCGAGGAGCAGCTTCGCGCCCGCCTGGTCGCACGATCCCTCGATGTAGCCGACGCGACCCTTGATGAGTGCCTGATAGTCGAGCGCGCTCTGGTAGAGCTCTTTCTTGAACGGCGTGTCGCCGTAGCGCAACGCGCTCTCGAGATCGTCGGCCGCCTCGAGGATTCGATCCAGCCGGATCTCGGTGACCGCGAGGTTGAAGCGGATCAGCGGGTGGTCCCACAGCTTCAGCGCTTCCTTGTACTTCTCGACCGCGGCGGGATGCGCCTGCTGACCGAAGAGCGTGTTGCCTTCCTCGTACAGCGCGCTGGCCCGATCCTGCTGTTCCTGCGGCACTCCGTTGGCCCACGGCTTGGGCTCGTTGGAAATCGGATCCGGCGCGGGCGCAGGCGCGGGCGCAGGTACAGGGGCAGGGGCAGGGGCAGGCGCCTTGGCCTTCTTCTTTGGTGCTGCGACTGCGGTTGCTGACATCAACGCAACGAGCACGAGCGCCATCCGCATCACTTGAGTCCTCCCGTGGAGATCTTGCTCTTCTCGGCCTCGAGCTGGCGTACGCGCTCCTTCTCGGCAGCGAGCAGGGACTTGGTACGCGCGTTGGCGTCCTTCGCGTCTTGCGTCGCCTTCTCGGCGGTCTCCTTCGCGGCCGCTGCCTTCTTGGCAAGCTCCTGCGCGAGGACACGAGCCTTCTCGGCTTCCACCACCTTGAGCTGAAGCTCCTCGTTGGCTTTCTTCAGGTCGTCCTGCGATGACTTGACCTGCTCGTTCGCCTTGCTCGCCTCCGCGGCCTTCGCGGCAGCTTCCTTCTCGGCTTCTTCGCGGCGCTTCACGGCGGCCTGCACCTGATCGAGCTGACCTTGAACCTTTGCCTCGGCGTCACGCGCGGCCTTCGCGGCCTGCTCGGCGTGAACCAGTGCGCCCTGCGCTTCTTCGTTGGCTTGCGACAGTCGGATCGTGAAGAACGCACCGCCCGCGATCACCGCGGCGAGCACGAGGAACACGATCGAAAACACCGCGATCTTGCGGCGGCGTCCGCGTGCGAGGCCCGCGCGTGCTGCGTCGAGGAAGGCCTTCTCCGCTTCAGACAGCTCGAGGACGTGGCGCTTCTGCGTGGCGAGCGCGTCTTGCGCTGTCGCACCGCGCCACACGAGGTCGCTCGCTCGCTTGCGCGCTTCCCACTGCTTGGTCGCCTGCCGCAGCTCCTGCATGAAGCCGCGCAGCGACTGGCTGTCCTCGAGCCAGCGGGCCAGCATCGGCCACTCGGAGATCAGAACCTCGTGGACGATCTCGACCGTCGTGCCCTGCACCGGATCGGTGTGCATCAAGATGAGACGGGCACGAACGAGCTGATCGAGGATGCGCTCGACCTCGGAGCGATCGGCGGACAGGCCGAGCAGCTCGTCCTGGTCGATCACCGCGCGTGTGCCCTCGGGCGTCACGAGGCGCGTCATCGTCGCGCGAAGCAGGCGCTGGCTCTGCGGCGGAACCGCGGCGGCAACCTCGTCGGCGTGGCGTGCGAATGCACCACCGACGCCGCCCATCTGGTTGTACGCGCCGATCGTCAGCTGTTTCTTCTGGCGGTCGCGTGCGTCCCACAGGCGGGTCGCGGCGAACTGGAGCAGCGGCAGCGCGCCCTTGCTCGTCGCGGCCTGCATCATGTCCTCGAGGATCCACGGATCGCCGAACGTGTAGCCGGCGAGCTCGGCGGGCCGCACGAGCGTCTCGCGGAGGTTGTCCATGTCGGGGGCGCTGAGGAAGAACAGGCCGCGCGACAGCTCGTTCAAGAAGTGCTTGTGACCGGCGAGGCGATCGAGGAAGTCGGCGCGCATCGACAGCACGACGCGAACCGGCGATGTCGAGTCATCGGCAGCGGCGAGCAGCGCGGCGAGGAACAGCTTGCGGACCTCATCGTTGTCCGAGAGCGTGAACAGCTCCTCGAGCTGATCGACGACGATCAGGACCTTGTGCTTCTTGCGCGACGCCGACTTGCGGAGCAGCTCGCCGTAGAGGCCGGGTGCGTCGTAGAGCTGATCGACGACCTCGGTCGCGACCGTGCCGCTGTCGATCGATTCGTCGAGCGTGGTCGCGAGGCTCTGCAGCGGCTGGCGACCCGGGCGCAGGATGCGCACCTGCCAGTTGCCGCCGGTGCCGCGCACGGCGGGCACGAGGCCGGCGTGCACGAACGATGACTTTCCGACGCCGGACGGACCGATCACCGCGAGCAGCGGCCACGCCTCGAGCTGCGCGAGTGCGGTGCGAATCTCGTTGCTGCGACCGAAGAAGTACTTCGCGTCGTTCTCACCGAATGCTGCGAGGCCGCGATACGGGCACTGATCCTCGCTGATGCGATCGGCCTTCGGCGCGAGATACGCCTGCAGGTCCTCGATCAGCTCGGTGGCGTTCTGGTAGCGGTCGCTCTTCTTCTTGTAGAGGCAGCGATCGACGAGCTGCGCGAGGTCCTGCGGCAGAGACGGGTCGCGCGAGCCGATGCTCGGCAGCGGCGTCTCGACGTCGGTGAGCCGCGCGCGCAGCTTGTCGGCGTTCATCGTGCCGGCGGGATGCACGCCGGTCAGCGCGCGCCAGAACATGATGCCGCACGCCCAGATGTCCGACTGCAGGTCGACGGTGTCGGCGCCCCACTGCTCGGGCGACATGTACGGCAGCGTTCCGACGAGCGTGCCGCCGCCGGAGAACGTGACGTACGTGTTGTTGGACGTTCCCGTGTTCGATTCCCACTGGCGATTGCCGGCGCTCGCCGAGGCCGCTTGCTCCGCGACATCACCGGCCTGGTCGAAGATGCGGGCGACGCCGAAGTCGAGGACCTTCACCTGGCCGCGGTCGGTGACGAAGATGTTGCTGGGCTTGAGGTCGCGGTGAACGATGCCGTGCTCGTGGGCGCGTTCGAGGGCGCGTGCCACTGACAGCATGATCTCGGCGAACTGCTTCGGTCCGGGCTTGGTCTCGAGCACCTGCGAGAGCGTCTTGCCCTCGAGATACTCGAGCACCATGTACGGCAGGCCCTGGTGCTCGCCAACCTCGTAGATCGCGACGATGTTCTCGTGCGTGCAGCGTGCCGTCGCGCGGGCCTCGATGAGGAACCGCTGCGCGAAGTTCGGGTCGTCGTGCAGCAGGAACTTGATCGCGACCTTGCGACCGAGCTTGGTGTCGCGCGCGAGGAACACCTGGCCCATGCCGCCGCGAGCGATCTCGCGGATGAGCCCGAAGCGATCGATCTGGGTGTTCTCGTTGATCTCGATCGGCTGGCGCGGTTCCTTCTTGCCGCTCTTCTGTGAGCGAGCGCTGCCAACACTGGGATTCGGATCGGGTTTCGGCGGCTCGTGGTCCGACGGCAGGAGCGAGGTCGCCTGGCTCGGCTTCGGCGAGCGGGTCGGCTGCGGTCGTGCCGCCGGGAACTGACCGGAGATGCGTTCCTCGGGAGCCGCGCTCTCGTCGGCGATGGATTCGGCGCGGCGCGGTGGGCGCGCGGCCGGGAACTCGCCCGACACGCGGTCGACCCGGTCCGAAGAGACCGCGAGCAGCGCGGGCTGCTCGTTGGGCTCCGAGGGCATCGTGTACGGAATCGCCTGCGGGACCGCGTCGCTCTCGCGCAGCACGTGGTTGGGCGGCGCTTCGATCGCGATCGGGACGCCCGCTGCGGGCGTGCGTGCGCGACCGCCGGGGCCGATCATCGTGGTGTCCGTTGGATCCTGCGACGCGCGAGCCTGCGCGGCCGCGGCGAGGCGCGCGGGTGATTGCAGTGCGGGTGCCGACGCGCGTTGGGGTGGTGTGGCCGGCGGGCGAGGGACCGTGGGAATCGCCGGTGCGGATGCGCGCTGCGGCGGCGATGCGGGCGGACGTGCGGGTGGCGTGGGCGCCGGCGGACGAAGACCGGCGGCCGGTGTCGCGACCGTGTTGCGTGCGGGTGCCGGAACGCTGGGTGTCGACGGTCGCGTCGGGGCACCGGGTGCCGGCACGCGAGGTGCGCTCGGACGCAGCTCGGCGGGCGGCTTGACGGCGGACATCCCGATCGTCGTCGGGCGCGTCGCCGGAAGGCTCGGCGCGTTGCCGTGCGTGCCGGTGCCGTGCGCGCCGACGTTGCTTTGCGTGCCGTGCGCGGCCTGCGTGTCGAGCGTCTGCGATGCGCGCGCGATCGTCGACGGCGGTCGGATCTCCGTCTGCTCCGGATCCATTTCTGGACCGGCGGGTGCGCGCGTCGATTCCCCCGGCATGAGCCGATCGAGCGCGAGGTCGAGGTCGTCGTCGTCAGGTGGCAGCACGAGGATCGCGTCCTGAGCCCCAAGCTCGGTGCGCGAGATCTAATTGTAGATCGAGCAGGGCCGCCCGCGCGATGTGTGACGGTGCACGACACCGACGACAACTCCCTGACGATCAGCGAGTTTTTGGGACGAGACCATGCAGGTTCTGGGCGCCGGCCCCTCGGTGTTGCTGCGTACCGCACCCCCGCCCGGTCACCGTTTCCCGACGACAAATGGCCGTCAGCCGGTCTCGGCATCGACGATCGTGCGTAGCCGTTCGACCGCCTGTGCGTGCAGCCGGCTGGCCCACGATTTCGAGATCCCGAGCTCGGCGCCGGCTTCGAGAAGGTTCTTTCCCTCGTAGTAATGCTTGGTCATGAGCTCGCGTTCCCGGTCGGGGAGCGTGACCAGGGCCTCTCGGACCTTCTTGCTCAGCCGGCCGGTGTCGAGCCGATCGTCGGCGCCAGGTGCGGAATCGGCGGCATCGAAGCCGCCCTCGCGCATCCCGTCGAGTGATGTGACGTACATCGTCCGGATCGCGGACATCGCGCTCTTGATCGCGGCGAGTGCATCTGCGCCCTCGGCAGGCGGCGTGCCCTTCTGGGCGGCACCCGTATCACGCTCGGCGCGATTCTCGAGGTATTCGCCCGCGGCGCGCAGTGCGATCAGCTTGGCCCACACGCGTCGCGGCAAGTTGGATTGCTTGCGCAGGCCATCCACGATCGCGCCTTGCACGCGGTACCAGGCGTACGTCGAGAATGTGGCGCCGCGCGTTGGGTCGAACTTGTTCGCGGCGTCGGCGAGGCCGATGTTTCCGAGCGCGACGAGCTCTTCGAACTCGATGTGGTCGCGCACGCGCGGGAAGATCATCGCGGCGGCTTTGCGAGCGAGCTCGAGATGGTTTTCCACCAGTCGTGCACGCTCGGCCTGCTCCACGTTGCGAGGGTAACAGCGCGGGCGTGGACCCGGCAGCGAGGGCAGGGTGAATTCGGTAGGTCGAATTGCGGAACGGCCCGACAACCCTTAGCCTGCCGGCGCGTGGCCACGTTCACCGTTCTCACCGCCACCGAGCTGAACGCGCTCGCGACCGAGTTCTCGCTCGGCGCCATCCGCGCGTTCCGCACGATCGCCGCGGGGACGATCAACTCGAACTTCGCGATCGACACTGACTCGGGTCGCTACTTCCTGCGCGTCAACGAGGGCAAGTCCGAGGCGGATGTCGCGTGGGAAGCGCGTCTCGTCGGTGCGCTCGCGGATCGCGGCGTGACCGCGCCCAAGCCGATCACCGGGCGCGATGGTCGCCTGTATGCGGCGTTGCCACGCGTGCGCGCGTCGAATGCGGCAACGGCGGAGTCATCCGGCGTGCCGCTGATGACAGATGGCGCGTCCGACAGTGCCGGCGCGGACACAGCCACCAAGTGGGTCAGCGCGTTTCCTTGGCGCGCCGGATCGCACCTCGCCGCCGACGCGGTCACGCCGCAACACGCGGAGCACTTCGGTCGCGCTCTCGCCGCACTCCATGTCGCAGGACTCGACCTGCCCACAGACTGGCGGCGCACCAGCATCTACGACCACGCGCACCTCGTCGATCGCCTGGCGCGCATCGAGCGCGAGCGTGATCCGGCACTCGCCGATGCCGTTGCGTTCCTGCGCGAGGAGCTCGACGCCGCTGCCCATGCGGCAACCATCCGGCGCGCTGCGACGCACGGGATCATCCACGGCGATCTGTTTCGCGACAACGTGCTGTGGGACCAGGGCCGCATCAGCGCGATCCTCGACTTCGAGCAGGCGTCCGGTGGCAGCCTCGCCTACGACCTCGCGGTCTGCATCAATGACTGGTGCTGGTCCGATCGAGATCGCGCACCGCGCATGGACCTCGCGACCGCGCTGGTCGCCGGCTATCACGATGTGCGGCCGCTCGACGCCGCCGATCGTGCGGCCTTGCCGGTGGAGCTGAGGGCCTCGGCAGCGCGATTCACGATCACGCGCATCACGGATGTCTATTTGGCAAAGGTGTCGAACCCCGAGAAGGACTTTCGTGCCTTTCTGGCGCGCTGTGAAGCTTGGCGAACCCAGGCCGTGCAGCTACTTACGTCCTTGATGTAGGGTCCGCCGCAGTGGCAAGGGTTCTGCAATCACCCGCTTCGCTCTCCATGACAAGGCTGGCTGTTCTCGCAACCATCGCCGTCGCCATCACGGGCTGCGCGGCGCGCGGCACGTACGTGCCCGGGACGAAAGTTCCGTACACGTCCTCGAACAAGTCGGTCCTCGAGGCCATCGAGGAGTACCGGCTCGCCGTCGAGCGCGCCGACGCTGACGCGCTGATGCTGATGGCGCACAAGCAGTACTGGGAAGACTCCGGCACGCCGTCGGGCGGCGATGACTACGGCTACGAAGGTCTGCGTAACGTGCTCATGACCCGGCTCGGCCTCGTCTCCGACATCCGGTACTCGATGCGCTATATCGCCGTGCGACAGAGTTGCAAGGGTGACCTCGCGACGGGATGTCGCGCGTCGGTCGATGTGATGATCGACGCCAGCTTCACCGTCGCCAACGCGCAGGGAGCGCCCAAGCGCCCCGACAAGCGCGATCAGAACGAGCTGACCCTCGAGTGGGACGGCCGTCGCTGGCTGTTCCTCTCGGGCATGTAACTACTTCGATAAGCGCTTCGTCGTGTCGAACTGCAGTCGCTGCTCCCAGTCGAGCGCGAGCAGCCGATCAGACTGGGTCATGCCGGGTCCGCGCAGCGCATCGATCGCGTGCTGCGTGCGGACTCGATCGCCTGCGCGATAGGCAGCGATGGCGAGCCGGCGCGCCGCATTACGAACGAACGGAATGCCGGGCAGTCCACGCGCGATCGCGACATCGAGCGACTCCGCCGATGCCTGCCACTCGCCGGCGTTGATCTTCTGCAGGCCGAGCAGGTAATGCCCGAAGCCGAGCTCGGGCTCGGTCAGCGACGCGGCGAGTGCGAACGTCGCCGGATCGAACGAGCCGGCCGGCGCGAAGAAGTAGCCACGCAGCGCGGCGCCGGCGGGGCCCTGATGCTCGAGCGCGAACCACTGCCCATCGAGCGTACGGCGCGCGTTGGGATCGGCAGGGAGCTCGCGTGCCCGGGCGACAAGCTGCCGCACGGTCTCGATCTCACCGCGTGCGGCTGCGTTGCGCGCGAGCCGTTCGTAGGCATCGGCGCGCAATGAAGACGTGGTGTCGTCGTCGGTGGCGAGCCCGGTCCACAGCGCGAGTGCCTCGACGCGCTCGAACGGGCTGCCGCCCGCGAGGAAGTCGCCGAGCTCGAGCTGATAGCGGGGCTCCTGCGGATTGTCGACGCACACGTCGCGCATGAGCACCACGGCGCGCTCGCGCTTGCCAGCGGCCCACGCATCGGCGGCGCGCTCGCGTTGTGCGGCAATCGCGTGCGGGCAGGGGCGGGCGAACACGCTGCCGTGGCGGAAGCGTTCGCGATTGCCTTCGACCACCTCGGGCGGCAGCGCGATCGTGCTGACCATCGTTCGCCACTCGCCCTCGAGTGAGGCGATCGACTTTCCATACACGGCCTCGAAGTCGCCGCCCGTCGAGTAGAGCCGGCGCAGCGACGGTGCGCCGTAGGTGTCGAGCAAGTAGCGCAAGAACGAGCCGGCCGTCATGTAGCTGCGTGCCGACGACACGGTGAGAAACTGCAGCGACAGCAGCTCGCGGATCGTGGGCTGCACGCCGAGCACCTGCATCGCGCGCACGCTCTCGTGCGGCGTGAGGCGGTCGTAGCCGCCGGGCCAGTCGGCAGCGACGGCGAATCCCTCGATGAGCCCGGGGCTCACGAACATCGGAACGCCCGCGACGCGGCGCACGGCGACGCCGAAGATCGGATCGCCGAACGCGCTCGCGACGGCATGGGCAATCTCGTGCCGGAGCGAGCCGTGCGGGAAGCCGCGGTGATCGAGATAGATGTGCCGGAGCCACGGCTTGGCCATCTCGACATCGCGTGCGCCGAACCAGCGGCCCTTCTGCTCGCGGTCGGCGAAGTAGTACGACGTGATCTTCTCGACCGGCGCCTGGCCGACCTGCGCGACGACCTGCGCGTACCGCAGCTCGTGGTCCGCCGCGATGAGCGCGATGTCGCGCTGGATCTCGGGCGTCGTCGCGTAATAGATCACGAAGTGCTCGGTCTCCAGCCGACCGCCGAGCGCATCGGCGATCTCCTGCGCGTCGATGCGGAACCCGAGGACGCCGGAGTAGAAGTAGAGCGCGCAGCCCGTCAGGGCCGATACCGCCGCGATGCCGAGCGCGCCGACGCGGCGACGGGCAGGGCGGGGCTCGCGCGTCACGCGATAGCGCGGCACATCGAGTCGCACGGAGACGAGCGCGATGATCGCGACGAGCCACACCAGCTGCTCGACGCGTGACCACAGCAGCGCCTCGCCGAGCCGCACGTTCTCGTCGTAGATGTTGCCGGGGAAGTACCCGATGATCGGGTTGTACGTGAACACGGGCGGCTCGGCGTAGAAGCGGTACAGCCCGGCGGCAGCGAATACGACGAGCGGAACACCCAGCGCGAGCACGGTGCTGCGATGGGGCCGCACGCGCATGTACGCGAACACGAGCACGAGCAGCGTCATCACCGCGAGCACGGGCGCGAGGGCCAAGCCGCCGAGCAGCCCCCCGAGCGCGCCGACGAGCAGCGCGATGCCGATCGACACCAACAGGCGCCTCGCGAAACGCGGGACCGCGGGCCGATGCGGCTTGGTGCCGAGCGCCACCGTGATCGTGTGGCCGAACGCGCCGGCCAGTGCCGCGGACGTGAGCGGCATGATCGCGTACGCGTGGATCCCGAATGCCCAGTCGCACGTGGGGACCCAGATGCCGCGGACCGCGCAGATCACCGCGGGGATCAACACGACCCCGACCGCGAGTAGCGCGGATGCGCTCGCCCCGCGCGCAAGAGCACGCCCCGGATAGTTGGCCCTCTCGATCGTGGGTGCATCGAGCCACTGCAGCTCGCGGGCAACGGCCGCGCCGAGGTCGAGCCCTGCGATCGTGCCGACGACGGCCATCACGAGAGCGAGCTCGTAGCCGAGCACGCCGAACAACGGGATGAGGCCCATGGCTAGCCCCAGGACCACCATGAGCGCGATCCAGATTCGCAGCCGCCAGCGACCTGCGAGTCGCCGGATCACGCCGCGTCCGGACCCGACGTTCATCACCTAATCCTGGTACAGTGAGCCGTGGCCGACGACAACAAGCCAGAGCGCCGCACAGGCACTCGGCGTCCGATCGAGCTGAAGGTCGAATACAAACGTCTCAACACGTTCTTCGCTGACTATACGAAGAACATCTCGCGAGGCGGAACCTTCATCAAGACGGGCCGACCGCTTCCGATCGGAACCGAGTTCTTGTTCAAGCTCTTTGTGCCGGGCCGCAACGAGCCGCTCACGATCCATGGCGAGGTCCAGCGCATCGTGACCGATACCGATGTCGATGGTGACGGTACGCCTGACGAGGGCATGGCGATTCGCTTCGTCTACCGCGAGGGTGACCCGCAAGCCGAAATCGCTCGGGTCGTCGAGGGCCTGATGAGTGACAGCCTGGGGCCGCGTCTGTACGCCAAGCTGATGGAACAGTCGCAGAAGCGCGGAGGCTAGGGTGCAAGTCTCCCGCGTCCTGCGGTATCTGGCGCCGAACCTCATCACGCTGTCGTCGATGATCTTCGGGCTCGTCTCGCTGTGGTCGGCGGCCAATGGCAATGCCTCGCTCTCAGCGTGGCTCATCATCTACGCCGTCCTCACCGATCGCATCGACGGCCTGGTCGCGCGCTCTCTCAAGGCGACCTCCGAGCTCGGCATGCAGCTCGACTCGTTCGCCGACATGCTGAACTTCGGTGTCGCGCCGGCCTACCTGGTGCTCACCTACGTCCCGACGCGCGTCGAGTACTATCAGAGCGGTGTCGGCCACTACCTGATCTTCGCCGCGTGTGGCGCGTACATGCTGTGCGCCGTCTTCCGGCTCGCTCGCTACAACATCCTCAGCGACGATCAAATCCCGACGAAGATCTTCTTCGGCTTCCCGACCACCCTCACCGGTGGCCTCATCGCGATCTGGATCCTCCTCTTCCTCAAGTACGACCCGACCTACCGCGAGTTCGGTGGCCCGAAGCTGTTCGGCGACTCGCTCTCCACGCCGGTCGCGGTCTGGAAGTACCTCCCGGTGGCGATGGTGATCGGTGGCTACTTGATGGCCTCGCGTCTTCCCATGCCCAAGGTCGGCATGACGAAGAACAAGCTCGTCAGCGCCCTCCTCATGACCCTCGTCATCAGCGGCTACATCTGCGGCTTCGCGATGTCGTTCCCCGAGATCTGCTTCGGCATGCCGACCATCTGGAGCATCATGTTTCTCATCTGGGGCCAGGCCTCCGCCAAGGCCCGCGCGATGTATCCGCCGCCGCTGTTCCCGACCAAGAACGATGACCGCAAGCTCGAGCGTCCCCAGGAAGACCTCGAGGACATCGTGCTCGACGAGGCGGTCGGCACGACCTCCGGATCCGACGACGCGCCCGCGCTGAAGTAACGGCGACGTTGTCGGCGCGCGTCCTGGCGGCCAAGGTGTTGGCCGACCTGGCAGGGCTGTCCTGACGGGGCCTGTCCTGGCTTGACAGTCCACAACGTCGCCCGCTATCTAAGCACCACCTACGGGGGATTAGCTCAGTGGGAGAGCATCGGCTTTGCAAGCCGAGGGTCTGGGGTTCGATCCCCCAATCCTCCACGTACTTAGCATGTGATGAGGCAAGTTTAGTCGCCAATTAGTCGCAAGACGGGAAGGGTTCCCGGTACCGTTGACTCTGGTGAAGATTGGCCGCAACGAACCCTGCCGTTGTGGCAGCGGCAAGAAGTTC
>JBBQFU010000076.1:0-32588 GCA_038322185.1 Haliangiales bacterium
CAACCCGCCAGCAATCGGCGGACCTCTGCAAGGTCGTTTCGAAGCTCTGCATCGAGCACATCGTTCTCGCTCTTGATGGCCATCGCCATCACGAGCACCTCCTCGGCGTCGGAGTAGCGGCCGACGGCCTTGAACGCGGACGCGAGCAGGCGCGCGCACGAGGGGTCGTTCGGGGCCTGCACCTGCGCCTTTTTCGCATACTCGAGCGCGGTCTTCGGCTGCTCGGCAGCGAGCGCGCACGAGGTGGCGCGGCGCAGGTAACGCGTCTGCGGATCGATGCGAACGCTCGCGGCAAACAGCTTCATCGCGCCGAGCGCGTCGCCGCCGACCTCGAGGGCACACGCACGCTGAAACAGCTCGGCCGCGTACTCCTGGGGCGTCTGCGGTTGCTCGGAGCTGACCGCCTGGTGCTTGCCGCTCGGCTGCGCCTTCTCGGGCTGGGTGAGCTTGGCGTACGCGCGGCTGACGGCCTCGAACACGACGGACAATCGGTCCGCAAACGTGCCGAGCTGGCGACCGAAGAAGCGATCCGGGTGGATCTCTTTTGACAGCTTGAAGTAGGCGCGCTTGAGCGTCGTGGCGTCGGCACCATGCGGCACGCCGAGCAGCGCCCACGGATCGTGTGCATCGACGAGCCGCGCCATCGCGAGGATGCGCAGACGAACGTCGGCGTCGAGCGCAGCCGGCTCGGCCAGCGCTGCCCGCTCGAGGTCAGTCGGGCTCGGCAGCACCACGTTGATGTCGGCCTTCGGTGCACGGCGCACCGTCGGGTGATCAAAGCCGCCGCTCATGTCGGCCGGCGGCGGGGGCGGCGCTTTGCGGATCTCGGGGCGCGGCTGCGTGGGCGGCTCGACGTAGCGTGGGATGGTCGGCGGATCGAGCTCGGAGGCCGACGGCCAGCGCGGCGGCTCGACCGACTCGCTGCGACCTGCGATCGGGGGCCGCGTGACGATAGCAGGCGCGGGCTTGGCCGGCATGCGCGACACCGGCATCGGAATCGCGGGCGTGGTGGTGCGCGAGATCGCGGGCGGCGGATCCAGGGTGGGAACGCCGGCCGGTGGCGTCGGACGACCGGGCAGCTTGCCGCCGCCCATCGGTGTCATCGGTGTCGCCGTGCGCGGGATCGCGACGCCGGCCGCAGCAGCAGGCGTGGCGGCAGGCGGCGGTGGCGTGGGTGCTGCGGTCTCGCCGGGAAGCAGGAGCGCGCCGATCGAGCGGAGCCGTGTGACGATCGCGACGGCGCGCTCGATCGGCAGGCCCGTCGACAGGATCACTTCGCGTAGCGTCTGGCTGCCGTCGACGCGCGACAGCAGGAAGTACTCGTCAGGACCGACCTGTGCCTTGAGTGGATCAAAGCCTGGGCTGACCCGCAGCTTCATCGCTGTAGATCCGACCCCGGCGATCTCGGCCGGCACTGCGCTCACAGCAGAGACTGTATCACCCGAGCACGCCCATGACGTGCTCCAGGATCGCCTTGCCTACGTGGAGCCGGTTCTCGGCCTCGACCCAGGCGAGCGAGCGCGGGCCATCGATCACGTCGCCCGTGATCTCCTCGCCGCGATGCGCCGGCAGGCAGTGAAGCACGATCGCATCGCTTGCCGCGGTCTGGACGAGCGCGCCGTCGACGCAGTAGCCCGTGAACGCGAGCTTCCTGCGCGCTGCATCGTCTTCCTGTCCCATCGATGCCCAGACATCGGTCGACACGACGTGGGCGCCCTTGGCGGCAACCTTGGGATCGGTGGTCAGGGTGATCGAGCCGCGCCCAGACGTTTTCTGGGCGCCGCGCGCCGCGTTCACCAGCTGCATGTCCGGCGCAAAGCCCTCGGGACAGGCCAGCACGAGGTCGAGACCGAACAAGCCCGCGGCCTCGATCCACGACGCGGCCATGTTGTTGCCGTCGCCGATCCACGCGTAGCGCACGCCGTCGATCGTGCCAAAGTGCTCGCGCACGGTGAACAGATCGGCCGCGACCTGACACGGGTGATGCTGATCGGAGAGCCCGTTCACGACGGGGACGGTCGCGTGCTGCGCGAGCTGGCCGACGCGCTCCTGACCGAACGTACGCAACACGATCGCGTGGCAGTAGCCCGACAGGACACGCGCGGTGTCCTCGATCGGCTCACCACGTGCGATCTGGCTGCCCTGCGACGTGAGCACGACCGCGTGACCGCCGAGCTCGAACACGCCAACCTCGAACGACACGCGCGTGCGAGTCGAGGCCTTCTCGAACACGAGCGCGACCGCCTTGCCGGCGAGCGTCTTCTGCACGCGGTTCGCCTTGAGGAACGCAGCGCGATCCCACAGCGCGGGCCACTGCTCGGTCCGTACGTCTCCGAGCGTGAGAAATCCGCGCCGGGTCACTTCCCTGCCCCTTCGGCCAGCGCCGACTCGAGGATGCCGACGGCCTCATCGATCTGCGCGCGATCGACGACGAACGGCGGCGCGAAGCGCACGACCTTGTCGCCGGCGATCGACAGCAGCAGGCCCTTCTCGCGGCACTTCGTGGTGACGGTCGCGGGCGCGCTGCTGACCACGATCCCGCGCAGCAGGCCGCGGCCGCGAACCTCGAGCGCGTGGCCGGGGAACTTCGGGATCAGCTCGCCGAGCTTCTGCGCGAGATACTCACCGTTCTGGGTGACGCGATCGAGCAGCCCTTCGCTCTCGATGATCTCGAGAACGGCGATGGCCGCCGCGCACGCGAGCGGGTTGCCGCCGAACGTGGTCGCGTGCGGAACTGCGCCGCCCGCTGCCTGGGTCAGACCCGCAGCCGCCTTCTCGGACATTGCAACCGCGCCGATGGGCACGCCGCCGCCCAGGCCCTTCGCGAGCGTCATCACGTCGGGCAGCACCTTGTCGTGCTCGTACCCGAACAGCTTGCCCGTGCGGCCGATGCCGGTCTGCACCTCGTCGAAGATCAGGATGGTGCCGGTCTCGTCGCACAGGCGGCGCAGGCCAGCCAGGTAACCCGCCGGCGGAACCACGATGCCACCCTCGGCCTGGATCGGCTCGACGATGATGCAGCACGCGGTACGTGATTCGAGCGCGCGAGCCGCGGCCTCGAGGTCGCCGTAGTTGATGTGCTCGATGTTGTCCACGAGCGGCCCGAAGTTCTCGCGATACTTCGGCTGCCCGGTGATCGACACCGTCGCGAAGGTGCGGCCGTGGAAGCTGCCGTGCGTCGAGATGATCTTCACGCGATCCGGCGCACCGTTGACCACCGCTTGATAACGACGCGCGAGCTTGAGCGCGCCTTCGTTGGCCTCTGCACCCGAGTTGCAGAAGAACACGCGGTCGGCAAACGAGCGGTCGACGATCGCCTTGGCAGCGAGGATCTGCTGCTCGTTGTAGTAGAGGTTCGAGATGTGGACGAGCTTGAGGAGCTGCTCGGTCACACGCGCCGTGAACACCGCGTGCCCATGGCCGAGGCCACACACCGCGATGCCGGCGGTCATGTCGAGATAGCGCTGGCCCGCGACATCCCAGACCTCGCACCCGCGCCCGCGCTGAGCGACGAGCGGCTGCGGCTTGTTGTTCTTGAGGAGGACCTTGTCGGCGATGGCTAGGAGGTCGGCCTGCGTGTGCACGCCCGATGTGTACCACCCACCTGGTGACCGTCCGCCGGTGAAGTGGTGAATGTTCCGACGGGTGCGTGGCTAACCCTGCGATGCCACAGCCGGCACGCGGGTTGCTGAACATGGCCGCATGCTCCGTCGCCTCGCTGTTTTGCTCCTCCTCGTCTCATTTGCCACCGGCTGTACCAAAGGCGGCCGCATCGCCGCCGGCAGCATCATCGCGGTCACCGGTGTCGGGTTGGCCGCCGCGACAAACGAGATGGAAACGCGCTCCGGCCTGTTCGGCGGCACCTACCAGAGCGAGGATCACAGCAACGACGTGCTCGGCGGCCTGCTCGCGATCACGGGCGCCGTCCTGCTGCTGTCCGGTATCGCCGCTCGCGACGACGAGGACCGCACGCAGACGATGATGATCTATCCACCGCCGGTCGCGTACGTCCCGTACGTCGCACCCTCCGTCGTCGTCGATGCACCGTCCGCGCAGACGGTGATCTACGCGGACACCGTCATCGTCCAGAACGCGCCGGCGAGTGCCGCGCTGGCATCTCACCTCGCGAACCGGCTCGCGATGCAGGTGAGCACCACGGCGCGAGACGGTCACTGCGAAGCCGCGCTCGCGACGGCCAAGCAGCTCGCCGAGGTCGACCTCGATCTCTACGAGCGGCTGCTCGTCACGGACGAAGCCGTCGCGCGCTGTTCGACCCGGTAAGCGATCCTGACGGGGTCACAGGATGTAACGCGTCAGGTCCTCGTCGGCGACGAGGGCGTCGAGGCGCTCCTTGACGTACTCACGCGTGATCGGAATGGTCTGCGCCCCGATATCGGGCGCGTTGTAGAGCAGATCGTCGAGCAACCGCTCGAGCACCGTGTGCAGGCGGCGCGCACCGATGTCGTGCGTGCGGCGATTGACGTCGGCGGCGATCCGCGCGAGCTCGTGCACCGCACCGTCGGTCCACTCGATCGTCACGCCCTCGGTTGCGAGCAGCGCAGCGTACTGGCGAGTCAGCGCATTCTGCGGCTCGGTGAGGATGCGCACGAACTCCTCGGCGGCGAGCGGCTTGAGCTCCACGCGAATCGGGAAGCGGCCCTGCATCTCGGGGATGAGATCGCTCGGCTTGGCCATGTGGAACGCGCCCGCGGCGATGAACAGCACGTGGTCCGTCTTCACCGGGCCGTACTTGGTGGTGACCGTCGAGCCCTCGACAATCGGCAGCAGGTCGCGCTGCACGCCTTCGCGCGAGACGTCGACGCCGCCGCGATCCGACTTCGTGCAGATCTTGTCGATCTCGTCGATGAACACGATGCCGGCATTCTCGGCGCGCCGCACGGCCTCGCGTGTTGCGGCCTCGTGATCGATCAGCTTGTCGACCTCCTGCTCGGTCAGCGCGCGCCACGCCTGCGGGACCTTGAGCTTCTGCCGCTTGGTCTTGCGCCCGAACGAGCCAAACATGTCCTTGAGGCCCGACAGCGCGGACTCGTCGATGCCGGGCTGGCCGCCGAGCACGCTCATCAGCGGGTTCGAATCATCGGACAGCTCGATCTCGACCTCGCGGTCGTCGAGCTTGCCATCGCGCAGCATGACGCGCAGCTTCTCGCGCGTCGTGTCCGTGGCCGTCGCCGGCTCGCCCGGACGGTCGGTGAACGCGCGGCCACCAGCACGGGGCAGCAGCAGATCGAGCATGCGATCTTCGGCAGCTTCCTTCGCGCGCGGCCGGACCTTGCCTGCTTCCTCGTCGCGCACGAGCTTGACGCTGACCTCGACGAGGTCGCGCACGATCGAGTCGACGTCGCGGCCGACGTAGCCGACCTCGGTGAACTTCGACGCCTCGACCTTGAGAAACGGTGCACGCGCGAGCCGCGCGAGGCGCCGGGCAATCTCGGTCTTACCGACGCCGGTCGGCCCGATCATGATGATGTTCTTCGGCGCGATCTCGTCGCGCAGATCGCCCTCGACCTGCTGGCGACGCCAGCGATTGCGCATCGCCACCGCGACGGCGCGCTTGGCCTCGTGCTGGCCGACGATGTAGCGGTCGAGCTCGATGACGATCTTGGCCGGTGTCAGCTCTGCCTCGCTTAGCGTCATTCCTTGCTCCTCACTTCGTTCGTGGGCTGGGTCACGGCAGCTCCTCGATCGTCAGCGACGTGTTCGTGTAGATGCAAATGTCGGCAGCGATCGCCATCGCTTGCTCCGCGATCGCACGGGGCGGCAGCTCGGTCGCCTTGAATAGCGCGCGTGCTGCCGCGAGCGCGAAGCCGCCGCCCGAGCCGATCGCGCACACGCCGTCGTCGGGCTCGATCACGTCGCCCGAGCCCGAGATGATGAACGTGGCCTCGCTGTCGGCGACGACGAGCATCGCCTCGAGCCGGCGCAGCGCGCGATCGGTGCGCCACTCCTTCGCGAGCTCCACGGCCGCGCGACGCAGCGGGCTGCGCTGCTCCCGTAGCTTGTCGTCGAGGCGCTCGAACAGCGACATCCCGTCTGCCGCCGAGCCGGCGAAGCCGCCGATGGCCCTGCCCTCGCCGAGCCTGCGAACTTTGCGGGCTCCGCCC
This sequence comes from Haliangiales bacterium, assembly GCA_038322185.1. Classification (GTDB taxonomy): domain Bacteria; phylum Myxococcota_A; class Polyangia; order Haliangiales; family Haliangiaceae; genus JABFXX01. The sequence continues at coordinate 6,123 of JBBQFU010000076.1, forward strand.
TTCACCACCTGGTTACCGAGGGTGACCTGGCCGTCGCCGGCCACGACCACCAGCGGGCCGCGACGGACGGACAGGATCGTCGTCGAGTGGATCTCGGGCTGCTTCACAGCCCGGTCGTAGCACGCGGCGGCGCCGCCGTCAGAGACCGAAGCCCTGCCAGTTGACGAGCTTCTTCTTGTTCTTGTCGGCGAACACGGCGATCGGCATGCCGTAGCGATTGACGTCATTGCCACGTGCCGTCTCGAACTCGACGAGCGCGCCGACCTTGATGCCGTCGGTCCATTCCGTGGGAATCGTCATGGGGATCGGGGTGGCGTCGACGGTGATCATTCCGGTGTCCTTGCACTTGCGGTAGTAGATCGGCCGACCGCTGTGATCGAACATCACGATGCGGTTGGTCTCGGTGCAGGACTGGCTCATCGTCTTGTACTTCTGCGTGGCCCACGTGACCTGAAGGCCCTTGTCGGTCTTCTTCACCGCCTTGACCACGCCCTGCCCGGCGTCACCGGCCCAGCCCATCGTGTCGATCTTGGACTTGCTGACCTCGATGTCCTTGCTGGCGGCCTCGTGGATCGGGCTCTTGATGTAGCGCTTGAGGTTCTCCGCCTCGATGGGGAACTTCTTGCGATCCTCTTTGATCTCGGCAAACGCATCGAGCGCGGCGTAGTACGCAGCGACGCGGGGTCCGCGCGACGGACGCAGGTCACGCGAGATCGAAAGCAGCCGGTTCGCGTACGCCGCGTCCTGGTCGACGACCGCGCAGGCGGCGAGCCGTGAGAACAGCAGGCTCGCGACGGGGTCGTTGACCGACTGCTCGGTCTCCTTCGCGCTTGGGCCATGCTTGAGCGTCTTGGCGACGGCGACGAAGTCCTTGCGCAGGTCCGCCCAGCATCCCTTGAGTGCCTTGCGTGACGGGCCGAAGTACTTCTTCTCGAACTCCATCGAGCGCCCAAGCTCGGCCTTCCACTTGGCAGCGGAGGTATTAAAGTCGGCCGCCCCCTTCTGTGGGGCGGTCACCAGCAGCTGCTTCCAGCCGTCATCCTTGCTCTTCTTGTCGAGCTCAGCCTTGTACGCGGCAGCCGCGAGACGGATGCGACCGAGCGACTCGAGCGCGACGCCGCGCACGAAGATGTTGCCCTTGTAGGACGCGTCGATCTGCTTCGTCAGCTCGGCGTCGTTCACTGCGGCCAGGTCGAACTGGTCGGTGATGTAGTTGAGCAGAAACTTGTCGAAGTAGTCGCTGCGCTCGTCGGCGAGGATGAAGCGCGTGCGCGTGGTCAGGTAGCCCAGCCGCACCAGCTCGTCGGCAGCCGTGGCGCTACCGTCGAGGTACACCATGACGCCGTCGTCGACTTCGGTGTAGCCACCACCGCGGACCCACAGCGCGTCGTCGCCATTGCCGCAGCCGAACAGCTTGCGACGCGCCTGCTTGAACGCGGCCTCCTCACCGCCGACCTCCTCGTCTTCCTTGTTGGCGTCGCAGGCCGTCTTGCGATCGGCGTCCCACTTCTTCGTCTGCAGACGGAGCCGAAACGACTCGGTCGCCTTGTCCGGCGGCAAGCCGGTCCAGTTAAACCAGTACTGCTCGATCTGCGCGACCGCCTTGTGAATCGCGGGCTCGCTCTTCCAGAAGCAGGTGAGCGGTGCGGCATCGAGCAAGCTCTGCAGGCTCACACGCTTCTCGTCCGCGATCAGTCGCTCGATCGAGCGCGGCGTCCACGCGCTGCGGGCCGCACGATCACGTCGCACCACGTTGGTGCGTGGGGCTTCACCTCCGCACGGCCCGGCTGAGGCTTGAGCGTCATCCCATCGGCGACTGCCTTGAGATCTTCTTTTGCCGGCGCCTGCGCAACCGCGGGCACCGACACCAACAACGCGGCTGCACAAACGGCAGCCGACAACTTTCCAAGCATGGAGAACCTCCCACGACGAAGCTACTACTTCTGCTTCGCGCGCGGGTGAGCGTCGTCGTAGACCTTCATCAAATGGTCCAGCGACACCTTCGTATAGATCTGTGTCGAGGATAACGATGCGTGACCGAGTAGCTCTTGAATGCTGCGGAGGTCGACGCCCTCGTCGAGCAAGTGCGTCGCAAACGAATGCCTGAGTCCGTGCGGAGTTGCATTCGCGTGCACGCCGCCCGCGATCGTCCACCGCTTCACCATGCGCTGCACGCTGCGCGGCGTGAGGCGTTCCCCACGCGAGTTCACGAAGAGCGCGGGGCCATCTGCCCCGAGACCGCGGCGCGCGGGCACGTAGTCGCCGAGGGCGCGATCGGCTGCGCCCCCGAGCGGGACCTCGCGACTCTTGCCGCCCTTGCCGTGCCGCACGAGGATCAGCGGCACGCCATAGCGACCGCGATCGACATCGGTGACATCGAGCCCGCACGCTTCACTCACGCGCAGCCCGGTCGAATAGATCAGCTCCATCATCGCCGTATCGCGCAGCCGCAGGATCACGTGCCGCGCCTCCTCATCGGCGCTCAGCTTGCGAGCCGAGATGCGGCCGGTGTTCGCCGGCGCCTCGACGAGACGAAACGCGTCATCGACATCGAGCGCGCGCGGCAAGCCCTTCGGCTTCTTGGGTCCGCGGATCGCTTCGGCGGGGTTGCCGCTCATCACGCCGCGCTTCACGAGGAAGCGGCAGAACGCGCGGACGCTCGACAGCTTGCGGCTGATCGTTGCCGCACCGTTGGCGCCGAACAGTGCGGCGAGCTGGCTACGCACGTCGATCGATGACAGCCGTGACAGCGGCACTTCCTTGCCACGCTTCTCCTTGAGGTGCGTGCGGAGCGCGGCGACGTCGCGCGTGTAGACCTCGACCGTCTTGGGCGAGTAGTTCCGCTCGACGCGCAAATACGTCTCGAACGCAGCTTGCGCGGAGTCCCAGTCCATCGGGGCAAGCATCGCCCAACTGCGGCCAGCCCGCGACATTTCGGGCCTCCGGCCTAGTTCTTGAGCACGCGGGCGGTCGGTAGCTTCGTGCGCGAACGCTCTTCCTCGATGATGTCGACGCACATCTCGATGCACAGGTCGCAGATGCGGGCTTGCTCGCGGGCGAACTGTAAGTGCGCCTTCTCCTGGCGACAGAACGAGCACGGCTCGGGGAACGCCTGCATGTCGTCGCCGCCACGCTCGTTCGCGAGTCTGGTCGCGGCGGCCACGCAGACGTTACAGATTGTGACGTTGGGCCCGAGGATCAGCTCTGCCACGATGCTGCGGTCGCTATTGCAGAACGCGCAGACCGTGTCCCGCTCGGTCACAAGACGCCCGCGGGCGGACGGATGATCACTTCCTCGACGGCAATGTTGGGACGGGCCACGATGGAGACGACGAACCCGGCCACGTCGGCCGGTTGCATCATCTTCGACCGATCGAAGCCGGGACGGTCGTCCCAGATCGGGGTGTCCGTCGCGCCCGGCAGCAGCGTGGTGACCTTGACGTCGTAGGGGCGCGCCTCGGCGGCGAGCACCCGGGCGAAGCCGAGCTGGCCGGCCTTCGCGGCGGTGTAGCCCCCACACTCGGTGAATGCTTCATGCGCAGCGTGGGAGCTGATCATCACGATATGACCGCGGCGTTGGGTCTGCATGCGGCGCAAGGCCTCGCGGGCGCAAAGAAACGATCCGACCACGTGGACCTCGAGCATCGCGCGGAAGTCGTCGACCGATGCATTGATGATCGGAGCGAACGTCCCGACGCCCGCGGAGCAGATCACGAGGTCGATCGCCGGCAGCTCGGCGAATACGGCCTTCACCTCGGCTTCGTCGGTGACATCGAGGTGGGCGTAGCTGACCTCGCCGAGGTTCGGCCCGACGACCGACCCCTTGGGGAAGCGGCGGCCGCAGGCGAGGACCGCGGCACCTTCTTCCGCGAGTGCTTTGGCGCACGCGAGCCCGATCCCACTCGACCCGCCGGTCACGATCGCGAACTTGCCGAGCAGTCGTTTCACACGGGCAGTATACTCGCGGGATGCGGTTCGTCGTCGTCGGGGTGCTGGTTGCGGTTGCGATGGTGCTCGCGGTGCGGCCGGCTGCGGCCAATACGAAGGCGCTGAAGCCCTACGTCGGCAAGCTCGTGATCTCACCCGACGCAGCGCCCACGATCTCGAGTGAGCTGCCCGGATACTTGAAGGGCAACCTGTCAAAGGACGGCGCGTACGAGCTGATCAAAGGTCCGCCGTGGCCGTTTCATGTGACCGCGGTGCTCGCGACCGGGACCAAGGTGGTGACCCTCGTGATCTCCGACAAGGCCGACGCCAAGAGCGAGCCGCTGCTGAGCGTGCCGTTCACGCTGGCGGGCAACCGCAAGCTACTGCTCGCACAGGCCGAAGCCACGATCGCGGCGGGGTTCGCGCCGAGCAAGACCTATGTCGTGCGGCTGATGGCCGGCAAGAAGCAGCTCGCGAAGTCCGAGCTGACGCTGCGGGACTGACGCCGAAAATAAACCTGCGCCACACGTTTCCGCGCAGCGCAGTTCTTTGAGTCTCGGTCTTCAGCGACGAGCGGTCTGCGGGATCTTGTCCGCGGGACCCTCGATCTCGGCCAACGTCAGCGGCTCGTTCCACACCACGGTCGTCGCACCCGGGAACGATGCATCGATGATCGCCCACATCGGCTCAGCCGTGAGGGTGACCGTCGCGCGACGATCCTGAGCAAACGACGCCTTCCGCGCCCCATCCTCACCGTACGCCGCGAACACGATGCGATCCGCATCCACGCCCTTCGAGGTGAGGAAGTCCTTCACCGCAACTGCACGACGAATCGTGAGCGCGACGTTGTACGGCCCTGTGCCACGTTCGTCTGCGTGGGCATCGACGATCAGGCGCGTGCCTGATGTATCGCGAGCCTGCTCCGCGACTGTCGACAACTCGTTCTGGCTCGCCTCATCGAGATCCGACGAGTCGAACGAGAACAGGACCTCAGCATCGGCATCACGGGAATCGGCTGATGCGTTCGATGCACTGCCAACCAACGACACTATTCCTACTGCGAGTAAAGATTCGACACGCATGGCAATTCTCCTCGAACCTATGGAGGAGCAACGGTCGTGCCGCTTGGTTCCTGTCGTGCATTGAACTAGGGCAAACAAACGAGGTGTTGTCATGCGAAAGCTACCTATGCATTTGATTGCTGCTGCTGCGCTCACTTTTGGTGGTGCGTGTGCGACGGCTCCGAAAACAGCGGACGAAAAAGCCGATCTCTACGTCGATGCTGACCGAACACTTGGCGCGATGCGCGCTCGCGACCCGGGTTTGATCGAGCTACTCGAACGTTCCGCCGGCTACGTGGTGTTCCCGAACATCGGCAAGGGCGCCTTCGTCGCCGGCGGTGCGTATGGACGCGGCATCCTCTACGAGGACGGCCGTCGTCAGGGATTCGTCGAGCTCAACCAGGCATCGATCGGTGCTCAGATCGGTGCGCAGACGTTCTCAGAGCTGATCGTATTCACGAACCCGCTCGACGTGAGCAAGCTCAAGATGGGCGATTACTCGTTGGGCGCCAATGTCTCGGCGGTCGCGTTGACCACGGGCGCCGCGGCGGCAGTCGACGCGAACACTGGAACGTTCGTCTTCATCATGCCCAAAGGCGGGGTGATGGCGGAGCTCTCGGTCAGCGGCCAGAAGCTCAACTTCGAGCCAGCCGGCGGCTGAACGCGTTGCGCCTTCTGTCGTAACGCCGGCATCGGGTTTCCGCGGTGCCGGCGAAGTCGTCTCGTGCGCGCTACGGAACTGCGCATTCGACGCAGTAGCCGTTCGGCGCCACGGGCCACGGCCTCACCACGCGAAGCGCTCCGGACACCGTGGTGCACGACGCCAGCTCGTCGCACAGCGCGATGCAGGAGTCCCCGACGTCCACGCAGCTATCGTCCGAGCCGAGCTCCACGCACACGTCCATGACGTAGCGCTGGTTGTCATCGCAGCGGGGGCTGAGGGCATTGATCACCTTGGGGTCCTCGCGAGGCTCCTCGGTGCAGCTGGCGATGGCGAGCATGGCAACCAGGGCGGTGGCGAGTCGGTGCATGGAGCGTACGAATAGCAACGGTTGCGCCACGCGCAGCGCAAGTGGTGTCGCGGACTTGGGCGTCGCGAGTTTGCCGCGAGGCTCCATATCGCCGTGGAAATCTGAGGGTCCGCTCGCCGTGCACCGGTCATGCGGCGCGGGCAGCAACCGCCGCGAGCCACGCATCGAAGTCGGCGCGTGCGCGTTCGGCCATGCGGGGTTTCTTGTTGTCCTTGCGCGTGCCGGGCAGCGGCGGCAGCAACCCGTAGTTCACGTTCGTCGGGCCGTACTTGTACTTGCCCTCGCGTACCTGCGTGACGTGATTGTAGAGCCCGCCCATCATCGTGGTCGGTGGTGGTGGAACCGCGTCGCGACCCTTGAGCTCGGCGGCCAGGAGCCACGCGACGATCATCCCCATCGCGCACGACTCGATGTAGCCCTCGACGCCCGTGAGCAATCCGGCGAACCGAACGTTGGGTCGCCCGAGCAGCTCGAGGTGTTTGCCCAGCCGCGCCGGCGCGTCGATGTACGTGTTGCGATGGATCGATCCAAACCGCAGCCACTCGGCAGTCTTCAACGCGGGAATCATCGCGAAGATCCGCTGCTGCTCGGGATACGCGAGCCGCGTCTGGAACCCGACCAGGTTGTACGCCGTCTGATAGCGATTCTCCGGGCGCAGCTGAACCACTGCCCACGGTCGGTGTCCGGTCCGCGGATCGCGCAACCCGATCGGACGCATCGGCCCGAACCGCAGCGTCTGATCGCCACGCTCCGCCATCACCTCGATCGGCATGCAGCTCTCGAAGTAGCGGGGCTCCTCGAAGTCGTGCGGCAACACTTTCCTGCCCGCGTTCACGGCAGCAACGAACGCCTCGTACTCGAGCTTGTTCATCGGGCAGTTGACGTAGTCGCCGACCCCGGTATCGCCACCCGCGGCACGGTCTTCCTCGGTGTCACCGCCGCCCTCGCCCGGCCCGCCCGGTCCCAACGTGTCACCGCCACCGCCGACGCTGCCGCCCGCGCCGCCCACGCCGCCACCGCCGGTGCGACTCGGATCGCTGTCCTTGCCCCACCTCGATCCGCGGAACGCGTGGTCCCAGTCGATCGAATCCGCCGCCACGATCGGTGCGATCGCGTCATAGAAATACATGCGGTCGCCGCCGAGCTCGGCGCGAATCACGTTGGCGAGCGCGCCCTCGGTCAACGGCCCGGTCGCGACGATCACCGGATGGTCCGGCAAATCATCCAGCCGCCGGCGCTCGATCCGAATCCTCGGATGAAGCGCGAGCCGCTGGGTAATGGCGCGTGCGAACCCGAACCGTTCGACTGCGAGCGCTTGCCCCGCGGGCACGCGATGCTGATCGGCGCACGCGATCACCATCGATCCCGCGCGCCGTAGCTCGTGCTTGAGCAGACCCGCGGGTGCACCTGCGTCGTCGCTGCGAAGCGAGTTACTGCACACCAGCTCGCCGAGCAGAGGCGTCTGATGTGCTGGCGAGAGTGCGCACGGTTTCATCTCGACCAGCGCCACGCGGAGGCCGGCCTCGGCGAGCTGCCACGCCGCTTCGCTGCCGGCCATGCCGGCGCCGACAACCGTCACATCGATGTCACTGCTGGCGCTCACGTGTTCGGGATTCTGTCACGACGCGGGGGCCGACAGGGGTCAGACACAACTTGCACAACTAGCGGTCGATTCCAGGTCGACCCTCGCGCCTCCGCGCTGAGTCCTCGCTGCGAACAGCGCGACATGGGATCAGAGCACAACTTCCACAACTTTGTGGGCAGTGCCAGACCGACCGTCGTGAGTCCGCGCTGACCGCAATCAGTCGTCGTCGCGCTTGCGAATCTTGGCCTGGGCGCGCGGCAACTGCGTGCTCGGGACCTCGATCGCGTCGTGCTCGCCCTCGGGAATCAGCTCGGCGCCGCGCATCCAGTAGCCGAGCCCGCAGCCCGGGCACGCAAGCTCGCCAGGCTGTTGATGCAGAAGCTCCGCGCGACACTCGGGACAGTGCAGGCCCGACCGCAGTCCGCCGACCGTGGCCGGGTCGCGCACGGGCCGCGCCCGCTTGGGTGCAGGCGGTTCGACGAGTCGTCCCTTCAGCGGCGGCTTCTGTGGTGTCGGCTTGTGTTTGCGGCGCGGCCCGGACTTGTCGTCGGATTCACGGCTCGTGACGTCCGGCGTCCGGACAGATTCGCCGGTCTTGTCGCGCGCAAGCTCGATACCACGGCGAAAGAACCCATGGCCGCACGCGGAGCACGTGTACGTCATGCTCTTGGCCTCGACGAGTCGACCACCGCAATCGGGACAAGGCGAAGAGGCGCTCATCGAAGCTCCAAGTTGCCGCGCCCCGCGCGCACGGACGATGGGAACTTCGGCGTTCCGGCCGAGCGCCCACGTGGGCGCGGGCTGCGAACGGCCCGTGGTCTCGCACCGACCCCAAATTCGTGGCAGTTGTGCTCTGCCCCCTGGTCGCGCCGCGCGGGCGCGGACCATGCGCACGTCGGCGATCCGGCAGAGCGCCCACGTGGGCGCGAGCCAGGAACGGCCGGTGGTCTGGCACCGACCACAAATTTGTGGAAGTTGTGCTCTGACCCCTCGCGATCAGGCGGTCGCAGACTCGTCGTCGCTGCCATCCGAGTCGGCCCAGCCCTCATCGATCGGCGACGGCACGCTCGGCAGCATCGATTCGGAGTCGGAGTCGGAGGGTGCGGCAGCAACGGCATCAACGGTCTCGACCACCTCGTCATCAGCAACCTCGACCGCATCGTCCGCGCGATCGTTGACGTCATCATGCGTGATCGGCGCGCCGGTCGGCGCCTTTGCGATCTTACGCGGCGGCTTGGTGCTCGCGACCTTGGTGCTCGGCACCTTCGCAGGCTTTGCCGCAGCGACCCGCTTCGACTTTCCGGCCGTGGGCTTGGTCGCAGCAACCTTCTTGCCGCCGCCCTTCGCGGGCTTCTTCGCGGGCTTCTTCGCGGGCTTCTTGGCCGGCGGCTTCTTCGCCGCGGTCTTCTTGGCTGCCGCGACCTTCTTGCCACCCGCGGACTTCTTCGCCGCCTTCTTCGCGACCTTCTTCTTCGCCTTGGCCATGCACCGACGCTACCGCAAAGTTTTGCGCGAGGGTGCCTCCGGCAGGCGTCCTCACGCCGGGGCACATTGCCCTCGCCCGTTGCTGGGTCACAGGGCACACCGCGACGAACCGATCCCTCGCGCCGCCGACCATCGAGAGCGATCGCAGCAACGCGACAGCGCATCAGCGAACGACGCAGCGGCGCAGCAGCGGATCGGGGAGCGCGATCGTGCCGGCGACGGCCAGCGACTACCCAGGATGAGACCTGCGTGCGTTCAGGACCACGCCGGAACGGTCCTTGGCGAACCGACATTTCGTGGTGGCAGCATTACGGGACATCCCTTAGAGCCGACGGCGACGCGCCTGCGCACGCGGGATGTGCTCGTCCGCATCGATATGGCCGACCGGGGCACCCTCGAGGGTCCAGTAAAGCAAGCACGGCCGGCAACGCAGCCCACTCCCGCCCCGCTCGAGCGGACCTTCGCAACGCGGACAGCCCTTACGTTCGAACGACTTGCCACGGACGTACGCGACGGTTCCCGCGACGAGCGAGATCCCGGACGCGATCATGATCGCCGTGAGCACGATACGGTTTTACCGCGGCGCGCAGCGCTGGCTTGCCTGCGGCCGTTACACCCGCTGACCCGAGGCGAACGGGCTGCTGCCCGCCGCTCTCGTGGCCTGCTCTGAACGGTCGCAGGCAGATTGCCCGCGGTACCCGTTGCCGGATGCCTTGCGGCTCAGGCGGCGCTCGCCGGCTCTTCGGACTCGTCCGCGCCGTCCGTGCGCCAGTCGCACTCCTGGCAGCGCAGCTTGATGCCGCCCTTGGTCTCCTTGCGGAGCACGAACTTGGCATTGCAGATCGGGCACGGCTGCGGGATCGGCTTGTCCCACGCCACGAAGTCGCACTGCTTCTTCGCCCAGTTCGAGCAGCCGTAGAACGGCTTGCCACGACGCGACCGCTTCTCGGCGATGAAACCACCGCAGCCCGGCTTCGGACATTTGACGCCGAGCGAGATGGGCTTGGTGGTCTTGCAGTCCGGGTAGCGCGTGCAGGCAAGGAAGGACCCGAAGCGACCACGCTTGATCGTCATCGGTGCAGCGCAGGTCTCGCAGATCTCATCCGTGGTCTGCGGCGGAACCTTGTCCCAGGTTCCATCGAGGTTTTTCACGACCTCCATGGTGTTGCGACACTCGGGGTACCCCTGGCAGGCAAGGAAGCTGCCATTGCGGCCCCACTTGATCACCATCGGCTTGCCGCACTTCTCGCAGACCCACTCCGTCGTGATCTCTTCGCGCTTCACGTCGCGCATCTCGGTCTCGGCTTTTTCGAGCTCGATCTTGAACGGCGTGTAGAAGTCCTTGAGCAACACTTTCCAGTCTGCGGTCCCGTCCTCGACATGATCGAGGTCGGCCTCCATCTTCGCGGTGAAGTCGGAAGACACGATCTCTGGGAAGCTCACGACCAACAGGCCGTTGACGAGGATGCCGAGCTCGGTCGGCCAGAAGCGCGCTTCTTTTTTCTCGACGTAGCCACGATCGACGATCGTCGACATGATCGCGGCGTAGGTCGACGGACGACCAATGCCACGCTCCTCGAGCTCCTTGACGAGCGAGGCTTCGGAGAATCGCGGCGGCGGCTGCGTGAAGTGCTGCTCGGGACGCACGCTCTCGAGGGTGATCGCGTCACCCACCTCGAGCGGCGGCAGGAGCTTGTCGGCGGCTTCGGCGGCCTCGGCCTTGGCGTCGTCGGTCTCGGCGACCTCGTAGACCTTGGTGTAGCCGGCGAACTTCATCACCTGGCCGTTGGCGCGGATCGTGGCCTCGCCCCGCGTCATGTCGATCGTGGTCTGGTCGTAGATCGCGGGCACCATCTGCGATGCGACGAAGCGCTGCCAGATGAGCGTGTAGAGCTTGACGAGCTCGGTGCCCTCGGGGTTGTCCTTGAGCGCCTCGGCGACGCGATCGGGCGGCCACTCGAGGAGCGTCGGACGGATCGCCTCGTGGGCGTCCTGCGCGCGCGCCTTGTTGCCGTAGATGTTTGGCTCCTCGGGGAGGAACTCGGTGCCGTAGGTGGCGGTGATGTGCTCGCGCACCGCGAGCATCGCGTCGTCGGAGATACGCGTCGAATCGGTACGCATATAGGTGATGAGGCCGGTGGGGCCTTCATCGCCGAGCTCGACACCTTCGTAGAGGCGCTGCGCGAGCGCCATCGTGCGCTTGGCGGAGAAGCGGTACTTGCGCGCTGCATCCTGCTGCAAGCGCGAGGTGATGAACGGCGCCTGCGCCTTCTTGCGGCGCTCCTTCTTGTCGACCGAGGCGACGACCGCATCACCGGCGTTGAGCTCGTTCGCGATCGCGTCGGCGTCGTCCTTGGTCTTGGGCTCGGCCTTCTCGCCCTTCCACTTCCAGATGCGCCCCTCGAAGGACGGCGGAATGGGACCTTTGCACGTGACGTCGACCGACCAGTACTCCTCGGGGATGAACGCCTTGATCTCTTCCTCGCGCTCGCACACCAGGCGAACCGCGACGGACTGCACGCGACCCGCGGACAGGCCACGCTGGACCTTGTTCCACAGGATCGGGCTGATCTTGTAGCCGACGAGCCGATCGAGGATCCGGCGCGCCTGCTGCGCGTCGGTCTTGTTCATGTCGATGTCGAGCGGATTCGCGATCGCAGCCGTGACGCCCTTCTTCGTGATCTCGTTGATCAGGACGCGCCGCATGTTCGTGTTGACGTCTTTGATCTCCTCGGAGATGTGCCACGCGATGGCTTCACCTTCGCGATCCGGATCGCTTGCGAGATAGACGGTCTCGACCTCGCGTGCCGCCTTGCGGATCTCCGCGACGACCTTCTTCTTGCCCTCGATGATCTCGTAGGTCGGATCGAAGTTGCCCTCGAGGTCGACACCGATCTTCGACTTCGGCAAGTCACGCACGTGACCGACCGACGCCTTCACGATGTAGTTCGCGCCCAGGTACTTGTGGATCGTCTTGGCCTTGGCGGGCGACTCGACGATGACGAGCGCAGAGCCGGGCTTGACCTTCTTGGGCTTGCGCGTCTTGGCTTCGAGCGCCTCTTGCGCCACGGCTTCGGCATCGGATGCCTTGGCGGCCGCGCGGCGCGCCTTCTTGTCCATGCCCCAGCCCTTCTTCTTGGGCTTGGCGTTCGCATCGGGTAGCGCGACCTCGGGGTTGGTCTTGTCGTCGGCGGCGGCCTTCTTGCCGCCCTTCTTCGCGGCAGCCGGTGCCTTCGCGGCCGCGGGCGCTTTCGCTGGCTTGGCCGCAGGGGCCACGGTCGCGGGCTTCTTGGCCGCAGCAGCGTCCGCCTTCCTGTCGGGCGCCTTCTTGGCAGGCGCTTTCTTGGCGGCAGAGGCTGGGACCGCCTTCCCCTTGGGGGCAGGCTTCTTTGCCGGCGGCGTCTTCTTTTTGGTCACAGCATCCTCGCTTGGAACGACTCGAGTTTCGGCAAAGCTCGTAACACGGCCCGAACCGACAATCCGGTCGCCGCGACAATCGAATCAATCGTGCGTGCACCGGCGCGGATCGCGTCGCGCACGGCCACCGCATCGAAATCCAGTTGCATGGGCACCGGCAGCCGGGGCGTTCCCGCGAGCGCCGCGAGCGCATCCTCGCCCGTCTCGACGAGCGCGGTCGCACCGCCGGCGAGCAGCCGCCGGGTGCCCGGGCTACCTGGACACGCGGCCAGCACACGACCTTGCTCGCGCGCCGCTCGCGCCGTCGACATCGAGCCCGAGCGGACCTCGGCCTCGACGACGATCACCAGATCTGCGAGCGCGGCAATCAACGGATTGCGCGAGACGAACGAGCCGCGCTTCGGCTTCATCCCGCACGGGAACATGCTCACCAGCGCGCCACCGCGCTTCACGACCTGATCGAACAGGTCCGCGTGACGCTCGGGATAGATCACGTCGACGCCCGAGCCGAGCACCACGGTCGTGGTACCGCCACCGTCGAGGCTGCCGCGATGAGCGGCGCCGTCGATACCGAGCGCGCCACCAGAGACGATGTGCACACCCGCACCTGCCAGGTGCCGCGCCAGCGAGTGCGCCCGGTCCATTCCAGAGCGCGAGGCAGCACGCGCCCCGACGATCGCGACCGCCGGCTTCGCGGAGCTGAGCGCACCGCGAACGTGCAGGACCTCGTCCCAGCCGAGCGCCGATACGCGCTTCGGATATCCCGCCTGAGTGGGCAGGAGCACTTGGATCGCGTTGCTCACGAGGGAACAGCAATTAGCGACCGGACCCACCGCCGTCAAGTGCGAGCACGCGCCCGTACGCAATTACAGCCAGTTGCGCTGGGCTCCTACCCGCACTGTAGAGTCCGGCCCATGAACCGTCTCGCTCTTCTCGTGATCATGCTGGCCGCCTGCAAGGGTGGCGACAAGGACAAAGACAGCAAAGGGAAGTCCAGCGGCAAGGGCGGCTGCGAGACCAAAGCGACCAAGGTGGCCGACCTCGTCACCACCAAGACCGTCGGCATGCTCGCGCCGTTCAGCGCCCTCTCGATCGGCATGTCGCGCGAGGAGGTCGCCAAGCTCTGCCCGAACTTCTTCGCCAAGGACATGGAGAAGAAGTCGAACTTCAGCGTCAACGAGATCGTCGGCAAGTTCGGCGAGCACTACGCACAAGCGCGCTTCGAGTTCCTTGCCGACAAGCTCGTACTGATCGCGTACTCGCTGCCGCCCGAGATCGGCGCTGCGCTCGCCACTGCATGGGGCGCACCCAAAGTCTCCGGCGGCGCCAAGCCAGCCAACGCGTGGTTCGACGACACCAAGCACATCCGCGCGATGCTCGGTCCCGACGACTATGACGGTCGCCGCCAGCTCGAGATTGACTCGTACATGCCGCTCGACGCGTTCATCGAGCACGAGACCACGCGCATCGCATGGAAGCCCGAAGACGTGCTCGGCAAGATGCCCGCGGATCTGCTGACGAAGTTCCCGCAGTACAAGAAGGCGCGCGAGGTCAGCGCCGCGGTCAAAGCCCAGACCGACGAGATGATGAAGGACCTCAACAAGGAGGTCGAGGCGATGGGCATCGACACCAAGCGCAACGCGAACATGCCCGAGTTCGAGCTGCCGCCTGCGCCGTACAACGACGGCCTCGACACGCAGGTCATGCTTCACACCAACGACGACGGCAGCGTCCGCAGCTACGGCCTGTGGTTCCACACGCACTCGATCTCGCCCGACATTGGCTGGCCCACGCAGTCGGCCGAGATCGTGAAGCTGATGGACGAGAAGTGGGGCCCGCACAAGACGGTCAAGGAGACGCTCGGCGACGAGAAGGTGTGGGCCGATCCCAAGCGCGGCCTCCGCGCGACCACCCGCGTCGACAAGCCCGAGGATCTCAACCTCGAGCTCTCGCGCTACTTCCCGCTCGCCACGTTCATCGGCGGCCCCGGCGAGGTGTGGGGCTTCGAGAAGCCCGAGCGTCCGATCATCGGCGCGACCGTCGAGGAGATCACGACGGCGTACAAGGAGTACGCCCCCAAGGTCGCCAAGGACGGCAGCACGGTCACGATCTACCTACCGCCGACCGACTACGACGGCAGCACCGCGCGGACCAGCATCCTGATGTTCGTGCGCAAGGGCGGCAAGATCGGCGACTACCGCTTCAACCTGCCCTACCGCAGCTATCCGGCCGCGAAGGCCGAGTACGAAGCCGCGCTCCTCACCAAGCTCGGCAAGCCGGGCAAGGAGAAGTACGGCAGCACGCCGTACGGCAAGAAGACCAAGGTCCGCTTCAGCGACATCACGCACGCGCTCGACGTGATCGTCGGCGAAGACTGAGCAGCTACTGCTGCTTCTGCATGATCACGAGGTCGCCGACGCCCATCTCCTGCACGGAGAGGGTGACGAGACCGATCGACACCTTGTCACCGACCTCGACGACCACGACCTCCCCGAGCGTGCGCGCCGGGAAGCGGCGATCGTCCTGACCGACGGTGTACTTGCTCTGATCCGGTAGCGCATCGCCGCGGCGCACGACGAACAAACGATTGCCTGCCTCGACACCCGAGCTCTTGCCGAGGTTGAGGAACACGACCTCGCCGCGGCCGATCAGCTGATCCTTCTGGAGCATCGCGACGATCGTGCCCTGCGCATCGACCTTCGACGGCACCGGCGTGACGTTCTTGAACTGCTTGAGCAGCGGGCCGACCTTGTCGCCACGCTCGATCTCCTGGTTCGCGTCGACGATCACACCGCGCGCGCGCTTGTCCTGCTTGACGCTCGCGACCTCGATGGCGCCGATGATGCGCACGTACGAGCCGTGGTTGTTGCCGTCCGACTTCACGCTGTTGCCCGGCCGATAGATCGAGTAGCGCTGGCCGACCTTCGGTGGATTGTTCGCCGGGTAGCTCAAGTAGACCGAGTCACCGGTCGTGAACAGCTCTTTCTCGTCGACGCCGCCGTCGATCTTGATCGACTTGTCGAGATCCGACTTCTCGACGAATGCGGTCTGCTTGAGCCCGACGCTGCGGCTCTGCGCTGGCGCCGGCAGGTTGTCGGCAGGCTGTTGGTCGTCACCGCCGCCACCTGTCTCGGGCGGCGTGTTCGCCACCGGCTGTTGATCGAACATGCCCTTGGGCAACAGGCGCACGAGGTCGCCTGGATAGATCCAGTGCGGGTTCGTGATCGTCGGGTTGTACGACCAGACCTTCGGCCACTGCCACGGATCGCTGAAGTAGTAGGTCGAGATGTCCCACAACGTGTCGCCCTTGCGCACGACGTGGAGATCCGGCGTCGGACCGCTGTGAACGACGATCGGTCCCTCGTCCGGTGTACCGGCGTACCCGGTATCGCCACCGTAGTAGTAACCAGCGCCGTCCTCCTTGGGCTTGCCCGCGTCGTACGTGACCTTGCCGTCAGGACCGACGACGATCACGTTCGGCTGGGCGGGTGCGGCCGGCGCAGCAGCCGGCGGGCGTGCCGGAGGCGCATCCGAGC
The DNA here is from genome assembly GCA_038322185.1 of Haliangiales bacterium. Taxonomy (GTDB): domain Bacteria; phylum Myxococcota_A; class Polyangia; order Haliangiales; family Haliangiaceae; genus JABFXX01. The sequence goes on from JBBQFU010000076.1 coordinate 22,165, forward strand.
CCGGGTCGAGCGTGCGCGGCGCATCGGGCGCGTTCGGATAGATCGGCACCTGCGCGGACGCGGCCGTCGGTGCGACCAGAAGCGCGAGCAGTACCTTCTTCACGGCGTCTCCAATCGTTTCGACGCGAGCGCGGCAGGCTCGGTCTTCGGATACAAATTTACGACCTGCTCGAGCACGGCGCGGGCCTTCTCGGTCTGACCGAGAGCCTGATAGCTGAAACCAACCTTGAGCAGCGCGTCCGGCACCTTGTTCCCTCGCGGATAGGTCTCGATCGTAGCGCGGAACTCGACCAGTGCATGCTGGTAGTCCTTGTGCACGTAGAACGCCTCCCCCAGCCAGTACTGTGCGTTATCCGCGTACTCGTGGCGCGGGTACTTCTCGAGGAACGAGCGCAGCGCAGCGACCGCCGCGTCCTTCTCCCCGCCCTTCACGAGCTCGATCGCGGCGCGGTAATCCGCGTTGGCCGCCTCGTTGTTCACATCGGTGCGGACCGCGGCGCGTGACGTGCGAGCGGCAGCAACTGTCCGGCGCGGCTCGCTGCGCGTCTCGACACTCGCCGTGCGGCGCGGCGGCGCTTCACGGCGCGGCGGGTCGATCTCGATCACGGCCGCCTTGCCGAGCGCGGCATCACCTTCGTACACGATCTCACTTCCGTCATCGGCGATGCCGACGACGCGCGGCGCATCCGCAGCGGGCGGCGGCGTCACCACCTCGACCGGCAGCTGCGGTACCTGTGCTGCGCGCCTCGACGGCGCATTGATCTTGTTCAGCGCGAGCTCGTTCTCGAGGTCACGGATCTTGCGGTCCTGTGTCCGTCGTTCGGCTCGCATCTCCGCCATGGACTGCGTGAGGCGTTTGTTGTCTTCGCGCAGTGCGGACATCGGGGTGGCACACCCGACGCTCGCGAGGACGACGCACAGTGCAAGGCGAGTGGTTGTCACAGCAATGAAATCGTAGGCCCTCGGCACACAGCGAGCAAAATTTCCCGCACTTCCGCGCCAACGCTTCGATATGTACGTACTCAAGCGACGAGCGACTGTGCGAGTGCGAACAGGTCACTCATGTGCGGCAGCTGCCGAACGCCACCGTCGGCAATCGAGTCGCTTGCGCGCCCGCCACACACCACGGTGACACTGCGAGGCAACGCCATCGCCCATCTCGCGATCGCGCGCGCACGGGACGGTACGATCGGCGCGCTCGCACTGATCCACACGAGTCGCGGCTTGTTCGCGGTCGCCGCGTGGTCGAGTGCTGCGACCGGCGTATCGGGGCCGAGGTTCATCGCGCGCATACCGGCCGCGGCGATCACGGTGGCCGCCATGAACGACGGCAGCAGATACGGATCGTCCTCGGGAGTTCCGCCGAGCGCGAGCGGCGCGGTCCCAGCTGGCTCGAACGTGCCGCGCAGATGGGCAACCGCCTGCAGACAGACATCGGTGCCGCGATGCTCGAGGAAGATGCCGCCGTTGTCGTGGTTCCACAGCTCGCCGAGCGCGTGCATCGCGTTCTTGACCGGTCCGTCGCACAGCGTCGCGATCGACATGCCGGACAGATAACGGCCGAGCAACCAGCCACGGGCTCCAACGACGTCGCCTTCGATCAGGTAGTCGAGCAGCTGGTCGGCACCGCGAAGCATTCGTTGGTGCGCGACCGCGACCTCGGGCATGTCGAGAAGCTCCGGACGCGCAACGGGCGCCCCGGACTCGCGTACAAATCGCACCGCTTCGCTCAGCGCGATCCGGCGGTGACCGCCGTCGGTCTTCATCGCAGTGATCTTGCCGGCGTCGACCCAGCGCTTGAGCGATGACTCGCTGACGCCGAGGGCCTCGGCGAGCTCGCGTGGTGACAGGAGACGCATAGGGAGTTGGATGTCGGCCAGCTGGCGCCGTTACTGCAACCAGCCAGTCCGAACGAGTAGCTGATTTTAGTCGGAGCCCACTTGCCCTGAACGTATTTTCGTCCATAGTGAACGCTATGGACGATTTGAACGATAAAACGTCCAGGGAAGAGTTGTCATGATCCACAACGAAGTTCGCTTTGGCTCCGATGACCGCGGGTTTGTCTACGCGGTGGCTCGGCGCATCGTGGGGAGTCCCGAGGAGGCCGACGACGTCACACAGGACACGCTCCTCACCGCGTACCGCAACCGCGACGCATTCCGCGGCGAGGCCCGCTACCGGACGTGGCTGTACCGGATCGCGTTCACCACCGCGCTGGGCCATCTGCGCCGGCGCCGGCGGTCGCGCGAGTCCCTGGCCGCCAACGATGAGGCTGCCGCAGGGCAGATGGCTGACGCTACGCCATCGGCCGAGGCTCAGCTGATCGCCGCCGAGCAGGCCGCGATCGTGCGTACCGCCGTCGCTGAGCTCGCCCCGCCCTACCGTGATGTCCTCGTGGCGCGGGCGCGCGCCACCGAGCCCGAGGTGGCCGAGCGGCTCGGCATCAGCCTGGCGAATGTGAAGGTTCGCGCTCACCGCGCACGCAAGCAGCTGCGGGATGCGCTCGCGGACGTGATCTGAGGTTGCCATGCTGGCGCTGCGCGGCCTCGGCAAGGACTACGGAACGCGGACCGCGGTCAAGGCGATCGATCTGGTCGTTGCCCGCGGCGAGTGTCTCGGGCTGCTCGGCCCCAATGGTGCCGGCAAGACCACGACGATCTCGATGATCTGTGGCGCTCACGCCGAGCCGCGGCACGGTGACGATCGGCGGCGCGGATGTACACGCCGAGCCGTTCGTCGCGAAAGCGCGGCTGGGTCTCGTGCCGCAAGAGCTCGCGATCTACGACGACCTGACGGCAACCCACAACCTCGAGTTCGCCGGTGCGCTGTACGGCCTGCACGGTGCGCTGCTCGCCGAGCGCGTGCGCTGGGTGCTGGAGATCGTGGGTCTCGCCAATCGGGCACACGAACCTGTCAGCGAGTTCTCGGGCGGCATGAAGCGCCGGCTCAACCTCGCCGCGGGCCTGCTTCATCAACCGCAGCTGCTCGTGCTCGACGAGCCCACCGTGGGCGTCGACGCGCAGAGCCGGCGCCACATCACCGACTCGGTGCGTGCGCTCAAGGCCAGCGGCACGACGGTGCTCTACACCAGCCACTATTTCGAAGAGGTCGAGGCGCTGTGCGATCGGGTCGCGATCATCGACGGCGGCCAGCTCGTCGCGATCGGCACCGTCGCCGATCTGATCGATCGGCACGGCGGACCGCGCGTGATCGTCGAGCAGCGCGGCGGCAACCTCGAGTCCGCGTTCATCCGGCTCACTGGCTCTGCCCTGCGAGATCAACGATGATCGCTGCTGGCGTTCGCAAGGAAGTGGCGCTGCTGCTCCGCGATCGCGGCGCACTGATCAGCTTGTTCGTGCTGCCGATCATCTTCATGATCGCGTTCGGCTCGATGCTGCACTTCGGCCCCGACGCCGGCACGCCACAACGTATCGCGTACTGGCATACGGCCGGCGATGAACGGGGCGAGTCGATTGCCCGCGTCCTCGCCGAGTCGCCCGGCTTCGTGGCGCAGCGGGCACCCAGTGCCGCTGCCGTCGGGACCTCGGTCGCGAGCGAGGAGGCGATCGCAGGTCTTGTCGTGGGTCCCACCGGGACGCCCGTCGAGCTCGTAATCGATCGCGGCATGCCGGCTCACGTACGCGCGCCCATCGAGGGTGCGCTCACGGGCATCGTAGTGCGCGCTGCGGTGGTCACCACGGCATGGTCGCCACAGATCGCCGTACGTAGTCCGCCGGGCACGGGGAACCCGCTTGCCACGATCACGAGCTTTCAGGTCGCGGTCCCCGGGAATGCGGTGCTGTTTGGTTTCTTCATCGCGCTGACCGTCGCGCTCGCCTTCACCTCGGAGCGCCGCAGCGGTACCTGGCGCCGCTTGCTGGCCGCTCCCGTCGCGCGCTGGCGCCTGCTGGTCGCGATGCTCGTCCCGTACTTTCTGATCGCGCTCGTCCAGCTCGCGTTTCTGTTCGGCGTCGGCGCACTCGGGTTCGACATGCAGGTGGCCGGCTCACCGATCGCGCTCGCCGCAGTGAGCGCAGCCGTTGCATTTTGTGCGGTGGCGCTCGGCCTGTTGTTCAGCTCGCTGGCGCGCAGCGAGCGTCAGCTCGGTGGGATCGGCTCGGTCACGCTGCTGGTGATGGGAATGCTCGGAGGCTGCATGGTGCCGCGCATCGTGATGCCGCCGGTGATGCAGTCACTCGGGCTTGCCGTGCCTCACGGCTGGGCTCTGGACGCGTACTACGCGGTCCTCGTGCGTGAGAGCACGACGCTCGCCGACGTCATGCCAGCCATCGGCGCACTCGGTGCATTCGGGGTCGGCTTCTTGCTCCTAGGTCTCTCGCTGTTTCGCTTCGAGTCTACGTAACCGTACTCATCCTCGGACATCGAATGACTGTGATTTCGAACGTCGACTACGCGCTCGTCGGAGGCGGGCTGCAGAACGCCTTGATCGCACTCGCGGTCCGGGCGTTGCAACCTGCATCACGCATCGCGATGATCGAGCGTGGCGACGCCCCTGGAGGCAATCACACCTGGTGCTTCCATGCCGGTGACCTCGGGGATTCGATGCGCGCATGGATCGATCCGATCGTGGTCGCGCGCTGGTCCGGATACGACGTCGCGTTCCCCGAGCTGAAGCGCTCGCTGGCGTCACCGTACGCGTGCGTGTCGTCGGAGCGCGTCGCCCGGCAAGTCACCGAAGCGCTTGCGGTGCCGGGCAGTGCACTGCTCGCGAGCTCGACTGCGATCGATATCGGCGCACATCACGTCACTGTCCGCGACGCCGCGGGCGCGACTCACACGATCGGTGCGCTCGCCGTGATCGATGCGCGCGGTCCGGATCGCACGGCCGGTCGCGACTGCGGCTGGCAAAAGTTCGTTGGCCACGAGATCGAGCTGAGTGTGCCGCATGGTCTCGAGCGGCCGATCCTGATGGACGCGACGGTGCCGCAGGTCGACGGATTTCGCTTCTTCTACCTGCTTCCACTGTCGCCAACGCGCCTGCTCGTCGAGGACACCTACTTCAGCGATAGCGCATACCTCGACGTCGCGGCGATCCGCACCGAGGTCAGCGCATACATCGCCGCACGCGGCTGGCAGATCGCGGAGCTTGTTCGCGAAGAGGTCGGCGTGTTGCCGCTGCCGTGGCGCGCGGCCCGTCCCGCCATCACTGCACCGCTGGTCGCCGGCTATGCGGGTGGCTGGTTTCATCCCGTGACCGGGTACTCGTTTCCGATCGCGGCACGCGTCGCGGCAACGATCGCGGCACAGCCCGCGAACGCGCTGGTGTCCGAAGCACTCGTCGCGCTCGGCGACCGCCACGCACAACAGCTGTCGTTCGCGTCGCGCCTCAACCACATGCTGTTTCGCTGGTTCGCCCCCGACCAGCGCTATCACGTGCTCGAGCGATTCTACCGCCGGTTACCGGAGCCCACGATCCGCCGCTTCTACGCGCTCGAGCTGACCGCGCTCGATCGAGCTCGTATCCTCGTCGGCCGGCCGCCACGCGGTATGTCGTGGCGCGCTGCACTCGGAATGGAGGCGTCGTGAAGTCACTCGCGCGTCCGGCCGCCCTGCCCTCGCTGCTCACGGCGCTCGACCGCGCGCTCGGGGCGGACGGTGTCAGTCCCCTCGATCCGAGCGTGCCCGCCGGCGTGGCGGCGCGCGCTCGTCGGTCCCGCGACCGAGTTCCTCGGACGTCCAGGAAAAGAGTTGCGCACCACGATCGTCCGCGCCGGCTGGATGCTCGGCGGCGGCAGCTCGCATGACATGCCCGAGCGGCTACCGCTCGTGATCGAGATATTGCACGCGGGCTCGCTGATCATCGACGACGTCGAGGATGGGTCGACGGTTCGTCGAGGTGCACCCGCGCTCCACGAGCTGGTCGGCGTGCCGCTCGCGATCAACACCGGGTCGTGGATGTACTTCTGGGCGCTCGCCGAGCTTGCCGCGCTCGAGCTGCCCACCGAGTGCGAGCTGGCAGCAAACCGGCTCGCGATCACCACACTCGTGCGCTGCCATCAGGGCCAGGCACTCGATCTCGCGACGCACATCGCCGACCTGCCGATCGCCGACGTGCCCGCCGTGGTCGATGCCACCACGCGGCTCAAGACCGGCACGCTGTGTCGGTTCGCGGCCGAGCTCGGCGCGCTCGCTGCCGGTGCACCCGCCGCGCGGCGCGCCGCGATCGGCCAGTTCGGCGAGGCGATGGGCTGCGCGCTGCAGATGCTCGACGACCTCGGCTCGCTGACCTCGGCGGCGCGACGCGACAAGGCCCACGAGGATCTGTGCGGTGGCCGGCCGACCTGGCCGTGGGCGTGGCTCGCCGGGCACGGCCCGTTCGCCTGGAATCGGCTCGCCGTGATGGCGCGCGCCGTGACCGCGGGCACCGCCGACTGCGACGAGCTGTGCACGGCGCTCGAAACCGCGATCAACGTCGACGGCCGGCGCTGTGTCCGCGCGGCAATCGACGATGCGCTCGACGGTCTGGTTGCCGCCGTCGGCACGAGTCCGGTGACCGAGATGATCGCGGGCGAGCTCGCACGCATGGAGAAGAGCTATGGCTGAGTACAAGCGTCCCCTTCGCGCCGCGGTCATTGGCTCGGGCTTCGGTGGCCTGGCTGCCGCCATCCGGCTCGCTGCATGCGGTGTGCGTGTCACCGTGTTCGAGGCCCGCGACCTCCCCGGCGGTCGCGCCTATGTCTACAAGGACAGCGGCTACACATTCGACGCCGGGCCCACGGTCATCACTGCACCCCACTGCATCGAGGAGCTGTTCACGCTCGCGGGCCGCCGCATGCGCGACTACGTCGAGATGCTTCCGGTCACGCCGTTCTACCGGCTCGTGTGGGACGATGGCGCCACGTTCGACTACGACGGCGACGGCCAGCACATGCTCGATCAGATTCGCGCGCGCAATCCCGAGGATGCCGCCGGGTACGAGCGGTTCGTTGCGTACTCGAAGGAAGTGTTCGAGACCGGCTACACCAAGCTCGCGCACACGCCGTTCCCGCGCTTCTCGGACATGCTCAAGGTCGCGCCGAAGCTGGCGCGACTGCGCGCGGATCGCAGCGTGTACAAGACCGTCGCGAAGTTCGTGCAAGACGAGCACGTGCGCGAGGCGCTATCGTTTCACTCGCTGCTCGTCGGCGGCAACCCATTCGAGACGTCGTCGATCTACACGCTGATCCACTACCTCGAGCGCAACTGGGGCGTGTTCTTCCCACGCGGCGGCACGGGCGCGCTCGTCCAGGCGCTCGTGAGGCTGCTCACCGAGCTCGGCGGCGAGCTACGCCTCGATGCCCCCGTGCGCGGCGTGCGCGTGACCGGGGACAAGCAGCACCTCGTCACCACCGACGCGAAGCCCGACGAGGCGTTCGACATGGTCGTGTCCAACGCCGACCTCCATCACACGTACACCAAGCTGTACGGTGAGACCGCCGGCGCCAGGCCGATGCAGAAGCGGCTCGACAAGATGGACTGGTCGATGTCGCTCTACGTCCTCTACTTCGGCACCGACATCAGCTACCGCGATCAGATCGCCCATCACACGGTCCTGTTCGGTCCGCGCTACAAGGAGCTGCTCGCCGAGATCTTCCACGGCGACCAGCTCGCCGAGGACTTCTCACTCTACCTCCACGCGCCGCACGTCACCGATCCGTCGCTGGCGCCTCCGGGCGGCGGCTCGTTCTACGTGCTGTCGCCGGTCCCGCACCTCGGCAACGCACCGCTCGACTGGGACGCGATTGGAACCGGCTACGGCGATCGCATCCTCGCGTCACTCGAGCGCGTGCTCCCCGATCTGCGCAAGCACGTGGTCGTGCGGCGGCAGTTCACGCCGAATGACTTCAAGACCCAGCTCGGCAGCCACATCGGCTCGGCGTTCTCGGTCGCTCCGACGCTGACGCAGAGCGCGTACTTCCGTCCGCCCAACCGCGACAAGCGGATTCCCGGCCTCTACCTCGTCGGAGCGGGCACTCACCCGGGTGCCGGCGTGCCCGGCGTGATCAACGGTGCGGCGGCGACGTTCTCGTCGATCGCCGAAGACTTCGCGCTCGGGTCCGAGCCACTGCAGCTCCTGGAGCCGCTCGGGGCGGCATCGTGAGCACCGCAATCGTGCAACCGCTGCCCGCCCAGATCGCGCGCGAAACGATCGCCGTGCACTCGAAGAGCTTCGCGCTCGCGAGCCGCCTGCTCGGCCCGCGCCTGCGTGATCAGACCTCGATCATCTACACCTGGTGCCGGCGCGCCGACGACGCTGTCGACGAGGTCTCGCAGCACAGCGCGCACGAGGAGCTGCTGCGCCTGCATCGCGAGCTTCACGCGGTCTACACCGGAGTCACCCGCGAGCCGGTGCTCGCCGCGTTCGGTGCCGTGATCCGCGCGCGGACGATCCCGCAGCGCTACCCGGCGGAGCTGCTCGCCGGCATGGCGATGGATGTCCGGCGTGCCGAGTACAACAAGCTCGAGGACCTCATCACGTACAGCTACCGCGTCGCCGGCGTGGTCGGCCTGATGATGTCGCACGTGTTTGGTGTGCGCGATGACGAGGCGCTCGTGCACGCAGCGCATCTCGGCATCGGGATGCAGATCACCAACATCTGTCGCGACGTCGCCGAGGACTGGAACCGCGGCCGCCTCTACCTGCCCGACGAGGTGCTCGCCCGCCACGGTGCCGCTGGCCTCGCGGGGGACCTCGGCAAGCCGCTCGCGAGCTCGGCGCGCGCACCGCTCGCAGCGTCCATCGCAGAGCTGCTCGCGCTCGCCGATCGCTACTACGCATCTGGAGCCGCGGGCGAGCACGCCCTGCCCTGGCGCGCCGCGCTCGCGGTTCGCGCAGCACGCGGCGTCTACTCCGCCATCGGCGCACAGATCGCGGCCCAGGATCACGACGTGTTCGCGGGCCGCGCTGTCGTGCCGCGATCGACGAAGCTCGCTCGCGTCGCTGCCGCCACGCTGCGCACGCTCGCCGAGGCGCCGCTGCGCATCGCGCGTCCCGCGGTTCGCGTCCCCCTCACCACCCTGGAGCTCGGTCGTGTCCCGCGTCTCTGAGCTACCCACCGCGCACGTCGAGCGGCGGCGATCGCAGCTCGCGATCTACGTCGGCCGTATTCGCGAGTTCGATCGCACCGACTGGCTGGTCTATCTGTCGTGGGTCGGCATGATGCTCGGTCTCGTCGTGTCGACGGGCGGCTTCCTGCTCGCCGGTCACCTCCATGGCGTGAGCTGGCCGGCCGAGGCGATCACCGTTCCGATCGGCGCCGCGATCTTCGCCATCGCGATCGCGATCGATACGATCGGCCACCGCACGATCTACAAGGAAGTGCTGCGCGGCGGCGAGCAGCTCGTGCACCACATCACGATCTGTGCGGCGTCGCGAGCTGCGTGTTGCTCGTGCTCGCCTACGAGCGACCCGGTGTCGCGATTCCGGCGATGGTGTTCACCGTGATGTCCTTCGTCTACAGTCTCGTCGACGAGGTCTTTCACTGGCGGCGCTACACCTCGCACCGTGCAGACCCCGTCGAGATGTGGAGCCATGTCGGCATCTTCATCGGCCACGGCATGATGATGCTCGGCTGGTGGCGCTGCTATCAGCTTGGCTACCCGGGTGTCCGCGAGACCCTCGCCGCACTCGGCTAGGTCTACAGCTTCGTCGCGGCGAGAATGTCAGCGGCGCCCTGGCGAAGCAGCTCCTCGCCGAGCGCGACGCCGAGCGCGACCGCGTCGCTGACCGGGCCAGAGACCTCGGCCTTGAGAATCTTCGTACCGTCGGGCATACCACACATGCCGAGCAGGCGCAGACCCTTCGCGTCGTCGAGCGCGTGCGCGGCGAGCGGGGTCTGGCAGCTGCCACCCATCTTCGCGAGGAACGAGCGCTCGGCAAGCATCTTCGCGTAGGTGGGCTCGTCGTGGATCGCCTTGCGCACGAGGTCCTGGACCACGGTGTCGCCGTCGCGGATCTCGATCGCGAGCACGCCCTGCGCGACCGCGGGGATCGAGAGCTCGAGCGGCAGCAGCTGCGTGATGCGGTCGGCAAGACCGAGGCGATGCAGGCCGGCGGCCGCGAGCACGATCGCGTCGAACTCGCCGTCATCGAGCTTCTTGAGCCGCGTCGGAACGTTGCCGCGAAGCATCGCGATCTGGAGATCGGGACGCACGGCGAGCAGCTGCGACTGGCGCCGCATGCTCGAGGTCCCGACCTTCGCGCCCTGCGCGAGCGTCTCGACGGTGACCGGCGCGCGCGCACACAGCGCATCCCAGGGAACCTCGCGCGTAGACACCGCGCACAGGATGAGACCTGGCGCGAGCTCGGCCGGGACGTCCTTCATCGAGTGAACCGCGAGATCGGCCGTGCGCTCGACGAGCGCCTGCTCGATCTCCTTCACGAACAGCCCCTTGCCGCCGACCTTGGCGAGCGGGACGTCGAG
>JBBQFU010000077.1:0-32296 GCA_038322185.1 Haliangiales bacterium
AACTCGTCGAGGTCGATCAGACCGAGCTCGATCAGGTTCGTGCCGAGGCGTCCACCCCACACGACCTGTGCCCGCAACGCTTGCTCGAGCTTGTCGGCTTCGAGCACGTTTGCGGCGACGAGGAGTTCGCCGAGGCGAACCACTAGGCGACCGTGACGTCCTTGCAGAGGTAGACGTCCTGGATCGCGTTGACGAGGTCCACGCCCTCCTTGAACGGCCGCTGGAACGCCTTGCGGCCGAGGATGAGCCCCATGCCGCCCGCGCGCTTGTTGATGACCGCGGTCTTGACCGAGTCGTGCAGATCGTTCGTGCCCGACGCGCCCCCCGAGTTGATGAGCCCGATGCGGCCCATGTAGCAGTTCGCGACTTGCCAGCGCGTGAGGTCGATCGGGTTGTCCGTCGTGAGCTCGGAGTAGACGCGCTTATCGGTCTTGCCGAAGCCCTTGAGCGCGGGGTCGATGTACCCGCCGTTCGATTCCGGCAGCTTCTGCTTGATGATGTCGGCCTGGATGGTCACGCCGAGATGGTTCGCTTGGCCTTCGAGATCCGCCGACGTGTTGTGATCCGCGGTCGCGGTCTTGAACGCGTTGTTGCGGACGTAGCACCACAGCACCGTGAACATGCCGAGCTCGTGGGCTTCGGCGAAGGCCTCGGAGACTTCTTGGAGCTGGCGACGCGATTCCGGCGAGCCCCAGTACACGGTCGCGCCGATCCCGGCGGCGCCCATGTCGAAGCACTGGCGCACGTTGCCGAACATCGTCTGGTCGTACGTGTTCGGGTAGCTCAGCAGCTCGTTGTGGTTGATCTTCACGATGAACGGAATCTTGTGCGCGTACTTGCGCGCTGTGATGCCGAGCACGCCATACGTCGACGCGACCGCGCTGCAGCCACCCTCGATCGCCAGGCGCACGATGTGCTCCGGATCAAACATCTGCGGGTTCGGCGCGAACGAGGCGCCGGCCGAGTGCTCGATGCCCTGGTCGACGGGAAGGATCGAGACGTAACCCGTGTTGCCGAGGCGGCCGTGGTCGATCATGCGCTGCATCGCGCCGAGCACCCGCGGGGTTCGGTCGGTCGACGTGAAGATATCGTCGACGTAGCGGGGCGAGGGCAGGGTGAGCGAGCTGGCCGGGATGGTCTTGCTCTGGTGGTCGAGCAGGGATGCCTTGTCGCCGAGAAGCTCTCGAATCTTGCCGATGTCCATGTGCGGTTGTTTACCCCCCGGACGATCGGGGTTGCAATCGGGTCGGGCCCCTCGATAAAAGGTCCCTCGGGAGTGTTCATGCGCCTATCTCTAGCTTTCACGCTTATCTCACTGACTGTTGGCGCCTGCGGCGACGACGGTGGAACCACGATGCCTGACGCGGCCGACAACGGGTTCAACACCCCGACGACGACGCTCAAGGCCAACCGCGAGGTCCCCGGGATGGATGACGTCTGGGAAGAGATCGGTGACGCCGACCTGACCTGCCTCAACACCGCATCGGCCGACGCCGCGACCACGGTTGCGGTGACGTTCAACCTCAAGGTCACGGACTTCCAGAGCGATCAGGCCGTCCCCGACGCGACGGTGAGGCTGTTCAAGGACCAGGACTCGGCGAACCCCGTCGCGATGGGGACCGCGGATAGCGACGCGAACCTGACCCTCACCGTGCCGGCCGGCACCAAGCGCTTTGGCTACAAGATGGAGTCGGCGAACGCGCTGCCGACGTTCCTGCTCAACCAGAAGCTCGACTCGCCGAGCGAGGCGATCCAGCCGAGCAACACGCCTCCGTGCATGGACGGCACCGACGTCGTCCCCTGCCGCACCGAGATCCAGAGCGTGTCGAACGCGACGGCCGCGACGCTGCCCGCGCTGATCGGCCAGACCCGCATCGCCGGCACGGGCGTCGTCGCCGGCGCGCTGCGTGACTGCCAGGAGCGTGAGGTCTCTGGCTTCATCGCGACGATGTCGTCGACGCAGGGCACGGCCACGCCGATGTCGGGCGCCGAGACCTACTACTTCGACCCGAGCGTTGGCCTGCCGGTCAACCATCGCCGCGCGCAGGCGGGCTCGAGCGACGGTCTGTTCATGATCATCCAGGTGCCCGCATCGCAGCCGACTGGCTACGTCCAGATGTGGGGCTTCCCCACCGCGGCGGATCTCGCCGCCGGCATGACCGGCCTCAAGCTCATCGCCGAGCTCGAGGTGCCCGTCCTGCCCGACACCGTGATCACCGGCTCGTACGAGCCGCAGCGCAACTAACGACCTGGCCGGCTACCCAGCGACGACTTCCCACTTCTTGACGTTGAGGTCGGCATCGACCTCGACGTGGAGCGGCACCTTCTTCGCGCCGTCGCTGGCCTCGCACTTGACCATGCCATCGGCTGGGCGCGGCAGCAGCGGCTCGGTGCCGCACGACACCATCACCGTCGGTGCGGTCTTCTCGCGCACGTTCGGTGTCAACAGCTCCTCGAGCTTGGCCCGGTTGAGCAGTGGCGGATCGAGCTTCCAGCCGGTCGGGACCAGCTTGTCGTCGAACGTGATGACGACCTTGGCCTTCGTCGCGCCCGCGGTGAAATCGCACGTCGCAACGCGGGTGGCGTCGAGGAACATCAGCGGCTCCGCGCAGCCGATGTCGACCTTGGTCGCGAACGTCTTGCTCAGCTCGTCGGTGAGCGGTGGCACGAGCTTGCTGCGGATGATCACGCCGCTCGGCGCGTTCTTCCACGCGGTGTCGAAGTTGACCTTGCTCGACTCGACCTTCGTGATCGTACCGACGATCGTGTAGGGCTTGCCCTCGACCTCGACGTCACAGTCGAACGTCTTGCCCTCCTTGGGCTCGATATCCTTGGGGCACGCGACCTTCGTCGTCGGAATCCCGAGATCGGTCATTCGCTGCTTCATCCACGACTCGACCTCGGCCGTCTTGACGGTCTTCTTGCAGCCGCCAGCGGTCGCGAGGACCATCACAATCGCCATTCTGTTCATCGTGCGGCAACGGTATCGCAGATCCGCTAACGTGTACGCGACGTGACCTCCGAGCAGCAGGCTGGCCGGGATGCCGCGATCACCTACGGGGTCGTGCTCGCGCTGATCAGCGGCCTGGTGCGGATCGACGTCACGGTCCCGGCGATCGGCCACATCGGCAGCGCGCTCGTCAGCGTGCTGTTCCTCTACGCGCCGATGTTCGCGCTCGGCCGGCGCAACGAGGACCTCATCGACTACGGCTTTCGTGCCGACCCGATCAAGAAGGGTCTCGTCACCGCGGGCGTCGCGATCGCGGTCATCTTCCCGATCTTCGTGCTCGGCTTCTTCGCGTTCTACGAGATCGCGTGTCACTCGTCGCTGCTCGCGCACCTGGTTCCGAGAAACACCTGCGCGACCTATCGCGGGCTCGATTCGATCCACATGCCAGCCGCATCGTGGAAGCTCGCAGAGTACTGCCTGGTCCAGGTGCTCGTCGTCGCGCTCCCCGAGGAGCTGTTTTTTCGCGGCTTCATGCTCGGCAAGCTCGAGCAGCGGTTCCCGCCGAAGCGGCGCTTTCTCGGCGGTGGCATCGGCTGGGCGCTGCTGTTGTCTTCGCTGGCGTTCGCGCTCGTTCATCTACCCAAGGATGGCGACCCACGCATGCTCGCGACGTTCTTTCCCGGCCTGCTGTTTGGCTGGATGCGCTCGTCGACCAAGTCGATCCTCGCGCCGACGCTGGCGCACGGCGCCTCGAACATCCTCATTCACCTGCTCAACCTGTCGGTGATGCGATGACGATTGCCGCCTTCTTCGACATGGACAAGACGCTGCTCAGCGTCGACACCGCGATGAGCTGGACCCGGTTTCTCTACCGGCGCGGTGAGCTCCCGCACTCGACGCTCGCAAAGGCCGTGTACTGGTCGACGCTGTACAAGCTCGCCGTGCTCGATATGGAACGCGTGTTCTCGCGGCTGTGCCTCGATTTGCGCGGCGACCTCGAGGCCGACATGATCGCGAAGTGCTCGGTCTGGTACCGCGACGATGTCGAGCCGTTCATCGCGCCCGCGGGTCGCGTCGCGATCGAGCACCATCGGCAGGCCGGGCACACGATCGTGCTCGCGACCGGCTCGACGATCTATGCCGCGACGCCGGTCGCCGCGGGGGTCGGCATCGAGCACGTGCTGTCGAGCCGCCTCGAGGTCGAGGCCGGCGCGTTCACCGGCAAGGCGAGCGCGCTGTGCTTTGGTCACCACAAGGTCACGCTGGCCGAGCGCTGGGCCACCGAGCACGGCATCGATCTGATGAAGAGTTACTTTTACTCCGACAGCTACAACGACCTGCCGATGCTGGGCCGGGTCGGCACGCCAATCGCCGTGAATCCCGACCCGAGGCTACGCCGCCATGCGCGCCGTCACGGTTGGGCCATTCAGGGCTGGTGAATACGGCTGCTGCAGCCGCGTCCTACTGATAGGTTCACGACCATGCGGTACCCGCTCGTCCTGCTTCTGACGCTGGCGACCTTCGGTGGGTTGGCCCACGCCGAGGTCTATCCGAGCAAGGCCGGCAAGGCATCGATCACGATCCCAGCGAAGTGGACCGTCACCGCGAGCGACGAGCTCATCCGTGCCGTGTCCCCCGATAATGCGGTTGCCCTGGTGTTCTGGGTCGTCGACTCGGCGGACGCCAAGGACGGCGTCAAGACACTCGAGAAGAACCTGTACTCCTCGGTGCAGAGTCTGCGCTGGGTCGACAAGGTCAAGAAGGTCAAGATCAACAAGCTGCCGGCGACCTTCATCGAGGGTGCGGGCGTCAACGCGGCCGGCAATCAGCTCGACGTGCTCGTGGTCGTCGCGGGACCGACCGCGAGTAAAAAGGGCATCATCATGTTCGCCGCGGTCGAGCACGAGAAGCTCGCGCCGAACCTCAAGGCGATCCGCGCCATCTTTCAGACACTGCGGCCGTCCAAATAGATCCCGTCACGCGCAGAGTTTTCGGGTCAGAACGTCGGACCGATCGGGTAAGGTCGCCGCGTCCATGAGCAGTCCCGGCCTTCGTGGCCTCGCCGCCATCCCTGCAGTGCGCAGGCTCATCGAGCTCGCGCTCGACGAGGATCTCGGTCGTGGAGACATCACCTCTCAGGTGACGCTCGGCTCCGAGGGCCGCGCAGTCGTCGCCGACATGAACGCGCGCGAGCCCATCGTCGCGTTCGGCATTGACGTCGCCGCCGCCGTGTTCGCGCTCGTCGACCCGCGCATCGAGCTCGAGATTCACGCGCCCGATGGTGCGCGCGTCGATCGTGGCGGCCTGATCATCACCGCTCGCGGCCCGGCGCACTACGTGCTCGCCGCCGAGCGCACCGCGCTCAACTTCGTGCAGCGCCTGTCGGGCGTCGCCACGCAGGCCAAGCGCTACGCCGATGCCGTGGCCGGCACGAAGGCCAAGGTCGTCGACACGCGCAAGACCACGCCGGGCTTTCGCGTCCTCGAGAAGCACGCGGTCGCCGCGGGTGGCTGCGGCAACCATCGCTTCGATCTCGGCTCGGGCATCCTCATCAAGGACAACCACATCGCGGCGTGCGGCTCGGTCCGCGCGGCCGTCGAGGCGGCCAAGGCCGGCGCGCCGCATCCGCTGCGCATCGAGGTCGAGGTCACCAACCTCGGTGAGCTCGACGAGGCGCTCGCCGCCGGTGCCGAGATCGTGCTGCTCGACAACATGACGCCCGCGCAGGTCGAGGTGGCCGCGGCTCGCGCACACGGTCGCAACGTGCTCGTCGAGGTCTCGGGCGGCATCACGCTCGCCACGATCGCCGACTACGCGCGCGCCGGTGCCGACCTCATCTCCGTCGGGGCGCTCACGCACTCGGCGCCCGCGGTCGATATCGGCCTGGACGTGCGGACATGACCAACGGCATGGACGTCCAGGCATGACCAACGCGGGGCTGCACCTCAAGGCGCGGTGGCTCGGCCACCAGCGCATCGACATGGAGTCGTGCACCTCGACGAACGACGAGGCCGCTCGCCTCGCGCGTGCGGGTGCTCGCCACGGCACGGTCGTGATCGCCGAGCGCCAGACCGGTGGTCGTGGCCGTGATGGTCGCGTGTGGCAGTCGCCGCCGGGCGGGCTCTACCTGTCCGCGATCGTGCGCCCGTTGTTGCCCATGATCGATGTTCCGCCGATGACGCTCGCGATCGGTATCGGCATGTGCGACGCGGTCCGGTTCGCCGGCGCGCCCGCCACCTTGAAGTGGCCCAACGATCTCCTCGTGCGCGGCCGCAAGCTCGCGGGCGTGCTCGTCGAGGCGCAGAGCCAGGGCAACAAGCTCGAGTCGGTGGTCGTCGGTATCGGCCTCAACCTCGATGGCGAGCTGCCGGCGGCGATCGCCGACACCGGCATCACGCTGTCGGAAGCGTCGGGTGTCACCGTCGACCGCGAGGCGTTCATCGGTCAGCTGCTCGCTGATGTCGAGCGCTGGATCGATCGGTACGTGGGTGTCGGCCTCGAGGCGATCATCCCGGCCTGGCAGGACCGCATGGCGGTTGGCCTCGCGGCGCGTGCCACCGTCGACGGCAAGGCCTTCGTCGGCGAGGTCATGGGCCTCGATGTCGATGGCGCGCTGTTACTCCGCGATGAAGACGGCGTCACGCAGCGCGTGCGTTCGGGCGACGTCGAGGTGATGCGCTCGCCTCCTGCTCCGCTGTCGAGCGTCGAGTCGGCCCTCTCCGCGCCGTAACGCGCAGCTACGAGCACGTGCACGTGCACCACGTATTCGTACACGTACACGTACACGTGCTCGTGCTCGACACGCATTCGGGCTCGACACGCATTCGTACTCGGTTCGCCGCGTTTGCCCTCTGCGAATCCGCGCAACACTACGCAAAACCCGGGCGTGCTAGATCTCTGGGATGTCGCGTAGCGCCCTCGTCGTCGGAGCCCTGGTGCTCGTCGCAGCCGGCGTCGCCCTCGTGTTTCTCATCGGCGGTGACAACGACAAGTCGAGCTCGACCCAGACCGCGACCGCGCAGGGCGACGGCACGCCCGCGACTGGCGCCGGCACCGGCCCCGGCCCGCGCCCCACCATGAACGGCACCGATCCCGGCATCGGCGGCGCGACCGCACCAACGGGGCAGGGCGGCCCCGGCCAGGTCGTCCCCATCAATCCAAACGGCGGCCCGCCGCCTCTCGCCACGGGCCCCAATGCACCGATCATCACGCCCCGCGATCAGCCGCGCGGCACGACGGCTGCCGGGGGGGCACCGACCGGCGCCGGCTCGTCGAGCAATTACACGATCGATGACGTCCGGGTGCGCGACCATCGCGGCAGCGGCTCGGCACCGCTGGACATCCCGCCGAACATCCACACGCCCGAGGGTCCCCGCATCAACTCGACGCTGACGAACGAGATCGCCACGCAGGTCCGGGCGATCATGAACACCTGCGCGAAGGGCGTCTCACGCGAAGGCCGCGGCGAGAGCCCCCGCGTCGAAGGGCTGCTGGTCACGACGGTCAAGGCAAACCAGCTCGGCGTGCTGTCTGCGACGATCCAGGTGCGAGACGTGCCCGAGACCACCGCGGCAACGGTCAAATCGTGCATGGAGCCGAAGATCGTCGCCCTGACGGCACCCGCCCCCGACCAGGCGGATCTCGACAGCTACTCGGTCTCGATGCGCATGACGCTGCCCTGAGGCCTCGGCATTGCGCAAATCTGCGACGAGCAGGTCGCAGTTGCGAAGAAGGCCGAGCAGCGCGTCAGCCGGTGTCACTTTCCGTCGGGGGCACGCTGGTGTAGACCCGTTCGCGGAACGGTTGATGCTCGCACCGAAGGTATGTCATAACCCGCGCCTCATGAGTCGGACGGCCGACCGCGCGTTGCGCTTCGCTCTCGTGCTGTTGCTCGTGGCGACGGGACTCGGCTGTGATCAGCTCGATGGCCGTAGCCGGAACAAGAAGGGCAACAGCCTGTTCCGCGACCGCCAGTTCATCGACGCTGTCGGCGAGTACGAGAAGGCGCTCAAGACGGTGGATGACCCGATCATCCATTACAACCTGGGGCTCGCGTACTCGAAGATCTTCAAGGTCGGCGTCGAGGACAACGAGAGCACCCCCGTGGACGAGGGTGAGGTCCTGCTCGACCTTCAGGGCTCGTTCGTGTGCGGCAACGTTCCCGGCGTCAAGCCGGTCAGCAAGAGCGTGTGCGTCAAGGAGGGCGATCACCGGTTCGACGCCTGCGACGCCAAGAACGTCTGCGCGTCGAGCTTTCAGTGCAAACAGAGCGATCTGTGCGCGATCTCGAACAGCGCGATCGCCGACATGGCCGCGCAGCACTTCGGCGTGTGGCTCAAGGCGAATCCGACCGACGCCAGCACCCGCGCGATCATGACCCAGGTCTGGCTCGACTCGTCTCAGTACAAGAAGGCGATCGAGTACTGGGAGGCGATGCTCGCCGCCAAGCCGAACGACCCCGAGATCATGGGCAGCCTCGCCGGTATCAACTTGAAGGCCGGCGAATGGCGCAAGTCGATCGAGTGGTTCCAGAAGGTCGCCGCGGTGTCCAAGGACGAGTCGGCCAAGGTCGCCGCCCTCCAGTTCATCGGCAACGTGGCCTGGTCCAAGCTCAACTCCAAGACCCTCGACACCAAGGAGACCATGGAGCTGGCGGACTACGGCATCGGCGCCCTCCAGGCGGCCGCCGAGCTCCAGCCGAAAAATGCCAGGCTATTCGGGCTCATGGGATCGATCGTGAACTTCCGCTCGGTCAACCAGGGCGCATCCTGGGCGGCTGCTATCGAGCGCGCAAAGGCGCAAGATCTTCAGATCGTTTCGCGCGTTCTAAGTGACGAGGCAAAGAAGGCCCAAGGTCTGCCCGTCGCTCCGCGTGCTGGTTCGGCTGCCCCCACGGCACCCGCCAAGCCCGCGGATCCTGTTACCCAGAAGACCGGCGGCTAGGAAAGCCTTCAAGGAGACCGCCGAACATGTTCCAGAACTTTAGCGACGCAAAGCACCGCAAGCTCCCGAAGTGGGCCGCGCCGATCCTCGGTGCCGCCGTGATCATGCACCTCGCCTTGTTCGTCACGATGTGGATCAAGACGATCTGGGACCTCGAGCAACTCGAGCGTCCCAAGACCGGCATCGACCTCGCCGTCGCGCCGCCGCCGCCTCCTCCTCCTCCGCCTCCGCCTGGTGGTGCGAAGCCGCAGGAGGTTCAGATCACGCCGAAGAAGATCAAGGTCAAGGACATCGTCCAGCCGGTCAAGATCGAGAAGCAGGTCCAGAAGGTCGAAGAGGCCGGCGAGCGGGGCGGCGTCGAAGGCGGCGTCGAGGGTGGTGTCGAGGGCGGCGTCGAAGGCGGCGTCGTTGGTGGTGTGATGGGCGCTCCTCCTCCTCCACCGCCTCCTCCTCCGCCGCCTGCACCGCCGCAGAACGTGCCGCCGACGCTCCTCGAGGGCTCGCGCATCGCAGGCGAGAAGAATATCGTCCCCGACGACGTCACCAAGACCGAGATCTCGCGATCAGGTAAGGACAAGCTCGTCGGCAGCTTCAAGATCTGCCTCTCGCTCTCGGGCTCGGTCTCGAACGTCACGCAGCTGAAGTCGACGGGCTTTCCAGCCTACGACGGCAAGA
Source organism: Haliangiales bacterium (assembly GCA_038322185.1). Classification (GTDB taxonomy): domain Bacteria; phylum Myxococcota_A; class Polyangia; order Haliangiales; family Haliangiaceae; genus JABFXX01. The sequence goes on from JBBQFU010000077.1 coordinate 9,569, forward strand.
TCCTCAACAAGATGCGCAACGAATGGCGCTACAAGCCGTACATGGTCAACGGGAAAGCAGTTCCCGTGTGCACGGCAGTCACCTTCATTTACACGCAGAAGTAACGACGGAAACCTCGCGATAGGAAACTGCTATGGGACTCGACCTTGTAGAGCTCTGGGAACACATGAGCATCGTCGTGAAGATCATCACGGTGATGATGATCGGCATGTCGGTCTTCATGTTCTACGTCATTGCCGAACGGCTCCTGACGTACCGCGCCGCCAGCGACCAGAGCATTCGCTACGTGCAGGCGCTCGGTCAGTACCTGCGCGACCACAAGGTGAACGACGCGCTCAACGCCGCGCGTGGCGCCGGCAAGAGTCCGGTCGCCAAGGTCATGGAGTCGGGCCTGCAGGCGCTGCTCCAGGGCCGCGAGGCACTCACCACGAAGGGTCCCGACGACGTCGGCGACTTCGACCTGGTCGACTCCGTGAACCGCGCGCTCGAGCGCGTCAAGGAGCGCGAGACCTCGAACCTGCGTCGCGGCCTCGCGTACCTCGGTACGGTCGCGTCGGCGACGCCGTTCATCGGTCTGCTCGGAACGGTCATCGGCATCCTTGGAACGTTCCAGATGCTCAAGGGCGGCACCGTGAGCATCAACGAGATCGGCCCGAAGATCTCCGAAGCGCTCGTGTCGACGGCGCTCGGCCTCGGCGTCGCGATCATCGCCGCCATGGCGTTCAACTTCTTCACGTCGCGGGTCGAGCAGTTCGTCATCGACATGAACGACGTGTCGAGCGAGTTCATCGACTACGTTCTCCGTGAGGGCCGGGCGTAACCAGCATGTCCGCTGGGCCACAGAGCGGTTCGGGGAAGAAGGGACACCAGCATCGTCGCTGGCGTCTCTCGGGCAAGAAGGCCCATCTCGATCACGTCCGCAACGACATCAACGTGACGCCGCTCGTCGACGTCATGCTGGTGCTGCTCATCATCTTCATGCTGATGACGCTGATCATGGGACGCGGTCACGACGTGACGCTGCCCCGGGCGTCGAACTATTCGCAGGAGAAGGACAAGATGCAGCCGGTGGTGTCGATCGACGCCGAAGGCAATCTGTTCGTCGAGAAGAACAGGATCGGGCCGATCAACGAGTCCACGCTCAAGGAGATGGCCAACCAGATCCAGGCCGCGTGGGCCGCGCCGAAGAACCCCGACGGTGTCGGGCGCGTCTACATCAAGGCCGACTCCAAGGTGACCTACGGCAAGGTGCACCCGCTGCTGATGTATCTCAACCGCGAGCTCGCGCTGCAGCAGATTGACCTCGCCATCTCCAAAGACTCGAAAGGATCCGAGTAGCCATGGGCATGTCATCGGGCTCAGGCGGCGGAACCTCCAAGACCGTCTCGAGCGAGATCAACGTCACGCCTCTCATCGACGTGCTGCTCGTGCTGCTCATCATCTTCCTCGTCGTGATGCCGATCATGATGAAGATGGAGACGCTCAACGTCCCGCGCAAGATCGACAACGAGCAGGAGATGCCCGATCCGAACGCGTCGCAGCTGACGATCAAGGTCAAGAATGATCTCTCGGTCGCCTTCAACGACGGCAGCTCGGAGAACGACACGCCGATTCAGGCCGTCGACATTGCCAAGACGCTTCGCCCGAAGCTCGAAGCGATGAACGCGTCGAACGAGAAGGTCGTGTTCGTCGAGTTCGAGGACGAGGTGCCCTGGAACGAGGTCGTGATGACCATGGACACGGTCCGGTCGCTCGCCTCGGACGTCAACCACGACGAGATCAAGGTCGCGCTCAAGTTCAAAGTGGAGAAGCCGGCCCAGTAGGCAGCTGCCACGGCAGTCACAGCGCGCGCGCTCCTCACGGACCGCGCGCTTTTTTTTGTCCTGACGGGTGCGACAGCGACAGCGATGCCGGCTGCGCTGCTGACACGGGGCGTGATCGGGTGATGCTCGTCGGGCGCGGACCGCTGGTGATACGTGCAGGTATGGGCATGCCTGGCACCGTCAAACGCATGGGGTGCGACACCGATTGCTGCGTCAACGAGGCGCGATCGCTGACACGTGTCACTTCCGGTCATCGGAAGTGCGGTTCAGCGAGCGAACCCGTGGTGATACAAGCCAGAAATCGCCTTGACACCCTAATCCCACGTTCGTTACAAGCGGTCGGCTTTCGGGCCGGTTGCACCCGCTTGCAGGGGAAGCTCTAACATCATGATCTCGACTCGATTTGGAATGTTTTGGATGGTTGCAGCAGCGCTTTTTGCGAGCTCTGCCTGTACCGATCTTGATTCCGCGACGAACCTGAACCCCGACGGGCCGCCGATGATTCGGCAGGTACGCATGAAGGAGGTGCGGGTCGACGCTGCGGGCGCCGTGAGGTTCCCGAACATCTTCGCGTTCGGTACGCACGACCTCGCCGAGGACATCGACTATCCGGCGCTCGGACCGAACATGGTCACGACGGCGGCGGTCTCGGCAAACAAGTTCCGCATCATCGTGGACGAGTTGCTCGTCGGTAACTACCTCGAAGAGATCGCGTGCCGTGCGCCGATCGACAACGACGCTTACGACTTCGTGCCGCTCGGCGCGACGCCGGAAGACATCGCGAAGTGCGCGGTCGCGAAGGACGTCCTCGCGCGTTCGTGCCCGGCCTCGCTCGCTCGCGCGGTCTGCATTTGCAAGCTCGATGGCGGCTGTGGCGATACCGAGCAGGGCCAGCCGGTCGGCGTCCTCGACGTCAACCAGGACGGCGCTGCCGACGACACCCGCCTGATCGACGGCTCGGTCGGCATCCAGTGCGGCACCATCAACGTGCCCATCGACGTCAACAACAGCTACTGGAATCCGTCGGGCGATCAGAACCGTCCAGCCATGGGTGGCTTCGATGCACTCGGCCCGGCCATCGTGCTCCAGGCGGTCAACGCACTTCCCACCGGCCAGAGCTGCCAGCTCAAGTTCGCGCCCGACATCGTCGACAAGACGAACAACGCCATCTGCGCACCGGCCGGTGGCGACATCACCAGGTCGTGCACCCCGGGCGACGTCAGTGCCTTCTCGTTCATGACCCAGATGTTCACGGTCAACAACCAGAGCTTCATGACCGGCGCCACGGGCGTCAGCCGCACGGCTCCGGTCATCTTCGTGGCGACCGCGCCGGTCGAGCCGACGAGCCTGTCGGCCATCACGGTCCGCACCACGGTTGGCAACACGCCGGTCACCGGGTTCACGCTCACGCAGCCGCAGCCGCAGACGATTCGCCTCACCTGGATGGCGGGCGCGCTGCAGCCGAGCACGAGCTACACGATCACGATCTCCTCGGGGCTCACGGACCTTTACGGTCTGCCGGTCACCCCCGTCATGTTCACTTTCACCACCGGCGCCTGAGGAATACCCATGAAGTCTCGCAACCTATTCGTAGCGGCGATCCTGGGCACCTCCGGGCTTGTCTCTCATCTCCACGATCCGGCGCTGGCCGTCGCGCAGTCGGGAACGACTGGCGCGGTCCAGGGTGTCATCAAGGACGAGAAGGGTGATGCCCTCACCGGCGTGACCGTGATCGTCACCTCGCCGTCGCTGTCGCAGACGCAGACCGCGATCACCGACGACAAGGGCTTCTACTCGGTCGGTCAGCTCCCCGCGGGCGACTACCTCGTCACGTTCTACTACGCCGACAAGACGATCGAGCGCTCCGGCATCCACGTCGGTATCGGTAAGTCGACGCCCGTCTATCAGACGATCAACACGTCCGAGGTCGGTGGCGAGACCATCAAGATCCAGGACACCGCCCCGACGATCGACCCGACGTCGACCACGCAGGGCATCACGATCGACAAGAACTACCTCAAGAACATCCCGGTCCCGGGTCGTACGTTCGAGTCTGCGCTCGGTGCCGCTGCCGGTTCGCAGGGCGACGGCGTCGGCATCTCGTTCTCTGGTAGCTCGTCGCTCGAGAACCAGTACTACGTCGACGGCGTCAACACGACGGGCCTGACCTACGGCACCGTCGGTTCGCCAGTCATCAACGACTTCATCGAGGAGATCGAGGTCATCACCGGCGGGTACAACGCCGAATACGGTCGCGCGACCGGTGGCGTCGTCAACGTCGTCACCAAGTCCGGCTCGAACGAGTTCAAGGGCAGCGTCTTCGGCTACTGGCAGCCCGGCTTCCTGACGGCGTCGTCGAATCCGACCCCGCAGAACGCGACGTCGATCGACGTCAACGCGAACACCACTCTCGATGCCGACTTCGGCTTCGAAATCGGTGGCCCGATCATCAAGGACAAGCTGTGGTTCTTCGTCGGCTTTGCGCCGGCGTTCAACCGCGTCGACTACACGCGTATCACCAAGCGCCAGACCGACTGCCGCTTCGTGATGCCGGATGGCAGCCTGTCGACCTGCGACCGCGCGAACGCCGACACCGAGCCGGATATCGATCCGGAAAGCGGCTTCTACATCACCGACACGCTCGACAGCGAAATCCGTACGGCGACCCAGCAGACCTACAACACGGTCGCCAAGATCAACTACGCCGCGACCCCGGAGCACCAGGGCCAGCTCGGCGTCCAGGCGCAGCCCGCGAGCGGCCGGTCACCGCGCGTCTACGGCCAGGCGGGCCAGGGCACGAAGTTCAACATCCTCGTCACCGACGTCTCGGCGAAGTGGACGAGCAAGCTCAACGACAACAAGACCGAGATCGAGGCCGTCGTCGGCTGGCACCGCGAGAGCTACAACAGCGACTCGATCGACCCGTCGGTCCAGAACGATCCATACCAGGTGCTCATCAATGGTGACCTCTCGAACTGGGGTCCCGGCTTCGGCGAGAGCGCTACCACGAACGCCGGCTGCGCCGACGACGCGTCGCCGAGCGGCTCGGATCCGTACCCGTTCATCACGAACTGCCCGATGGATGTGGCGCCGTACGTGATCGGTGGCCCCGGTAACATCAACCGTGACGTCGAAGAGCGTCGCGCCGCCAAGCTCAACATCACCCAGCGCCTCAAGGCGGGTGGTAGCCACGAGATCAAGGCCGGCATGGACGTCGAGAACAACATCTCGAACAAGGCTCGCCTCTACTCGGGCGGCGCGTTCATCACGAACTTCGTCGGTCCCGGCCAGGTCTACGTCAATCGCTGGGTCCAGCTGGCCAGCGACACCGAGACCGATCCGCGCTTCGACAACATCTGCTCGACGCCGGACCCGAACGCCGGTGGCGGCGCGACCAACCCGATCAAGATGCTGCAGTGCGACTTCCTCAGCGGTACCCCGGGCTCTCCGGGCACCACGATCGCTGGCAACACGCTCAACTGGTCGGCATACCTTCGCGACTCGTGGCAGATCCGTCCGAACCTGACCCTCAACGCGGGTCTCCGCTACGAGGAGCAGCGTCTGCGCTACGCCGAGTTCCTCCGTGGCAAGCTCGATCCGCTCACCGACGAGACGCTCGGCACCAACGCCATGACGCTCACGGGTAACTGGTCGCCGCGCATTGGCCTCCTGTACGACTGGACGAAGGAAGGCCGCTCGAAGGTCTACACCCACTGGGGGCGCTTCTACGAGTCCGTCCCGATGGACATCAACGACCGCTCGTTCGGCGGTGAGGTGTTCTACCGCCAGGGCTTCGCGGCTGGCGCGTGCGGTCCCGTCGACGATCAAATCGGTGGCCCAAACGGCGTGGGTTGCACCACGACCACGATGCAGGCGCAGACCAACGAGCTTCTCGGTGCCAGCGGCGTGCTGGTCGCCCCGGGCATCCAGTCGCAGTATATGGACGAGCTGATCGCAGGCTTCGAGTACGAGGTCATGGACGATCTCAAGATCGGCGTCTCGTACCAGAATCGCCGTATGGGTCGCGTCATCGAGGACGTCTCGACCGACGGCGCCCAGACGTACATCATCGCGAACCCCGGTGAGTGGTCGGAGGCCGAAGAGGCAAAGCTCGTCGATCGCATCAACCGCACCGACGACCCGTCGGCGCGCGCGCGCCTCGAGAACCAGCTGAAGCTCTACCAGGGCATCCGCATCTTCGATAAGCCCCGCCGCGATTACAACGCGCTGCAGTTCACCCTGACTCGACGCTTCTCGAAGAAGCTCTACGTCCAGGGCAGCTATACCTACTCGCGCGTCCTCGGTAACTACCCGGGCCTCATCTCGTACGACAACGGCCAGGTCGATCCGAACATCTCATCGCAGTACGACCTCATCGAGCTCCTCGGCAACCGCCTCGGTCCGCAGCAGACGGATCGCCCGCACTACATCAAGCTCGACGGCTACTACACCTTCGACCTCAAGAAGGCCGGCGAGCTCACCACGGGCGTTCGCTTCCGCGCGCTCTCGGGTGTTCCGACCAACGCACTCGCCGCTCACTATCTCTACGGTAGCAACGAGTCGTTCCTGCTGCCGCGCGGCCAGCTCGGCCGCACGGACTTCGAGCACGGTCTCGACATCCACGTCGGCTACAAGCGCAAGCTGCCGAAGGAGATGACGCTCGAGGTCTTCGTCGACATCTACAACAGCTACAACCGCCAGGGCACGTTTGGCGTCGACACGACGTACGGACCGCAGTTCTCGATCTCGCAGGGTGGCGCTGGTGGTGTCGAGCAGAACGCCAACCCGGTGTCGGGTGGTACCTACGAGGACCTCCTCTGGGTGAAGGTCATCGACCGCGATGGCGTCGAGTCGGCTGCACCACTCGGTCGCAATCCGAACTTCCGCAACACGAACTCGCGTTACGCCCCGGCCTACGGCCGCTTCGGCATGCGTCTCACCTTCTAAGACGCGCTGACGGAGGACATCAAAGGCCTGCGTCGATCTCAGGATCGGCGGCAGGCCTTTGGAGTTTTCGGGGTGGTGCGGCAGCTGCACAACAGCTGACCCTGTGAAGTCGCTCCTACTCATTGCCCTCCTCTCCACTGGTTGCGCCATCGGCGCATCGAGCTCGGCCGCGCCACTGGCCCCAACCTCCGCAGCCGGTTGCGTGGACGGACCACTGATCCAGCCGCGTAAGTTCCAGCACTCGCGTAGCCGGATCGTCGCCAACCTGGGCCGTCCGCGGCACCGCGGTGTGGACTTGATCGCGGTGGAAAGCGACGAAAACCAGACGGTCGCTGGCAAGCTCGCATACACCGTCGCCGACAAGGATCTCGAGAACGAGCAAGTCGAGCTGTTTGCGTGCGATGACGATGCGTGGCGGCCGCTCGGCAGCGCGCTGACCGATAGCGACGGACGTTTCGAGCGCGTGCTCGCGGGCTCCGAGCGACTTCCGATCGGCATGCACGATCTGTTTGCGCGCGTTGCCGGTGATGGCAGCGGCGTTCGTTTCCTCGCGTACGTCGCGGCAACCGGCGAGGACGTGATCGTGACCGACGTCGACGGAACGATCACCGCATCGGAGACCGCGATCTTCGGCCAGCTGTTCCTCGATCGCGCGTTCGGCCCGCGCCCCGGCGCGCCGGCTGCGCTCGCGCAGACCGGACGGACGATCGTCTACGTGACGTCGCGCGGCGATCAATTCACCGACACCACCCGTCGCTGGCTCACGGCACACGGTTTTCCGCGGGGCCCGCTGCGGCTGGCGCGGTCGCCGGTCACGCTGCACGGCTCGCGGACGGTCGCGTTCAAGGCAGCCATGCTCGAGGCGCTGCCGGTTCCGATCTACGCCGCGATCGGAAACAAGCGAAGCGATGTCCAGGCGTACCGGCGGGCGGGCGTCGCGGCCTCGCGGATCATGATCAAGCTCCCCGAGTTCGAGTCCGACGTGCGGGGCGAGCTCGCGGCGAACCGGGCCGTCGGTTTCACGGACTACGAGCGGCTGCCGAGCCTGCTGATGGGGAGCCACTGATGTTCCTGCTCATCACCGTGGGCCTCATCGTCCTCGCCGTGATCGTCGACGAGGTCCGGCGGAGCAGCCGGCCGCAGCTCGTCGAGCGCGCGTCGATCTCGCTGACGGCGATCGTCGTAGATCTGAGCAACCGCGATCGGTGACGTCAGATTCACGTGCTAAGCCTGGCCACGTGGAACGCGACTTCCTCAATCCCGAGCAGCGGGCGGCTGTCGACCACGGTGATGGCCCGCTGATGGTCCTCGCCGGTGCCGGCACCGGGAAGACGCGTGTGCTGGTCCATCGCATCGCCCGGCTGGTCGAGACCGGCGCCGAGCCATGGACGATCCTTGGCGTCACGTTCACGAACAAGGCGGCCGGCGAGATGCGGCACCGGTTGCGCGGCCTGCTCGGGTCGCGCGCCGATGCGATGTGGATCGGTACGTTTCACTCCACGTGTGCGCGGTTGCTGCGCAAGTACGGCGAGCACGTCGGGCTCACCAAGAGCTTCGTGATCTTCGACGACGACGACCAGATGAAGCTGGTCGAGAAGATGCTCAAGGAAGCGGCGCTCGACGAGCAGGTCAGCGCGCGCACCGTGCTGTCGCGGTTCGACCGGGCGAAGAATCGCGGTGTCGATCCGCGGTCGGTGAAGACCGGCGCGTTCGACGACGTGATCGAGAAGATCTTCCCGATGTACCAGGCGCAGCTCGCGAAGGAGAACGCGGTCGACTTTAACGACCTCATCCTCAAGACGCTGCAGCTGTTCACGATCGAGGACGCGGCGAAGACACTGCGCACGCGATTCCGTCACGTGCTGGTCGACGAGTTCCAGGATACCAACCGCGTCCAGTACGACCTGGTCACCAAGCTCGCCGATGCCACGCGCAACCTCACCGTCGTCGGCGACGACGACCAGTCGATCTATGCGTGGCGCGGTGCCGAGCCGCGCAATCTGCTCGACTTCGATCGCGACTTCGCCGACGCGACCGTGATCAAGCTCGAGCACAACTACCGCTCGACGCAGATGATCCTCGATGCGGCGAACGCGGTGATCTGCAAGAACCGCGACCGCCACGAGAAGGCGCTGTGGACCGACAAGGCGGGCGGCGACCTCATCGAGATCTATCAGGCGGGCGACGAGCGCGGCGAGGCCTACTACGTGGCGCAATCGATCCGGCGCCTGCTCGACGAGGGGCCGGCGTCGCCGAGCGACATCGCGATCCTCTATCGCACCAACGCGCAGAGCCGCGTGCTCGAGGAGCACCTGCGTGCGGCGCGCGTTCCGGCGAAGATCGTCGGTGCGGTCTCGTTCTTCGAGCGCAAGGAGGTCAAAGACGTGATCGCCTACCTGCGGCTGCTCGGCAATCCGTCGGCGGACTCGGCGTTCGAGCGCGTGGTCAATGTCCCGGCGCGCGGCCTGGGCGACACCACCGTCGACCGGCTGCGCGGGGCGATGCGCGCGGGCCTGGGCACGATGCTCGATGCCGCGCGTGGCGCGGCACGAGGCGAGGTCGCGGGAATCGGTGCGGCGCCGCGCAAGAAGCTGCACGCGTTCGTCGAGCTGCTCGACGGCATGCGCGATGTGATCGCCCAGGGCGCGAGTGTCGCCGAGACCATCATCCAGGTCGTCGACCGCAGTGGTCTGCGCGCGAAGCTCGAGGCCGACGAGAGCAGTGAGTCGCGCGACCGGCTCGACAACCTCGCCGAGCTTGTCACGCTGGCATCGGACTTCGACGAGGAGAGCGACGAGCCGCAGTCGGTCGACGGCTTCTTGGAGCGCATCGCGCTCACCGCGCCCTCCGATCAGGCCGCGCCGCAAGAAGCGGTCGTGCTGATGACGATCCACGTCGCGAAGGGTCTCGAGTGGCCGGTCGTATTCATCACGGGCATGGAAGACGGGCTGTTCCCGTCGCTGCGCGAGCGGGAGGGTGTGAACGAGGACGCGGCGATGGAGGAGGAGCGCCGGCTCGCCTACGTCGCGATCACGCGGGCGCGCGAGCGGCTCGTGCTCACCCACGCGCGCACGCGCCGGGTGTGGGGCGAGATCCGCATGCAAGGTCCATCGCGATTCCTCGACGAGCTGCCGGCGAAGTGTCTCGCCGGGCCGGCGCGGCCTCGCGTGCAGACGCCGCGCGCTCCGGCGATCGTCGACGGAAGCTGGAACGCCTCGGCGGGGCGCTATTCCGGTGGCCGGCGCATGCGGCGCGGCAGCGTCGACGAGTTTGATCAGCGCGCGCCGGACGACGAGCCGGTGTTCCGGGTCGACGACGACATGGCAGAGCCGACGGTGTTTCGCACGGGCGACCACGTCTCGCACCAGCTGCTCGGGATGGGCCGGGTGGTCGCGATGAGTGATGGCAAGGTCGTGGTCGAGTTCGCCGGGGCAGGGCGCAAGGTCGTGCTGCCGAAGTTCCTCGCGCACGCCGGCGATGATCTCAACTAAGGGCGGAAGCAGACAGCCCGGGGGCGCGCCGGTTGCGGGTGCCGAGCGGCAACAAACCCCGGATCCGGGCAGATCCTTGGGTGCCCTCGCGCGTCAGTAGAGGCCGATGAGGCGCCTCCCGCTCTGTGTCCTCGTGCTCGCGTTGGGTTCTCCGCCGGTGGGGGCCCAGGGGCATCGTCCCGTGGCGCCACCCGAAGCGATGGTTGCCCCGACCCCTCGTTACCAACGGACACAGTCGCCGCCGGCGCCGGTGCAGCTGTCGGCGCGCGTGAAGCCGAGCGTGTTGCCAGCGGCGGGACCTGCGGCGACACCCGCGAACCCGCGTCCGTCGGTGGACGTCGCCAAGGTCCTCGAGCTCGAATCTGCCGTCAGCTGGCGGCCCGAGCAGGAGCAGATCCTGGTCCAGCTGATCCTCAACACGCCGGACAGCGAGATCGAGGAGAAGACCGACTACCACTTCCGACTCGCGACGCTCTACGCGAACGGGCAGCGGTTCTGGATGGCGAAGGCGTCCGATCCCAAAGCGGCCGACACCGCCAAGACGTTTCTGCTCAAGGCGGTGAAGGCCTTCAAGGCGCTCACCGACAACGAGGCTTTCCGCAACTATCCGAAGATGGACCTCGCCTTGTTCCGCTACGGCTACGCGCTGCAGACCGGCAAGTACATGAAGGAAGCGCGGGCGGTCTACGACAAGCTGCTCAAGAGCTATCCCAACTCGAAGTACGTTCCGAACGCGCACCTCGGGTTCGCCGAGTACTACTACGACGCCGGGCAGTTCACCGATGCCGAGGCTCGCTACAAGGAGGTGATGAAGTTCCCGCGGTCGAATGTGTACTGGTACGCGTTCTACAAGACCGCGTGGATCCATCTGCAGCTGCAGCGTCATCAGGATGCGATCGATGCATTCGCGCGTGTCGTGTTCGCAACGCGCACGGACTTCAAACAAAACTTCCTCTACGAGGCCGCGAAGCGCGAGCTTGTGCACGCCTACGCAGCGATCGGCAAGGTCGAGAAGTCCTTCGATGCCTTCTCTCGCCTCGACAAGGAGGGTGCCGCCGAGCTCGTGCTCGTTCTCGCGGATCACGCCCGCGAGCGCGGCGAGATCGATACCGCGATCGGTGCCTACGGTCAGCTGATCGCGCGTGCGCCCAAGGACCGCCGTCTCTGCACGTGGCAGTACCGCCTGGCGCACGGCCTGCTGTCGGCGTCGACCGCGACGGCGGCCGACAAGCTCGGCGCGATCGAGGAGCTCGTCAACGTGTACGCACGTCACCGCGCGGCGCTGGCGGCGGATGCGGATGCGAGCATCAACGATGCGATTCCCGGCATCGATACCGAATGCCGCGAGAATGCCGCTGCGATGTCCGGCGAGCTCGCGCTGGCCTACCACTCGGAGTGGTCGAAGACGCGAAACGCGACGACGCTCGATGCAGCGCTTCGCCTCTACGCAAAGCACACCGCCACGTTCCCGAGCGAGCCACTGCGCAAGGCGTTCGCCGAGGCGGCCTGGTCGCGGGCCGCGCTCGAGCTCGATCCGAAGCAACGCGTGACGCGCTGGCAGCTCGCCGCGTCCGCGTTCGCTCGTCTGACCTCCATCGAGGATCTGCGCGCGGCCTCGCTCGCGTGGCTCAACGCGATGGACTACGTGCCACCCGACGCGAAGCTGAGACTCGCCCGCACGCCGGCGCGAATTCCCAAGCCACTACCGTTCAAGCCCGGTGAAGCGGCGATCACCACCGCCATGGCGAGCTTCATCACGCTCGCGACAACCGCGACGACGAATCCGCAGCCGGTCGGCGATCCAGCGCGGTTGACCGAGGAGCTCGTCGTGGTGCGGCTCGGCCTCGCGACGATGCTGCGCGCGAGTCGCCGGTTCGATCAGGCGACCGACGTGCTGGACCACCTGCTCGAAGATCATCCCGAGCACGCACACGCAGAGCTCGCGGCCCATCTCCTGCTCGACTCGATGGTGCAGGCCAAGAACGACAACCTGCCGGCGGTCGTCGCCGCGATGCTCGCCGATCGAGCATTCATCGCGACGAAGCCGCACCTGGTGGCGAACCTGACCGCGCTGCGAGCTCGGCGTTAGCCGCCGGTGCTACTGGCTGTGGCGCTACTGGCAGGCGACGAGCGCTTCGCACGTGGACGCACTCGCCGCGCACTCCATGCGGCGCTTGTCCTCGCCGTCGTTGTCGACCGCGACGTCGCATGCGCCGGTCAGCCGACCCTTGGCGTCGTCGAGAAACACTTCGCTGCCCTTGCCGGGAAGCAGATCGCCGACGACGATCTTGCACTCGAGCATCTTGTCGACTGCCTTGCCGCAGGTCGACTTCGAACAGCCCGCCACCAGAATCCCGACGAGAAACGCGGCCATTCGCATGCAGCGACCTTACACCAGGGATGCGAGAGCGGCGGCGGCGAGGTCGACGTAGCCAGCGGCCTGCAGGTACTGGTGGCAGGTGTTATGCGAGTCCGTGCTCTCGGCGCAGTCGGCATCGAACAATACCTGGCGCTGCAGCTCGGTGAGGGCGACGACGAGGTCGGCGAGCTTGCGGCGCTGGGCTCGTGAGACGCGGACGTGGTGCGAGGGCGGCAGAGCGTGGGGTTCTCGCGTGTCGACGGCAGGCTCGGCAGCCGCGTGTGGTTGCACTGCGTCGGCGACGCGCTTGGCCATTCGCGCGACAGCGCGTGGGAGCTTGGCGATCAGCGCGCCGGCGGTCCTGTCCGTCTGCGCGTCGGCCTCGGCGCCGTTCGCGCCGGCGGCTTCCGCCTCGGCGGCAAGGCGCGCGAAGGCTTCCGCGTGCGCGGGCCACAGCGGCTCTGCTGGCAGGAGCGGCGTCTTGCCGAATGGCTGGTGGCGAAACGGTCCATCGGACACGTAGCTGCGCTCGAACCGCAGGTGCTCGATCGCCCGCGCGATCGCATCGGCTGCATGCTCGATCGCATCGGCTGCATGCTCGATCGGTTCGGTCTCCGACACGGCTTGCAGCTGCCTTAGCGTGTACTCGACCGCCACAGCGGCCGCCGCGGAGGTCACAGCGGCATCTTCTCGGTCATGATCGTGACGGGAATCTCGGCCCTGCTCCGCCACACCACGACCGCGACCGGCTTGCCGACCGGCGTCTGCGCGACGCGCCAGGGCAGGGACTTGTGGTCGACCTCGCGCCCATCCCACTTGAGGATCACGTCGCCGGCGCGAAGGCCCACGCGGATCGCCGGCGAGCTCGGCTCGACACCGGTGACCAGCGCACCGCTGACCTTGGGCAGGCTGAGCTGCTGCGCGAGCTCGTTGGTGACGGGCAACACCGTCGCGCCGAGCCAGCTCCGCGAGACCGCGCCGGTATCGCGCAGCTGACCCACGACCTCGCGCACGCGCTCGATCGGGATCGCGAACGAGATTTCACCCGGGCGATCGCCGGTCGCGACCGCGACCCCGACGACCTGGCCGGCGGTATCGATGACCGGGCCGCCCGAGTTGCCGCGATGGATCCGTGCATCGGTCTGGATGAACGTACGAAAGCCATGCTGGCGACCCGCGACGAGCGAGCCCGCACCCTCGCGGCCGGTGGCCGAGACGATGCCGGCCGACGCGGTGACGTCATCGCCGAACGCGTTGCCGAGCACCACCACCCACTCACCGACCTTGAGCTCGTTGGAGTCGCCGAGCTGAAGCGGGGTGAGGCGGGGGACGTCGATCGAGAGCAGCGCGAGATCGAGGGATGGATCGCGGCCGATGAGCTTGGCCGGGACCTCGCTGCGATCGGGCAGCACCACGTGGAGCTCGCTCGACGCGGCCGCGATGTGATCATTGGTGACGACGTAGACGCCCTTGGCCTCGATGAGAAAGCCGGTGCCGAGCGCGACATCCGCGGTGGTCTCGGGTGCACCGGGGAACATCGCAGCTGGGCCGGACTTCACGGGCGACGCGGCGCGGATCGTGACGATGCCGTGCTTGGCGCGCGCGACGAGATCGACGAACGAGCCCGGCGTGCTCGGATAGAGGATGCGTTGGGTCTGCGGGCCCGCAGCGGGATCGATCGGCGCGGTCGCCGAGCCGAGGGTGCTACCGCTGTGTGTGGTCTCGGCGAGCGTGTCTCGTTCTCGGCATGCGGTGGCTGAGAGTGCCGTGAGCGAGGTCACCAGCAGCACGGTCCTGGCACGGCGACGCCGCAGCATCACTGCGCCTTGGGTTGTGCGTCGACATACGCGACGCGAAGATCGTAGACGAGGCTCGCGAGCAGCTTCTGCTCGGCTTCGTCGAGGTTGCCCTTGGTCTTGACCTCGAGCATCGCGAGCACATCGATGAGATGCCGCGCCGTCTCGAGATCGAGCGGGTGCTGCTGACCATCGGGGTTCGGCATCTTGCCGAGCGAGATCAGCGCGGTCGACGCGAGCGAAAGGACATGAGTCGAGAAGTCGACGGGCGCGGTCGCGACGGGCTGTTCGGCCATGGAGTGGTTATCGCACATAAGACATGACCCACGGGCGCGTCCCGGGAATCCGTGACATCGTGGATAGGTTCTATGGATACGTTGCGCGATCCAGATCCACCTTTGGCCGCAACCACCGTCGGGGAATCCGCTGGTGGTCTGACGCTGGCGGAACCGGCAGGCGCGCCGGCCGCTGCGATCTCGCCCGCGCCGGCCATCATCGGGGCCACGCCGGGGCCCACGGTCGACATCGGCGCGCTGACCGAGCGGGTCAAGACCGAGAGCCTGTTCCTCGATGAGGTGTTTGCCGAGGTCGCCAAAGTCGTGGTCGGCCAGCGCGACATGATCGAGCGCGTGCTGATCGGCCTGCTCACCGGCGGCCACTGCCTGATCGAAGGCGTGCCGGGTCTGGCCAAGACGCTCACGGTCAAGACGCTCTCGCAGACGCTGAACGCCACGTTCTCGCGCATCCAGTTCACGCCGGATCTGCTTCCGGCCGACATCACCGGCACCATCATCTACAACATGCACACCGGGCAATTCACGCAGAAGCGTGGCCCGCTGTTCGCGAACCTCGTGCTCGCCGACGAAGTGAACCGCGCCCCGGCGAAGGTCCAGTCGGCTCTGCTCGAGGCGATGCAGGAGCGCCAGGTCACGATCGGTGACACGACACATCCGCTCCCCGATCCGTTCCTCGTGCTCGCGACCCAGAACCCGATCGAGCAGGAGGGCACGTTCCCGCTTCCCGAGGCGCAGCTCGATCGCTTCATGCTGCTGATCAAGGTTAACTATCCGACGGCCGCCGACGAGCGCGGCATGCTCGACCGGATGAGCTCGCTCGAGACGCCGCAGCCAAAGGAGGTCGCCACGATCGACCAGGTGCGCGCCGCGCGCCGCGTGGTCGGCAGCGTCTACATCGACGACCGCGTCCGCGACTACATCGTTCACATCGTGCAGGCCACGCGCAAGCCGAGGGACTACGGTCTCGCCGAGCTCGCACCGCTGATCGAGTACGGCGCATCACCGCGCGCCACGCTGTGCCTCGCGAGCGCCGCACGCGCGCACGCGTTCATTCGCCATCGCGCGTATGTCACGCCCGACGACATCAAGGCGATCGCCCTCGATGTGATGCGCCACCGCATCAACGTCACCTACGAAGCCGAGGCCGAAGAGGTCAGCTCCGAGGACGTCGTTCGCCGCATCTTCGAATACCTGCCCGTTCCCTGACGTCACCCACGCTGGTCGACCATGAACATCGCGACCGCAGAGCTGTTCAAGAAAGCGAGGAGGATCGAGATCGTCTCGCGTCGCCTCGTCGACGAGACGCTCGGCGGTCAGTACCACTCCGTGTTCAAGGGCCGCGGCCTCATCTTCAGCGACGTGCGCGCGTACTACCCGGGCGACGACGTCCGCTCGATCGACTGGAACATCACCGCGCGCATGAATGCGCCGCACATCAAGCAGTTTGTCGAGGAACGCGATCGCACGGTGAACTTGATGATCGACGCCAGCGCGTCGGGCCACTTCGGTTCGCGCGGCACCACGAAGCGCGAGCTCGCCGCAGAGCTGGCGGCGGTCGTCGCGTTCTCGGCGATCAAGAACAACGATCGCGTCGGCCTCTACATCGTGACCGACAAGGTCGAGCGCTACGTTCCGCCCAAGAAGGGCCGCCGCCACGTGATGCGTGTGATCGGCGAGATCCTCGCGTTCGAGCCGCAGTCGCGCAAGACCGACCTCGCCAAAGGTCTCGACTTCCTCGGCAAGGTTGCGCGCCGGCGCAGCGTGGTGTTCTTGGTTTCGGACTTCCTCGGCGGTGATCCGGCGAGCTGGGAACGCGCGATGCGGATCACGGCGCAGCGCCACGAGGTGGTGCCGGTCGTGATCAGCGATCCGATGGAGCAGGCGCTGCCGTCGGTCGGCCTCGTGCTGTTCGAAGATCTCGAGACCGGCGAGGTCGTCGAGGTGGATACCAGCTCGCGTGCGAGCAGCGAGTTCGCGCGCAAGGCGAAGGCGGCTGCCGAGCGGCGGGATCAGATGTTGCTGCGGATGAACCTCGATGTCGTCGGGGTCTCGACGAACGAGCCCTACGTCGATGCACTGATCGCGTTCTTCCGCGCACGCGCGAAGCGGATCGGGCACTGATGAGGCGGCTCGTCTCTGGGTTGCTCGTGGTCGCCGTCGCCAGCGCGACGGTGTGGGCGCAGAGCGCGGATCCGATGCCCCCCGAGGAGGGTTCGGGCTCGGCGGGGTCGGCTGACTCCGACGCGGCGGCGGGATCAGGTTCGGCGGGTTCGGCGGGTTCGGCGGGTTCGGCAGGTTCGGCGGGTTCGGACCCCGGCTCGGGCTCGGCCTTGGGCTCGGGATCGACGCCTGGTTCCGGATCGGCATCGGGCTCTGGATCTGCTTCGGGCTCGGGGGCCAACGCGCCGATCGTGATCGTCATCCCCGACGATGTTCAGCCCCCCGATGTCGTTGCGGCCGCGAGCCCGAGCACGGTGCGGCTTGGTGAGCGATTCACGCTGTTCATCACCGCGACGTACATGACCGACGTCGAGGTCAACGTCCGCGAGCCACTCGACCTCGGCAGCTCGTTCGAGATCAAGCGCAAGGTGTCCTCCGACCGTACCGCGGCGGATGGCCGCAAGGTTCGCGAGTGGCAGCTCGAGGTCTACGCCTGGGAGCTCGGTAGCCTCTCTGTCCCACCGCTCGCGGTCACGTTCACCTCGCACGGCAAGGCGGGACAGGTCGCGACCAACGCGGTCAACGTCAACGTCAACGGCGTGCTCGGCGATCTCGTCGACGATCCGAAGCTCGTACGCGGCGATGCACCGCCCGTCTCACTGATGACGAAGGACTGGTTCTGGCTCTGGGTCGCCGGCGGCGTCGCCGCTGCGATCGCGGCGCTGGTGACCGCGCTCTACATCCGCAACAAGCGCCGCCGCCGCGTGCGCACGCTGATCGGTACGCTCGTCGTCTCGGCCACCACACCACGCCGTCTTGACATGACGAGCGAGCGTGCGCTCGAGCAGCTGCTCGCGATCGATGAGTCCGGCGTGCTCGACCGCGACGACGACCGCAAGAGCGGCTATGCCGAGATGGTCGGCGTGATCCGCGAGTACCTCGGTGGACGCTATCGAGTCGCGACGCTCGACCTGACGACGGCGGAGCTGATGCGCTCGCTCGCCAGGGCCGCGCCCGACGACGAACGCCATCAGATCGTCGCGTGGCTCGAGCGCTGCGACATCGTGAAGTACGGTGGCATGCGCGCGACGGCAGACGACGCGCACGGCGTGCTCGACGGCGCCCGCACGCTGGTGATGACGACCACCCGCGCGCCGGGTCGCGAAGCCACCAAGAGCGAGGTGGCCGCGTGAAGAAATGGGCGCCGCGCTGGTTCGTGCCCGTCGGACTGCTGCTGATCGTCGCTGCCACCGGTGCGGTCCTGACGTTTGCCAGGGTCGCGAATCGCGTCGAGGCGATCACATGGATCGCGCTCGCCGCCATCGGCCTGGTGATGACCACCACCGGCGCGTTCTGGGCCAGACCTCGCACGTCGCGACCGCTCGACGGCGAACAAGCGGATGCGCCGGAACGTTCGCCGTGGACGGCGGAGCGGGTCGCACGCGGCCTGTGGCCGTGGGCGCTGCTGCTCACCAGCGGGCTGCTCGTCGTCGCGATCGCATCGGCGGTGCTCGACGTGCCGCCGCAGCGAATGCTCTACGAGCTCAAGCGCGTGATTCGCCTCGCGCTGCATCCCAGCGACGACGCCAAGGACACCGTTCAGGTCGTGTGGAAGAACCCGCGCGCCATCTCGCTCGTTGCCGGTGCGGCCCTCGTCGCTCTGCTCGGCTTTCACCTGCAGCGCCGGCGCGCCGCGACCATGGGGTTCTCGCAGGTGAAGCTCATCGGCTCGCGCGGCGCCGGTGCAGCGCTCGCATCCCTGCCGGTTGCACTGCGCGTGCTCGGCATCGCGGCACTCGCGATGGGACTTGCCCGGCCCGAGACGTATCGAACCGTGAAACGCGAGATCGACTCGATCGACATCGTCCTCGTGATGGACATGTCGAAGTCGATGGAAGAGACCGACATGCCGCGCGATCGCATGGATGCGGCGCAACGCGTGATCCGTCGCTTCCTGCGCCGGAACAAGAACGACCGTATCGGGCTCGTGATCTTCGGCCAGCAGGCGATGCTGCAGTGCCCGCTCACGCACGACACCAAGATCCTCGAGAAGATCGTCGCGGACCTCGTGATCGGCGATGTGCCCGAGCTCGGCACCGCGATCGGTGATGGGCTCGCGCTCGCGGTCGCGCAGCTGCGCCGCAGCGACGCGAAGAGCAAGGTCGTGATCCTGCTGTCCGACGGTGACTCGAACTGGGTCACGCGCTTCGATCCCGACGAGGCGGCGCGCGCGGCCAAAGACCAGAACATCAAGGTCTACACGCTGCTCGTGGGGCGCGAGGAGACCGACCTGCTCGGCTTCGGCGGCATGAGCGTGAACCCGGCCACGCTGCGCAACATCGCCACGACGACCGGCGGCGAGTTCTTCCGCGCATCGGACTACGCGTCGTTCGATCGCGGCTTCCAGACGGTGCGGACCAAGCTCGATACGACGAAGCGCACGGTCACCGAGCGCATCCCGGACCAGCAGCTGTTCGTGCCGTTCGCGCTGATCGGCATGGCGCTGCTGATGCTCGAGCTGCTGCTCTCGCATACGCGCCTGCGGAGGCTGCCATGACGTTCGCGACGCCAGAGCTGCTGTACGTCGCGGGTGCGGCTCCGATCGCCATCCTGCTGCTGTTCCTCTACGACCGCGCAGTGCGCCGCCGGTTGACCACGCGCCTGGGTGAGCTCCCCGTGCTCGCCAAGGTGATGGCGACCCAGTCGCCACGCCGGCGCGTGATCAAGCTCGTGATCGTCCAGCTCGCTGCGGTGCTGATCCTGTTCGCGGCGGCGCGACCGCAGGTGGCGGGCAAGCGTGACGTGGAGCTGCGCGGCCTCGACCTCGTGGTCGCGATCGATGTCTCGAAGTCGATGCTGGTCGACGATGTCGGCGCCACGCTCGCGATGACCGAGAAGAAGCTACCGGCGAACCGGCTCGGTCGCGCTCGCGAGCTGGCGGCTGCGCTGATCGACGAGCTACCGGGTGACCGGTTCGGTCCGGTGGTGTTCGCAGGAGCCGCGGCGCACTTCCCGGTCACCGAGGACGATCAGGTCGCGGTTCGCTTCCTCTATGACCTCGGGCCCGCGGATCTGCCGCCGGGCTCGAACATGACCGAGGTGTTCCGCGTGTCGCGGTGCCTGCTGCGCCCGGATCTCTACGACGACCTCGGCTGCGCCCGTATCGGCCGCCGCGGTCACGGTGGCGATCCGCTGCCCGGTGAAGCGCTCGATCCGATCGACAAGCCCAAGGACGACGAGGTCATCGAGCAGAAGGTCGAGCGCGGTAAGGCCATGATCGTATTCAGCGACGGTGGCGATCCAGACGAGGACACGCTGCGCGAGGTCGCCACGATGCGCGAGCTCGGCATCGCGGTGTTCGTGGTCGGCGTCGGTACGCTGCAGGGTGGCGTGGTTCACGAGGTCGACTACCAGGGCAAGGCGACCCGGATCCCGAAGGTCGACAAGGATGGGGTGACGGTCGTGTCCAAGCGCGACGACACCGCGATGCGGAGCCTCGTGGAGACGGCGGGCGACGAGAAGCGCTACTTCGTGGCGAGCGAGCGCGGCGAGGTCGATCCGATACCGATCGTCGAGTCGCTGCGCGCCGTGAATCGCGGCCTCGCGACCAAGCAGGTCAACGAGAGAAAGGACCTGTTTCAGCCATTCCTGTTTGCCGGTCTGATGTTGCTCGTCATCGAGGCCGCCATCTCGACGCGCCGCCGCCGGCGATACCCGGAGGCACAGTAATGGCAGCAACCCGTGACGCCGCATGTCATGCTCGGCGTATGCGCTCGCGCGGTCTCGCGGCGGTGTTGCTCCTGGCTCTCGCCGGGTGGGAACCGTTTCGCTCGCCGAACCCTGATGTCGAGGCCGGCAACGAGGCGTACACGAAGGCGCAGTACGACGAGGCGCTCAAGCACTACGACGCCGCCGCGAAAGATCCGAACGTCGACAAGTCGGGACTTGCGTACGACCGCGGCACCGCGAAGCTGCGCAAGGCAGCCGAGACCAAGGATGCGACCGAGAAGACGCGGCTGACCGACAGCGCGCTCGAGGATCTCAAGCAGGCGACCGCGTCACGCGATCCGAGGATCCGCGGCCAGGCGCAGTTCAACCGCGGCAACGCGCTGATGGGGCAGGACAAGCTCGACGATTCGATCGAGGCGTACAAGCAGGCGCTCCGCGAGCAGCCGGAGATGGATGACGCGCGGCTGAATCTCGAGCTCGCGCTGCGCAAGCGGCAGAAGCAGGAGAAGCAACAGCAGCAGCAGCAAGGTCAGCAGGGCCAGCAAGGTCAGCAGGGGCAGCAGGGCCAGCAAGGTCAGCAGGGCCAGCAAGGTCAGCAGGGCCAGCAGGGTCAGCAGGGCCAGCAGGGCCAGCAAGGCCAGCAGGGCCAGCAGGGCCAGCAGGGCCAGCAGGGCCAGCAGGGTCAGCAAGGCCAGCAGGGCCAGCAAGGTCAGCAGGGCCAGCAGGGTCAGCAAGGTCAGCAGGGCCAGCAAGGTCAGCAGGGCCAGCAAGGTCAGCAGGGGCAGCAGGGTCAGGGTCAGGATCAGAACGGGCAGAGCGGTCAAGGCAGTGGCGATCCGCAGAAGGGCCAGAACGGGCAGGGCTCCGGCGATCCGCAGCAGGGCCAAGGCTCGGGTTCTGGCGATCCGAAGAACGGCCAGAATGGTCAGAACGGTCAGAACGGCCAGCGCCGCCGCGATCGCACGCAGAACGAAGGTCCGCGCACGCCGTCGGATCGCAAGCTCGACGACCTCGAGGACCTCTCGCGCAACCTGCAGCGCGACGGTGCACGCCGCAAGGCGAGCGGGCGCGCGCGCGATCCTGAAAAAGACTGGTAGCGCTACACTCGGCGTTCCATGAAGGCCCTCGTCGTCGACAAGACGGCGGCGACGCGCGACGCGATCGCCGACCTCATCGGCGATCTCAGTCAGGGCGGGAACGTCGAGCTCGCGTGGTCGACGCGCGAGCAGGCCGCGGAGAAGCTGCGAGCGGCGATCGCGATGGGCCATGCATTCGATGCGTTGCTGCTCGAAGGTGATCCAGCCCCGACGGCGCAGCTGGTTCGCGAGCTGGTCACCGCGGGTGGCGGCGTCCGCATCGTGCTGCTCGCTCACGGGCCCGAGGGCATCGCACTCGCCACGCGCATCGGCGCGAGCGATGTCGTCGTGCGGCCATTCGGCGCCGCCGAGCTCGCATTCCGCCTCGCGCGCGTGGTGCCCGACGCGCGTGCCGACAAGCGGCGGCCGCGCAAGAGCGACGTGCTGATCGGCGCGGGCGCGTGGCTCAAGGATCTCTACGACCGCATCACGATGGTCGCGGTCACCGAGGCCACGGTCGCGATCTTCGGTGAGAGCGGCACGGGCAAGGAGCTGGTCGCGCGCACGATTCACAACTCGTCACCGCGGCACGACGCGCCGTTCGTGGTCGTCAACTGCGCGGCGATCCCCGAGGCCCTGATCGAGGACGAGCTGTTCGGTCACGTGCGCGGCGCATTCACCGACGCGACCCGCGATCGAGAGGGGCTGCTCGCTGCGGCGCACACCGGCACGCTGTTCCTCGACGAGATCGGGGAGCTGCCGCTGTCGCTGCAGGCCAAGCTGTTGCGCGTGCTCCAATCACAGGAGTTTCGCCGCATCGGCGACGATACAGACCGTCGCGTCGACGCCCGCATCATCACCGCCACGAACCGCGATCTCGATCAGCTGGTCGCGCGCGGCACGTTCCGCCAGGACCTCTACTACCGCATCAACGTGTTCCCCCTGACGCTGCCGCCTCTCGGCGAGCGCCGGGACGACGTGCCGCTCCTCGCCCACCACTTCCTGCTCAAGTTCCGCGCGAAGGTCGGCAAGCGCGTGGAGGGCTTCACCC